>JBKQUU010000271.1:0-87693 GCA_052325485.1 Acidimicrobiales bacterium | reverse complement strand
CCTCGTGGTGGTCGTGGCCGCCGCCGGCGGTGCTTTCTGGGCCGGGATCGCCGGCTTCTTCAAGGCATATTTCAACGTGAACGAGATCCTGAGCACGATCAAGCTCAACCTGGTGGCCGTGCAGGTTATGAACTACCTGCTGTCCGGGCCGATGATCAACAAGTCACAGTCGTTCGCCATCACCGGCTCAATACCCCAGACGAAGCTGCTGTCCAAGAACTCGTGGCTGCCGACCATAGTGAGCGGGACGCAGTTGAACCTCGGCGTGGTCATCGCCGTGGCCGTCGCCGTCGCCGGGTACTTCCTTTTGTGGCGCACCGGTTTCGGCTTCCGGATCCGCGCTGTCGGCCTGTCGCGGGATGCCGCCGCTTACGCGGGTATGCGGGTCAAGCGCACGATCATGAGCTCCATGGTGCTTTCCGGCGCCTGCTGCGGGATCGCCGGGGCCGTGCTCGTCTTCGGGAGCATCTCGCACCGGATGGTGACCGACGGGAGCCTCACCGGCTTCACCGGCAACGACGGGTTCAACGGCATCGTCGTCGCCCTCTTCGGCGGTTTGAACCCGCTATGGAGCATCGTGTCGGCCTACCTCTTCGGCGGTCTCCTCGTCGGTGGCACCTCCATGCAGGGGGTGATCGGGGTGCCTACCGATCTCGTCACCACCATCGAGGGGCTGGTCGTCATCTTCGTCGTGTCGATCGACTACCTGCGCGTACGTTTCCGCATCCAGGAAGAGGCCCAGCGGCTGGCGCAGGCCAAGGACGGCGCCCCGGGGGGCGCGCGACGCTCCTTGCTCATCAAGTTGGCTAGGGCGCGGCCGTGAGCGCCTTTTTCACCTACGCCGTCCTGACCGCGACCATCGCCTCGGCCGTCCAGTACGCCACCCCCTTCCTGCTGGCCGCCCTGGGCGAGACCCTGGGCCAGCGCAGCGGGGTGTTGAACCTGGGGGTCGACGGCATCATGCTGATGGGCGCCTTCGCTTGCTACTACGTGGCTCTCGAGACAGGCAGCGACTTGCTCGGGGCCCTGGTAGGCATGGGCGTCGGTGCCCTCATGGGCCTGGCCACCGCCTTCATGAGCGTCACGCTGCGCGCTCAACAGGGCATCAGTGGCATCGGTGTCTACATTTTCGGTCTGGGGATGAGCGACCTCCTCTTCGTGAGGTTCGTCGGGACCCCCCTGCCCGTCAACTCGTTGCCCACGATGAACATCCCCTTGTTGGCGAAGATCCCCGCCCTGGGCCGCATGTTCTTTCAACAGAACGTGCTCATCTATATCGCTTTCCTGCTCGTCCCGGCCCTGGCGTACGTCCTGTACCACACCAATTACGGGACCCGCGTACTGGCCGTGGGCGAGAACCCGGCGGCGGCCGACAGCGTCGGGATAAACGTGGCCCGCACCCGCTACTCCACGGTGGTCCTGGGCTGCACCATGGCTGGGCTGGCGGGGTCGACCTTGCTCCTCCTGGACGGCATCTTCCAGGAGAACCTCACCCAGAGCGCAGGCTTTATCGCCGTCGCCCTGGTTTATTTCGGCGCCTGGCGGCCGGCCGGGGTCATGACCGGGTCCCTGCTGTACGGCGTCGTGACCGCCGTGGTCCTGCAGTGGAAGTCGCTTGGCATTATCCCCACCTCCGCCGCCGACCTGGCCGCCACGGCGCCGGCCGTGATCACCGTACTGGCCCTTGTGGCGCTGGCCGGCCGTTTCAAGCAGCCCGCCGCGCTCGGGAAGCCCTACGTAAGGGGGGCTTGACCCTAGTGCCCCTTTCGTCGAGCTCGGGAGAAGAAACACAGTCGAACCGGGACCAGGGCCCCGCCCTGTTCCCACCAACAAGAGAGGATGAAATGAGGAGAAAATCAATATGGTTGCGGTGCCTGATGACTGTGGCCGCCGCATCGGCACTGGTCGCCACCGTGCCCATGACTGCCGCACCCGCCGGCGCCGCCAGCACCATGCCGGTGCTGAAGGTCGCCCTGGTGGCGCCCAGCGCCGTCAACGACCTCGCCTTTACCCAGTCGATGGTGGCGGCGCTGGACTCGCTAAAGACGTCGTACAACCTCCAGATAGCCATCTCGGACAACGAGTTCGTGGTGTCCGACGCCGCCAACCTGATCCGCCAGTACGCCGCCGACCACTACAATCTCGTGATCGCCCACGGCTCGCAGTACGGCAGCACCTTGCAGGCACTGGCCCCCAAGTTCCCCAAGGTCTCTTTCGCCTGGGGCACGGCGGGCTCGACGTTCGGTGAGCCGAACATCTATGCCTACCAGGCTGACTCCAACCAAGGCGGCTACGTTCAGGGCTACATGGCCGGGATGCTCAGCAAGAGCCACGTGATCGGTGTCATCGGCCCCATCGATGTCGGCGACGCCCAGCTGTACGTGGACGGCTTCAAGGCCGGAGTGCTGGCCCAGGACCCCAAGGCGACCGTGCACGTGAGCTTCACCGGGTCCTTCAGCGACGTCTCGCTCATGGCCAGCTCGGCCAAGGCCTACGTCGCCGACGGGGCGGACGTCCTCACCGGCAGCTCGCAGTCCGTCGTGGGGGCCATCGGGATAGCCAAGGCCGACAAGGTGGCGTGGTTTGGTACCCAGTGGACCCAGGCGTCGTTGGCGCCTAGTGAGGTCGTGTCGTCTCAGGTCTACAACTGGGTGCCCGTGCTCGAGCAAATTTTCACCGGGATCCGGGCGGGCAAGCTCGGTGGGTCCACCTATACGATCACCCTGGCCAACAACGGCGAGAAGATCGTCTTCAACCCGAGCTACCCACTGCCGGCCAACGTGAAGGCGCAAGCCGAGAAGCTGGTCGCCCGCATCGCCGACGGTAGCCTCGCCGTCGCCAAGTAGGGCGCGCCGCCGGTACTGACCGGGAAGGAGCCACACCATGTCGAGCACTCCGGAGAAGGCGACGGAGATGACCGCGCTGCTGGAGATGCGCGGGGTCACCAAGCGCTTTCCCGGGGTGCTCGCCAACGACAACATCGACTTTGACGTCCGCGCCGGCGAGGTGCACACGCTTTTCGGCGAGAACGGGGCTGGCAAGAGCACCCTCATGCGGGTCCTCTACGGCTTCTACCAGCCGGACTCGGGCGAGATCTACCTCCACGGCAAGCCGGTGAGCATCGGCTCGCCGGCGGCTGCCATCGCCCTTGGGATCGGGATGATCCACCAGCACTTCATGCTGGTCCCGACCCTGAGCGTGGCCGAGAACGTCTCCCTCGGGCTCAAGTCGACCCGGGGGCCGCTGAAGGATGTCCGCCGCGTCTCGGCCCGCATCGAAGAACTGTCAGCGCTTTACGGGCTGGAGGTGAACCCCTCGGCCCTCATTTGGCAGCTATCTGTGGGCGAGCGCCAGCGGGTCGAGATAATCAAGGCGCTCTACCGCCAGTCAAAGCTCCTGGTGCTCGACGAACCCACCGCCGTGCTCACCCCGCGGGAGGTGGACGACCTTTTCCGGGTGCTGAAGAAAATGTCCGCCGAGGGTTGTGGCCTCATCTTCATCTCCCACAAGATCCGTGAAGTGCTGGCCCTGTCCGACCGCATCACCGTGCTGCGGGGGGGGAGAAAGATCGGCACTGTGCCCGCCGGTGAAGTGACCGGAGAGCAGCTGGCCGAGATGATGGTCGGTCGCCAGATCGGGGCCGAGGGGCTTTCCGGCGACGTCGACGCCGGCGAGGTCAGGCTCAAGGTCGACGACCTGGTCGTACGGGGGGACCGCGGCACCGAGGCGGTGCGCGGGCTGTCGCTCACCGTCCGCGCCCGGGAGATCGTCGGCGTCGCCGGGGTCTCGGGCAATGGCCAGCGCGAGCTGGGGGAGGCCATCGCCGGCCTGCGCCCCCCGCTGCGAGGGTCTGTCCAGGTCGACGGCGTCGTGCTGGTGGGGAAGACGGCGGCGGCGGCCCGGGCCGCCGGCCTGGGCTATGTGCCCGAGGAGAGGATGCGCGACGGCGTCATCGGAGACTTCAGTGTGGCCGAGAACCTCATGCTGGTCGACTCGGACAAGCCGGCGTTCGTCCATATGGGGTTCCTGCGCCGCGGTTCGGTACGCGCCCGGGCCAGGGAGCTCGTCGCCATGTTCGACGTGCGCGCCCCGAGCATCGACACTCCCACGCGCAACCTGTCGGGCGGCAACATCCAAAAGCTCATACTGGCCCGCGAGCTCTCGGGTGACCCGAAGGTCCTGCTCATCGCCCAGCCCACCCGAGGCATCGATGTGGCCGCCGCCCGTTACATCCACGAACGGCTGCGCGATGAGGCAGCCAAGGGCATCGCCGTCGTCATCATCTCGGAGGACCTCGACGAGGTCATCGCCATCTCGCACCGGACCTTGGTCATGTACGAAGGGGCCATAATCGGCGAAGTCGACCCGCATACCACCACCCGCGAGGCGATCGGGCTCATGATGGCCGGGGTCCCGGCCCCCTCCGGGCCGGCGGCCGGCGCCGGCGAGAGCTTGCCCGACGGGGCCCCGGAGCACGCCCAGAGCGCGGAACCTCTGACGACGGGGGCCTCGTGAGCTTCGTCCAGCCCACCAGTTGGCCCGAGGCGCTCGAGGCCCGTGCTCAGCACCCCGAGGCCGTAGCCATAGCCGGCGGCACCGACGTGCTCGTCGAGCTGAACTTCGGCCGTCTTCGTCCGAGCGCCCTATTGGACCTGAGCAGGGTCGGCGAGCTGCGCGCCTGGGGGCGGGAGGACGGTCAGATCCGGGTCGGTTCCGGTCTTACCTACAGCCAGATCATCGCCGACCTGGGCCGGGACCTCCCGGCGCTGACCATGGCGGCGCGCACCGTGGGCTCGCCGCCGGTACGCAACCGCGGCACCATCGGGGGCAACCTGGGCTCGGCCTCTCCCGCCGGTGACTGCCACCCACCCCTTTTGGCCGCCCGGGCCGAGGTCGAGGTGGCCTCGGTGAACCGGAGCCGGACCGTACCCATCAGCGAGTTCTTTGTCGGGCCAAAACGCAGCGTGTTGGCCCCAGACGAGCTCATCGCGGCCGTGTGGGTACCGCTCGCCAGTGGCCCCCAGGTCTTCGCCAAGGTGGGGACGCGCAATGCCATGGTGATCGCTGTCTGCTCGTTCGCGCTGGCGCTGCACCCGCCCGAGCACCGGGTCGGCACCGGCTTGGGCTCTGTCGGGCCGGTCCCATTGCCCGCCCCCGCCGCCGAACAGTTCCTTGAGGGCCACCTGGAAGAGACCGGGGCGTGGGAGTCGAGGGCGCCCCTCGGCCCCAGCGTCCTGGCCCGTTTCGGCCAGCTCGTGGCCCAGGCCGCCCGGCCGATCGACGACGTCCGGGGCAGCGCCGCCTACCGCCGGCGCGCCCTCGAGGTCTTGGGCCGCAGGGCGCTGTCGTGGTGCTGGGAGGAGTACCGGGAGGGACGGACGTGAGAGTGTCATGCCTGGTCAATGGGGAGCGTAGGGTGGCCGAGGGCGTGGCCCCGTCGGAGAGCCTGCTGCACCTGCTCCGGGAACACCTGGGCCTCATGGGGACCAAGAACGCATGCGAGCAGGGCGAGTGCGGCTCGTGCTCGGTCTACCTCGATGACGTGCTCGTGTGTTCGTGCCTGGTGCTGGCCGGCCAGGCCGAAGGCCGCGCCATAACTACCGTCGAGGGCCTGGCCGAAGGCGACGCCCTCGTCCCGCTGCAGCAGGCCTTCGTAGACGCCGGCGCCGTCCAGTGCGGGTTCTGCACACCAGGCCTGGTCATGGCTGCGCACGACCTGCTCCGGCACGTCGCCGACCCCGATGACGACGAGATCCGCGAGGCCTTGGCCGGCAACCTCTGCCGCTGCACCGGCTACCAGAAGATCATCGACGCCGTGCACCTGTCGGCGCGCCGATGAGTGCTTAGGACCGCGTGACTCTCACAACTAGGACAGTGTGAACGGTTAGGACAGTGGGAACGGTTAGGACAGTGTGAACAGCGTCCCCGTTCGCCCGGCCAACGCCGGCTCGAGATGCTCGGGATCGGTGATGAGAGCCTCGTGGCCGCCACCTTCGAGGTACTCGATCACGGCCCGGATCTTCGGCGCCATGCTCCCCGGGGCGAAGTGCGTGCCCTCGGCCAGGTAGCTCTTCGCCTCGGCGAGGCTCAGGTGGTCGAGCGTCTGCTCTTCGGGGGTGCCGAACCGAAGGGCCACCTTTTCGACGGCGGTGGTGATGAGGAACAGGTCGGCCTTGACCTCCCGGGCCAGCAGGGAGCAGCCCAGGTCCTTGTCGATGACCGCCTCGACCCCGCGGAGGTCGTCCTCGGTGTCGCGGACGACCGGGATCCCCCCTCCACCGACGGCGACCACGATGATGCCGGCCTCGATCATCGTCTTGATCACGTCGAGCTCCACGATCCGGAGCGGGCGAGGTGAGGCGACGACGCGGCGCCAACCGCGGTTGGCGTCCTCTACGACGTCCCAGCCGTCTTTGTCCCGGCGGCGCAGGGCGTCGGCCTCGTCCATGAAAGAGCCGATCGGTTTGGTCGGGTGGGCAAAGGCGGGGTCGTCACCGGCCACTTCGGTCTGGGTCACCACCGCTGCCACCGGCCGGTGGATGCCGCGCCGGCGCAGCTCGTTCATGAGGTTCTGGGCCAGCGCGTAGCCGATGGCGCCCTGAGTGTCTGCGCCGCACACGTCGAGGGGCACCTCGTGGAGCTCGTGGGCGGCGATCTCCGAGCGGCGCAGTATGAAGCCCACCTGGGGCCCATTGCCGTGGCCTACGACCACGTTCCAGCCTTGCTCGATCATCGAGGCTATGTGCACGCAGGTCTCTTGGGCAGCGACATATTGCGCGAACACGTCCATGCGCGTCCGGTCCTTGATCAGCGAGTTCCCACCGATGGCGACCACGGCCAGCTTCCCGTTCACGGTGCCCCTTCAGCTCATCGTCAGCGCCATTACGGCCTTCTGGCCGTGCAGGCGGTTCTCGGCTTGGTCGTACACGGCCGACTGCGGGCCGTCGATCACCTCGTCGGTGACCTCCACCCCGCGGTCGGCGGGCAGCGGGTGCATGAAGATGGCGTCGTCGTTGGCCATGGCCATGCGCCGCGAGTCGGTCACCCAGGAGCTGTACTTGCTGATGGCCTTGGCGCCTTCGGCTTCGTCAGTGGTCGTGAGCAGCGCCCCCCAGCTCTTGGCGTACACAACGTCGGTGCCGGCAATGCCCTTGTCGAAGTCGTCCATGACCTCGAAGGAGACGCCCGCCTTGTGGGCGTTCTGGCGCGCTTGGTCGACGATGTCGTCCATGAGAACGAACTCGGGGGGATGGACCAGCCGGACGTTGATCCCGAAACGGGGCAGCAATAGGGCCAAGCTCTGGGGGACACTGATCGGCTTCTGGTAGCTAGCGGCGCACGCCCAGCTCACGGTGGCCGTCTTCCCCCTCGGGTCACCGAAGTGCTCGATGATCGTCATGAGGTCGGCCAGCGCTTGGTGGGGGTGGTAGATGTCGCACTGCATGTTGAGCACGGGGACCCGGCTCGCCTGGGCGACGTCACGGATGTAGGTGTTGCCGACGCCCCAGTCGACGTTGCGGATGGCGATCCCGTCGTTGTAACGACCGAGGATCTCCCCGATCTCCTTAGCCGTGTCGCCGTGCGCTATTTGGGTGGTGCGGCTCTCGATGAACTGGGCGTGACCGCCGAGCTGGGCCATGCCCGCCTCGAACGAAGCCCGCGTCCGGGTGCTGGAGAAGAAGAACAACATGGCGAGCACCTTGTCACGCAGGTAGGGATGAGGCTGTCCCAGGGCCCGGTCCCTCTTCAATGTGAAGGCCACGTCGAGCACGGTGTCGAGCTCGTCCTTGGTCCACTCCTGGAAGTCGATCACGTCTCTGCCGCGCAGGTTGGTCTGCATGGGGCCCCTCCTACTCGACCGCGCCGAGCACGAGCGACAGAAGGGCCATGCGCATGACGACGCCGTTGAAGGCCTCGAACCAGTAACGGGCGTGGCGGGTGGCGTCGACATCGGCGGGGAGCTCGTCCATCCTGGGCAGCGAGTGCAAGATGATCGAGGTGCTCTTGGCCTTGTCCCGCAACAACTGGCGGGTCACCTTGTAGGCGGCCGGGGTCTGTCCCTTCTCGTCATGGGCCTCGTCGCGGGACTTGGTGTAGTCCGCTTGCACCACCGGCTCCATGTAGATGACGTCCGCCTCCGCTATGCACTTCTCCACGCTCTCGACTTCGCGGTACATCACGTTGCGTTCGTCGAGCTCGGCCTTGAACTCGGGTAGCAGCGACATGTCCGGCGGGCACACGACAAGCCCCTCCATGTCGAACTGGGACATGGCGTAGAGGATCGAGTGCATGGTGCGCATACGCATGTCGCCCACGCACAGCACCCTCAGCCCATCAAGGGTGCCGAAGTGCTTCCAGGTCGTATAGAGGTCCGTGAGCACCTGGGTGGGGTGCTCGCCCCACCCGTCCCCGCAGTTGATGACCGGTACCGACGCCCACTTGGCCGCTTCGTGAGGAGCGCCTTGCTGGAAATGGCGCATGGCGATGACGTCGCCGTAGTACTCGAGCATGTGCACGGTGTCCTTGATGCTCTCCTGGTAGAAGTCGCCGGCGCGCGTCATCTTGGCGTCGGAGAACCCGAGCACGTGCCCGCCCAGGCGGTGCATGGCCGCTTCGGTGGCCAGCCTCGTCCGGGTGCTCGGCTGGTAGAAGGCGGTGAGCAGCGTCTTGGAGGCGAGCAGGTCACCATTGCGGCGTTTCTCGGCGTAAGGTCGCAGCCCGTCGGCGACGCTGAACACCTGGAAGAACTCGTCGCGTTCGAAGTCCTTCAGAGACAGGATGTCCCGGCCCAAAAAGCTTCTCATTTGTTTACCTTTCCTTTCTCAGTGCTTGGTCTTATGTTGCAGCGAAAGTGTCGATCATCAGCCGGACGTCGTCGCCCAGCGGGTACAAAATTGGGCAGGTGGCGCCGGCGGCGATGTACTCGTCCACCTTCGCCCGGCACTCGGCCGGCGTCCCTGACGCCGAGATCATCTGGACGGCGTCGTCGGGGACCAGGCGCATCGCTTTTCGGATCTCTTCGGGGCCGGCGGGCCAGGTCAGGACCTTGCCGATGGCCTCGATCAAGGCCGGGTCGACGCCGCTGGCCTTCATGATGTGCGGCTGCTGGCCCAGGTACTGGGTGAGGAGCTCACGCGAGCGGTCCAGCGCCCGCTCGCGGTCCTCGTCCAGCGAGCAGACGACCAGCTGCGGCCGGTCGATGTCGTCAACGGTGCGCCCCGAGCGCTGGGCCCCGGTGGCGATGGCCTCCATGGCGCGCCGGGTGTAGTCCGGCGCCACCATGTAATTGAGCACCACCCCGTCGCTTATTTCGGCCGCCAGCTCCATCATCTGCATCCCGGTGGCGCCCACGTAGATGGGCACGTGCTTGGGCGAGCGGTCGCCGTGCACGATGTCGATCTCGACGTCGTCCAGGTGGACGAACTCACCGTGGTAGGTGACGCGCTCCATGGCCAGGAGCCGGCGGGTCGATTCGACCACCTCGCGCATGGCCCGCAACGGTCGGCGCCGGTCGACACCGACCTTGCTCGCCAGCGGCTCCCACCAGGCCCCGAGGCCGAGGATGACTCGACCGGGCGCCAGTTCGTCGAGCGTGGCGAACGTCGCCGCCAGCAACCCGACGTTACGGGTCCAAATGGGGACCACGCCCGACCCGATCTTGATGCGGTCGGTAACGGCGGCGTAGGCGGCCATCGGCACGGTGGCCTCGCGCACGAGCCGGCTCTCGGCCTGCCACACGGCCTCAAAGCCGCGTTCCTCGGCGTAGCGGGCGTACTCCATCCCTTGGCGGACCGGGTGCATGTCCTGCAGGTAAAGGGCCGCCCTCATGGACGTCCGGCCCGTTCGGTCCCCGTGAACAGCACTGCCACCCGCTCGTCCGGCCGTACCACTCCCTCGGCCCGCAAGTCGAGCAACCCGGCCAAGCCGGAGCTGCCCGTCGGGTCGGCGCCGAACCCGGCAACCCGGCCCAGCTCGTGCGCCTGGGCCAGGCGTTCCTCGGAGACGACCACCGGCTGGCCGCCGCTCCTGAGCATGCCGGCGACCACCGCCAGCCAGTCGTAGGTCTCGTCGTCGAGGATCCCGGTGGCAATGCTCTTGGGTTCGTCTTCCCACGGCCACATGTAGGCGGACCGGTGGGTGGCGGCCTCACGCAGGGCACGGTCGAGGTCGGGCGGGCCACCCGGGCCGGAAAGCAACCTTTCCACCCGATGGTGGGCTCGCTCGAGCGGGTGGGCACCGAGCGTCTGGACGGTGTGGACCCGGGGCCCCCGGACGATGGCCCCCATTTGCACGGCCTCGGCGAAGGCCTCGGTGCAACTGCTCGCCAGTGCCCCGCCCCCGACCTGGACGACGAGGTGGTCGAGGTCGGCCCCGAGGCGGGCCAGGTCGGACACCATCTCGTACCCGATCGTCTCGCCACCCTCTATGGCCAGGCCGTTCTCGTTGCCCTGGCACGTAAAGGGCAGTGCCCCGGCGTCGATCTCCTGGCGCAGCCGGACGTAGGTGGGGTCGCCGGCCACGCCCGGCGGGCGGGGGCACACGACCACATCGGCCCCCAGGTCGCCGAGGCGGTCGACGATCCCGGCGTCGGCGTCGACCGGTACGAACACGCGCAAGCGCCGGCCACCGGCGGCCGCGACCACGGCCGCGGCCAGGGCGGCGTTGCCGCAACTGGCGATGGCCAGATCGGGCCGGTGGCCAGGACCGGCCAGCCCCAAGCGTTCGGCCACCTCGAGGTGCAGGAGCACACCCATCAGGTGCCTCCCCTTGTGCGAGCCGGCAACGTTGCCGGTCTCGTCCTTGACCCACACCCCGCCGCTACCCTCAAAGCCCAGGCTCTGGGAGAGGTGCTCGCTGCGCTGGAAGGGCGTGGCCCGAAAACCAACGCCGTCCACGGCGGCGACGGCACTGTCGAGGCCCTCGACCAGGGCCAGGAACTCCTCGTCCGCCATCCCGCCCGCCATGGCGCGGTGGTAGCTGTGCAGGAGGGCCCGGTACCTGGCGAACGGCTCGGTCCCCGCCCCGTCCCCCGCCGGGAAGCTCACCCCGGCCGGGTCGAGGGCCCTGACCAGGACGTGGTCAACGTCACCCTCACCGGCCCGGGGGCAGCGGAAGGGGTACGGCTCGTCAACCTCTGGTGAGCTACCGCAACCGGCGCAGACGAGGCGGCTGACCGGCTCGGTCACGGCACATCAACGCCGCTGCGAGAGTTGAACTCTTTGATCATCTCGTCCCACACCGGGAGCTTCCCCCGCAGCTCCGACCAGAACGACGCCTCCCGCCGGGCCACGAAGTCTTCGAAGGAGAGGCCCTGCTGCTCGACCCAGGTGAAGTACCCGAGGTTGAATATCCGCTCACGGTCCCGCTTCGTGGTCTCGAGAAGGTGGTCTGTGCCGGCGGCCAACATCCAACGCCCGAAGGCCTCGCCCGCGGCGACGGCATCGAAGCCGCCGGGAAAGTCCCGGGCCTCGATCTTGGCTCGTTCGCTCTCGTACATTTCGGCTCCGTCGGTCGCCACCGTGGCCACCACGTCGGCCGGCCCGAGGTCCAGGTACTTGGCGGTCTTCACGGCGGCGAGGATGTTGCAGATGCTCGACAACCCGAACGAGCTCAGAGCGTCGAGCACCTCGGGGGGGACGTTCCGGCGCTCGGCCAGGTAGGCGAGCCCGGCCGGGGACGAGAAGAGCACTGAGAGATGGTCCGTGGCCCGGTCACTTACCGCCGTGACCAGGTCGGTGTTGTAGACATTGTGGATGAGCGGTATGTGCTTGTCGCCGATGCCCTGGATGTTGTGCTCGCCGAACCCGTTATAAAGCATGGTCGGGCATTCGAGGGCCTCGACCGCCACGATGCGGGCGCCGTGGTCCTCCTTTAGGCGGTCGCCGGCGCCCAGGGTGCCGGCCGACCCCGAGGCGGAGACGAAGGCGCGCAGGCGCAGCCCGGCCTCTTGCTCCCGGAGGTGTTCGAACACGTGGCCCAACGCCGCCCCGGTGCACAGGTAGTGCACCAGGTAGTTAGGGAACTCGGAGAACTGGTTGAAGATCACATTGGCAGGGTCCCGGGAGAGCTCCGCACATTTGTCGTAGATCTCCTTGACGTTGCTCTCCGAGCCCGGGGTGGCGATCACGTCAGCCGGGTCGCGGACCCAGTCCTCGAGCCAGGCGAAACGCTCCCGGCTCATCCCTTCGGGCAGGACTGCCACCCCCCGGCAGCCCATGAGCCGCGAGATGGCCACCCCGCCCCGGCAGTAGTTCCCGGTAGAAGGCCATATGGCCCGGTGCGACGTGGGGTCGAACTGGCCGGTGACGACTCGGGGCGCCAGGCAGCCATAGGCCGCCAGTACCTTGTGGGCACGGATCATGGGGAAGCGGTCCCCGAGGGCCACCACGATCTTGGCGTCGACACCCGTCAGCTCCGGGCCGAGCACCACGTGGCCGGGGACGGCGTCCTGAGCGCGTCGGTCGGCGGCATTGTACCAGTGCACCCGGAACAGGTTGAGCGGGTGGGCCTCGTCGGGCTTCACGGCCACGAGAGCGCGGCGCACCGCCGCCGGGATCCGGTGCGGCTCCGCCAGCTCGGCGAAGGTCGGCAACATCACCTGAGCTTCCCGGAACCGCTGCACGGTGCGGTCGTAGACACCGCGGTCGACGATGTGGTCCTCTAGTCCCGAGGTGGGCATGCTGGTCGCGCTCCTAAGTTTTTCTTCGTGCTGTTGGTGGTGGATCCCGCCCTGAGGGGCGACTATACGACGTCTTCGTCCAGCATCGCACCGGCCACCCTCAAGAACCCTGCGATGTTGGCGCCCAGCATGTAGTTCCCAGGGTGGCCGTACTCCGCGGCGATGGTGCTGACCCTGAGGTGGATCGAGCTCATGATCGACCGCAGCCGCTCGTCGACCTGTTCGCGGGACCACTGCAGGTGCTCGGAGTCCTGGGCCATCTCCAGGCACGATACGGCGACCCCTCCGGCGTTGGCGGCCTTGCCGGGACCGTACATAAGGCCCGAAGCCAGGAACAGCTCGGCCCCTTCGGGAGTGGTCGGCATGTTGGCGCCTTCGGCGACCAGCCCGACCCCGGACGAGATCAGGTTGGCGGCGTCCTTGCCGTTGATCTCATTTTGCGTGGCGCTCGGGAAAGCGCAGTCGGCCGGGATGCTCCACAGCGGGTTCGAGTCCCCGGGCTCGGCCGGGACGAACCGCGAGCCAGGGAACTTCTCCGCGTACTGGCGGATCCTTCCCCGCTGCCCGTTCTTGAGCTCCATGAGCCAATCGAGCTTTTCGCGGTCGATCCCGTCCGGGTCGTGGACAAAACCGCCGGAATCAGACAGGGTGACGGGCCGGGCGCCGAGGTCGATCAGCTTCTCGACCGTGTACTGCGCCACGTTCCCGCTGCCCGAGACCAGGCACGTCTTACCCTCCAGGCCGTCCCCGCGCGTGGCGAGCATCTCCTGAGCGAAGTAGACGGCTCCGTACCCGGTGGCCTCGGGGCGGATGGCCGACCCTCCCCACCCCAGGCCCTTGCCGGTCAGCACGCCGGAGAACTGGTTGGTGATGCGCTTGTACTGGCCGAAGAGGTAACCGATCTCCCGGGCGCCCACGCCGATGTCCCCGGCGGGCACGTCAGTGAACTGGCCGATGTGCCGGTACAGCTCGGTCATGAACGATTGGCAAAAGCGCCGGACCTCGGCCGGGCTGCGGTGCTTCGGGTCGAAGTCCGAGCCACCTTTGGCCCCGCCTATGGGCAGCATCGTCAGCGCGTTCTTGAAGACCTGTTCGAAAGCGAGGAACTTGAGCAGGCCCAGGTAAACCGTCGGGTGAAAGCGCAGCCCGCCCTTATAGGGCCCAATGGCGCTGTTCATCTGGACACGAAAACCCCGGTTTATGTGGACCTCGCCCTTGTCGTCGACCCAGGGGACCCTGAAGATGATCACCCTTTCGGGCTCGGCCATGCGCTCGAGGATCTTGGCGGCGCGGTACTCCCGTCGTCCTTCGACCACCGGCGCCAGGCAGGGGTACACCTCGCGCACGGCCTGGAGGAACTCCGTTTCACCGGGGTTCTTGTCCTCGACCTCGGCTATCACTGAATCGACGTACGTCCTCACGGCAAAATCCTCCCTTTTATCCTTGCCACGGCAAATTGCGTACTGGCGAGGGCTAGTTACAGGTCCGGCAAAACTCCTCGATCGACCCGAGGGCCACCCGGATGTTGTCGACCGAGTTGGCGTACGAGAAACGTAGGTAGCCCTCCCCCCAGGACCCGAACGCCGTGCCGGACAGGCAAGCCACGCCGGCTTCGTCGAGCAGACGAGCGGCGAGCACCGACGACGGCATCCCGAGTTCCTTCACGTTCGGGAACACATAGAAAGCGCCTTGTGGAGTGGTGCACGAGATCCCCGGGATGCGCCCGAGGCCCTCGACGATCACGTCGCGCCGGGCCCGGAACTCGGTCACCATGTCCTCGACCGGCTGCCACGGGCCTTCGAGGGCGGCTACGGCCGCGTCCTGGCTGAACGCCGAGGTGCAGGAGACGGAGTTCACGATCAGCCGGGTGACCGGCTCCACCAGGTCGGGCGGGAACACGCCGAAGCCCAGGCGCCAGCCCGTCATGGCAAAGGGCTTGGACCAGCCGTCCAGTAGGACGGTGCGCTCGGCCATGCCGTCGAAATCGAGGACGCTGCAGTGCTTCCCGTCGTAGCGGGTGGCCCAGTACACCTCGTCCGTCAGTACCGTCAAGTCGTGGCGGACGGCGATATCGGCTATGGCTTCACAGTCGCCCGGGGTCAGGGCGCTGCCGCACGGGTTGTGGGGCGAGTTGAGGATGAGGAGCTTCGTGCGCGGTGTGACCAGGTGCTCGACCTCAGCGGGGTCCATGCGGAAGTCGTTTTCCTCCCGGAGGGGTACGGGCACGGGGACAGCCCCGACGAACCCGGCGATCGACTCGTACATCGGGAACCCGGGATCGGGGTACAGCACCTCGTCGCCTTCCTCGCACAGTGCGAGCATGGTGAAGAACATGATCGGCTTGGCCCCCGGCGTGACCAGCACCCTGTCGGGCGAGGCGCGCAACCTTCCGTTGCGCTCGAGGTAAGCGCTGACGGCCTCACGTAGCCGCATTGTCCCCGGGGCGGGCACGTAGTGGGTATGACCGGCCTTGAGCCCGGCCTGGGCGGCTTCGACGATGTGAGCGGGAGTGGTGAAATCCGGCTCCCCGATCTCGAGGTGCACCACACGGCGCCCCGTGCGCTCCAGCGCCTGGGCCTGGGCCAGGACCGCGAACGCCGACTCGGTACCGAGCTGCTTCATTCTTGATGCGAGCCTTGTCATAGTTCCGGAAGATAACGTCCCGAAGGGCGCTCGGACCAGGGCCGAAGGGCCCGGTCTCGAGGCCGTCCGGCGCCGTGGTGACCAAAGGCTCTAGTCCGGGAATTGCGGAGCTTGCATCATGTGGCGAGGACCGGGCGAGCATTCGTACGAGCGAGCTCTCGTACGAGCCGTCATAATCGTGGCCGGAGGTTTCAGATGACGCCAGCTGTTGCTGTTGAACGCATTCCCCTGGCGGGCAGGGCACACCCCTCTAGCGATGCCGAGGTGCGGCGTCTTTTTGCCGCCGCGGAGCCAGACTTCGCCCGCTACGAGGTGCTGAAGGACCTGGTCGACGAGTGTATCGACCTGTCCCTCAACTACCGTCAGAGCGGGCACCCGGGGGGGTCGCGCTCCAAGGTCCACATGATGCTGGCCCTCACGCTTTCGGGAGCGATGAGATGGGACGTGCGCCGGCCGTGGCTGCGCTTCTCGGACCGCTTCGTCCTTTCCGCCGGGCATACCGTCCCGCTCGTGTACGCCACGCTCGCCGTGCTGAACGAAGGGCTGCGAGCGCGCTACGAACGGACCGGCCTCGAGCGTTATGCGTTCCCAGAGGAGGGGAAGTTCGCCCTCACCTGGGAGATGCTGCCCGAGCTGCGTCACATGGGCGGCCTCCCCGGTCACGCCGAGATGGCGGGAAAAAGCCTGTTCTTGAAGTACAATACCGGTCCTTCGGCTCATGGGGTTGGCCCCGCCGTCGGCGAGGCGCTGGCGCTGAAACTGGCGGGGGCCGAAGAGGTGAAGGTCTTCGTCGTCGAAGGTGAAGGAGGGCTGACGCCCGGGGGCGCCCACGAAGCCAAGAACACAGCCTGGGGACTGGGCCTGTCGAACCTCGTGTTCCTCATCGACTGGAACGACTTCGGCATCGACGCCCGGCCGGCCTCGAGCGTGGTGAACGGCTCTCCGGTGGACTGGTTCGCCCCTTACGGATGGAGGGTGGTGGGTACCGAAGACGGCTCGGAATGGGGGCCGGTGACCCAGGCAGTGCTCGATGGGGCGTGTGGGGCCAATCTCGGCAACGTCCCCAGCGTGGCCTGGTTCAAGACCCGCAAAGGCCGCGGCTACGGGAAGTACGACGCCGCCAGCCATGGCGTCCCCTGGCCCATCAACTCCGAGCAGTTCTGGGCCGTGCGCAAGCAGTTCATGGCCAAGTACGGGGTGGAGTACCAGGGAGTAGACGCCCCGGCCCCGTCCGACCCGGTGACGTTGCGGGCTCAAGAGGAAGCCAACCTGAAGGTCGTGATGGGGGTGCTGCGGGGCGACGACGACCTCGTCAATTGGCTCTCGGACCGGCTCGTGGCTATTGCCGGTACGGTGCCGGGCACCATAGACGGGTTCCGCCTCGGCGGTAAGGCGGCCGAAGTGTTCTCGGACCGGAGGATCTACGACTTCGAGCACTACCCCGAGACGATATGGAAGCGTCCCGGCGAAAAGGCCCCCAACCGCGCCGCCCTGGGGGCTTGGGGGTCGTACGTCAACGCCCTGGCCAAGCGCGACTACGGGCGGCCCCTGTTCATCGCCTGTTCTGCCGACCTGGCCGACTCTACGAACATCTCCGGTTTCGGGGCGAACTTCGGGGATATGCCCGGCGCCGGGTGGTACGAGAGGAGCTCCAACCCCACCGGGGCCGTGTTGCCGACCGAGATCACCGAGTTCACCAACGCCGGCCTGATGGCCGGCCTGGCGACGGTCGACCTGGCGGAGGGCCCGTTCAGCGCGTTCGACGGTTTCTGGGGGACGTGCTCGACCTACGGCTCGTTCTCCTACCTCAAGTACGGTCCCATGAGGCTCTTCAGCCAGCTGGCCCAGGACTGCGACCTCAAGGTCGGGAAGCTCTTGTGGGTGGCCGGCCACTCAGGGCCCGAGACGGCCGAGGACTCGCGGACGCACTTCGGCATCATCGAGACGGGCGTGACCCAGCTGTTCCCCGAGGGCCGGGTGATCGACCTCCACCCGTGGGAGTACAACGAGGTCCCCGTCGTCCTCGGCGCCGCCCTGGCGTTGGACGTGCCGATCGTGGCCCTGCACCTGACCAGGCCGCCGATCGAGATCCCTGATCGTGCTGCCCTGGGCATGCCGTCTCATTTCGCCGCCGCCCGGGGGGCCTACGTGCTGCGGGCCTTCGACGACGACAAGCCCAAAGCCGGCACCGTCTACGTGCGCGGCACCATGTCGACCCACAACCTGGTCAAGGTCCTGCCCGAGCTCGACCGGGCCGGTCTCAACGTGAAGGTCGTCGCCGCCATCAGCCCGCAGTTGTTCGTGGCCCAGGACAGCGCCTACCGGGAGTCAGTGGTATCTCCCGCCGACTTCGTCGACTCGATGGTGGTCACCAGCGGAGCGTTCAAGCTGATGCGTGACTGGGCCGAGGGGCCGATCACGAGGGAGTACTCGCTGTCGGCGGACTTCGATGACCGGTGGCGGACGGGCGGGAGCGTAGACGAGGTGATCTCCGAGGCCCACCTTGGCCCCGAGCACATCCTGGTGGCGATCGAACGCTTCGTCGCCGAGCGTGCCCAGCGGCTGCGGCGCTGGCAGGCTTACCTGGACGCCGCATCGCTCCGATAGCCTTGGCCGCGCTGGCGACGGTGCCAGTCGTTGGTCAGGAAGGGCCCGAACGTGCCGAGCGTACTTACTTCATTACCCGTTGGAGAGCGTGTGGGGCTGGCCTTTTCGGGTGGTCTCGATACCTCGGCGGCGGTGGCCTGGATGGCCGAAAAGGGTGCCGTCCCCTACGCGTACACCGCCGATCTCGGGCAACCTGACGAGCCTGATCTGGGGTCCGTGGCCAAGCGGGCCATTGCCCTGGGCGCCGCCCATGCCCGGGTCATCGATTGCCAACAGCCTCTGGCCCAGGAAGGGCTCGTGGCCCTGCAGTGCGGCGCGTTCCATATTGGTACGGCAGGAAAACAATATTTCAATACCACCCCTCTGGGGCGGGTAGTGACTTCGGTCCGGCTTGTCAATGCCATGGCCGGTGACGGCGTCAACATCTGGGGGGACGGTTCGACGTACAAGGGCAACGACATCGAGCGGTTCCACCGCTACGGCCTTCTGGTCAACCAGGACCTGAGGATATATAAGCCGTGGTTGGACGAGGCCTTCGTCGCTGAGTTCGGTGGGCGCCACGAGATGAGCGCTTACTTGGCCGGCAAGGGCCAGCCCCGCACCGAGGCGCCCGAGCGGGCCTACTCCACCGACTGCAACCTTTGGGGCGCGACTCATGAAGCGAAGGACCTTGAGCTCCTGCAAACATCGATGGAGATCGTGGTCCCGCTCATGGGGGTCAGGCACTGGGACCCAAAGGTCCATATCGAGCCGGAAACCGTCACGGTCAGGTTCAGCGAAGGTTTCCCCACAAAGATCAATGGCGGGACTTTCGCGTCGGCGGCCGACCTGGTGCGGGCGGCTAACGCCATCGGCGGGCGCCATGGCCTGGGGATGAGCGACCAGATCGAGAACCGGGTCATCGAAGCCAAGAGCCGCGGTATCTACGAGGCACCGGGGATGGCACTGTTGAACATTGCCTATGAACGGCTGGTCAGCGCCATCCACAATGACGACAGCATCGAGCAGTACCGAGACCTTGGCCGCCGCCTCGGTCGGCTGTTGTACGAGGGACGCTGGCTCGATCCTCAGTCGTTGATGCTCCGAGAGGCCCTGCAGCGGTTTTTCGCCTCGGCCGTGACCGGTGAGGTGCAACTGTTGTTGCGCAGGGGCGACGATTACACGATCCTGGACACCCAGGGGCCTGGCCTTACCTACCGACCAGATCGTCTCTCCATGGAGCGGGTCGAGGGGGCTGGCTTCGGGCCGCTCGACCGAGTCGGTCAGCTGGCCATGAGAGAGCTTGACATCGAGGACTCACGGGCGAAGCTGCAGTCGTACTGGTCCGGTGGCTTGCTGGGGGGGCTCAGTTGGGTCATGTCTGAGTAACCTGCCCGACCGGGCCCGGCTCAATGGGGCTGCGGTCAATCGTCGCCCGCAGTAGCCGCGTGCGCGGTCTGGGGCGGTCGCATGGGCAGCGTGGTCCGCCATTGCCCGTCGGCCGCGTGCAGGGCGGCGGCCACGGCGCCGGCCGTCGGTACCAGGCCGATCTCGCCCACGCCTTTGATCCCGTAGGGCGAACGGGGTTGGGGTACCTCCACCAGGATGACCTCGACCGGGGGGACGTCCTTGGCCCGCAGGATGCCGAGGGACCGCAGAGTGGTCTTGGTCGGCACGCCCATCTCGTCGGAGGGGAACTCCTCGGTGAGGGCGTAACCGAGGCCCATGTGCACCGAACCCTCGACCTGGCCCTCGCACAGCGTGGGGTTCACCGCTCGGCCTACGTCGTGGGCGGCTACCACCCGCTCGATGGCGCCCGACCCCGGGTCAGCGATGACCAGCTGCGCGGCGTAGCCGAACGCCGAGTGGATGACAGGGCTCTCCACCTCGCCCATGTGATGGGTCCAGTCCACCCGGTGCTCGCCGACATAGTCGACGTCGTACTGGCAGCCGCCCTGGCGGGCGGCCCGGCACGCGTCGCGCACGGCCCCGGCACCCATCAAAGTGCCCCGGCTGCCGGTCGTCTGCCCCTGGCCGAGCTCGCGGCTCGTGTCGACAAGCACCACGACGCGGTCGGGGTCGAGGCCCAGCTCCTCGACTGCCACCTGCAAGGCCACCGTGTGGATGCCCTGGCCCATCTCGGTCCACCCATGGCGCACCTCTACGCGGCCGTCTCTCCTGAAGCGCACGACGGCCTTGGTGACCTCCTTGAAACCGTTGCCCAAGCCGGAGTTCTTTAGTGCCAGGCCGAGGCCGACCGCCTTGCCTGCCCGGCGGGCCTCGTCGTAACGGGAGGCGAGGACGTCGAGGCAGCGCTCGGCGCCGGCGCAGCCGTCGTCCATCACTTGCCCGGGCCCCCAGACGTCACCGGGGTGGATGACGTTGCGCTTGCGGATCTCCCAGCCGGTGATCCCCACCGCCTCGGCCAGGCGGTCCATGACCCCTTCCATGGCGAACTGGGCCTGGTTCGCCCCGAAGCCACGGAAGGCGCCACAGATCGGGTTGTTGGTCCGCACGGCGACCGACTCGACGTCCACGGCGGGGACCCGGTAGGGCCCCGTGGCGTGGCCGGCGGCCCGCTCGAGCACCTTCATCCCGACGCTGGCGTACGCCCCGGAGTCGCCCACCATGCGGGCGCGCACGCCTGTCAACCGGCCCTCTTGGTCGCACCCGGCCCAGTACTCGAGTTGTACTGGGTGGCGCTTGGGGTGGACCAGGAAGCTCTCTTCACGGGACAGGGTGCACTTGACGGGACGGCGCAGGAGCCAGGCCGCCAGGGCCGTCTGGGCCTGGTTCGACATGTCCTCCTTACCGCCGAAGGCCCCGCCATTGGACACCAGTTCGACGCTGACTTGGCCCTGGTCGATGCCGAGCACGGCGGCGATCTGGTCACGGTCGTCCCAGATCCCCTGGCCCCCCGAGTAGACGTGCAGGCCGCCGTCGTCGCGGGGCACGGCCACGCTCGACTCGGGCTCGAGGAAGGCGTGCTCGACCCGCTGGGTCTGGAAAACCTCATGAACCACGTGGGCGCTGGCGGCCAGGGCCACACCCACGTCACCCCGGGCGTAGGCGGAGCGCGAGAGCACGTTCCCGTCGGTACCCCACACGGCGACCTGGTCAGATGCCATCGCCGCCGTCGGGTCGGTCAGCGGCACCAGCGGCTCGTACGTCACGTCTACGAGCCCGGTGGCAGCTCGGGCGGCCTGGCGGGTCTCGGCTACCACTACCGCCAACACGTCGCCGGCGTAGGAGGTACGCCCGCCTTCAGGGATGAGCACCGGCCAGTCCTTGTGGATGATGCCCACCCGCAGGGCCCCGGGGATGTCGGCGGCCGTGAAGACGGCGACCACGCCGGGCGCGGCCAAGGCCCTGGCGGTGCTGATCCGGGTGACATCGGCCCGGGCGTGGTCGGTGAGGCGGAGGGCGGCGTGCAACATGCCCAGGAAGCGCAGGTCGTCCACGTAGCCCCTGTCGCCCAAGGCCAACGCTTCGGCCTGGTACCTAGGCCCCCGGCTGCCCATACCGCCCCGAGGGACGGGGACGACCTCCCGGCCGGAGGCGACCAGCTCGATGGCGTCGAGGATCTTGACGTACCCGGTACAGCGGCACAGATGGGCGCCAAGGTGGCGGGACATGTCCTCCCGGGTCAGGGCGGCGCCTTTGCGGTCCACTTGTGCCTTGGCCCGCATGACGATGCCGGGGATGCAAAAACCGCACTGGAGCCCGCCACAAGCGGCAAATGCCTGGGCGTAAAGCTGCCGCTCGGCGGGGTCGAGCCCCTCGAGCGTGGTGACAGAGCGGCCTTCGACTTTAGTCAAGGGGGTCTGGCAGGCCACCTGCGCCTTGCCGTCCAGCATCACCGTGCAGCACCCGCACTGGCCGCTCGGCGAGCAGCCGTCCTTCGGCGAAGTTACGTCGAGCTCCTCGCGCAACGCGGCCAGCAGATGGGGGTGGTCGGCGCGCACCGTCGCTGGGGACCCGTTCAGCGTGAAAGTTATCGTCCCGGTACTGACCAGGGCGGCGGGCTCAGTCGACGTAGGCACGACTCCACCATGACCCCTGGGGCCAGGAATGTCAATAAAGGTTCAACCTGTTCGCGGCCGGGGAACCAACCCGGCCTTCCTCTGCGGGCGGCCCCGTCGCCGGTGCCGGAAAGGCTAGAGACGGGCGAAGAGGCGAGCCGCCTGCTCGGCGGCGTGCCTTCTCACCTCGTCAGGGTCAACACGCGTAGCTTTGCCGGCGCGCAAGACCTGTTCTCCGCCCACCCAGACGTCGTGAGCACGGACGCCGGGAGTGAAAGCTAAGCGCCATGGGTCGTCGGCTCCGTCATAGGACCACCGGACGCGGTCCTCAAGAGCTTCGGGCACGAGTTCCCAGCCGGCCCGGGCCCATTCCCACGCCTTGGGCGGGTCGTTCGACAGGTCGGCCTCCCGGGAACGGGCGTAGGCCAGACGGAACTCCTCCAGCATGTCGGCCCCGATCCCGTCGCTGCCGAGCACGACCCGGCCTGGCCACGCCGCCGGGTTGGCGTAACCGACGCCGTTGTTCATGTTGGAGCGGGGGTTGTGGGCCAGCGTGCCAGGCAGAGGCCGGTCGAGGTGCACGCCGTGCGCCAGCAGCCAGTCCGGCTTGGCCAACCCTTCCAGCCGGGCCCCGGCGTCGGCGTCGATAATGCCCTCGGCCACGTGGATGTGCACGCCGACGTGGAGGTCCTCAGAAAGCCCGACGGCGGCGGCCAAAGTGTCGTCGCCGCAGGTAAAGGAGGCGTGGACGCCGACCATCCCCCGCCGGCCGGAGCGGATGAAGCGTTCGTTCTCCTCCAGGCCCTGTCGCGCCCCATGGGCGCCGTGGCGGTCGGTGACGCCATAGGCGCACACCACCCTCACGCCCACCTCCTGGCAGGCATCGGCGATCACTTCCAGGCTGCCCTCGATGGCGGCGGGGCTCTCATGGTGGTCGATGATGGCGGTGGTGCCGCACTCGAGCGCCTCGAGGGCGCCCAGACGCGCCGAGGCCCTGATCATCTCCAGGTCGAGGGCCACGTCGAGCCGCCACCACACCTGTTCGAGGATCTCGAGGAACGTGGTGGGTGGCACCGGCGGCGCCGGCATCCCCCGGGCCAGCGCCGAGTAGAGATGGTGGTGGCCGCACACCATGCCCGGGGTCACATCGCCCATCAGGTCACCTTGCTCGTAGGGCCATGACAAAGTCAAGTGCTGCCTTGCACGAGGACCGCAGGTCCCGAGACCGCTCAACGCCTCGGACCGCTTGACGGCGGTATGCTGCAAGGTAGTACCAGTCCACAAATGACAGGGGAGCGCTTCGGCGCTGAGAGTGCGGTCAGTCCGCAGACCCTTGTACCTGATCTGGGTAATGCCAGCGAAGGGAGTCAGCGTTATGGCCAGCACCAGTACCGCCGGGCGGGGCACACGCGGGGGTGAGCACAGGTGAGCCTGGTTGCTGCCCCCCGACGAGCCAAGTCCGCCGAGCTCCCGGCGTTGGGGCCGCCAGCCCTGGGCGTCCCCGCGGCGCGTTCGGCCGGCAGGTGGTGGCGCGCCGTCACCCCCCCTCTCCTGCTCATCGCCGCCGGCGTGGCTTTCTGGCAGCTGGTGGTGACCGCCGAGAGCATCAACCCCCAGCTGCTGCCCGGCCCGTGGCTGATCGTCCGGTCCACCTGGGACGACCGGGCCGACATCTGGCCGGCCATCGGCGTGACCACCGAGGAGGCCGTCCTGGGTATGGCCGTCGCCGTTGTGGTGGCGGTGCTGATCGCAGTGTCGATCGATTCGTTCCGTAGCGTGCGGGGGAGCGTCTACCCGGTGATCGTCGCCTCTCAGACCGTCCCGATCATCGCCCTGGCGCCCCTGGTCCTGGTCTGGTGGGGCTTCGGCCTGCTCCCCAAGGTCATCCTGGTCGCCCTGTTCAGTTTCTTCCCCATCACCGTGGGGCTGGTGCAGGGGCTGGGGTCGGCCGACCCTGACGCCATCAACCTCTTGCGGACGATGCGTGCCGGCCGGTGGCAGCTCCTGGCCCGGGTGAGATTGCCGAACGCCCTCCCCCAGTTTTTCACCGGCCTCAAAATCTCGGTGACCTACGCCTACAGCGCCGCCATCGTGGCCGAGTTCGTCGGTGGCATGCAGGGCCTGGGGGTTTACATGACCCAGGCCATCCACGACGCGCCCGTGCGGATGGACCTCGTCCTCGGGGCCGTGTTCGTGATCGCTTTGCTTACCATCCTGCTCTTCGCCCTCGTCGGTATGGTCGAACGCTTGGTCATGCCGTGGCGGGCCCGCTCGTGAGCCGGGGCCCGTCGGCGACCCTCAGCGTGCACGGGGTCGGCAAAAGGTTCCCGGCCGGCGAAGGTGAGGTGGTGGCCCTGGGCTCGGTCGACCTGTACGCCGGGGCGGGCGAGTTCGTGTCCCTCATCGGCCCGAGCGGCTGCGGGAAGAGCACGCTCTTCAACGTCGTCGCCGGTCTGGAGCGCCCCAACAGCGGGCAGGTGCTGATCAACGACGTGGATCTCGACGACCGCCTGGGCGCCAGCGCCTATATGCCTCAGCACGACGCCCTTCTCGGCTGGCGCCGGGTGCTGGACAACGTCGTGCTCCCTCTGGAGCTGGCGGGCATTAGTCGTAAAGAGGCACGCAAACGGGCGGTGCCGATGCTCGAGCGGTTCGGGCTGGGCGACTTCGCCCACGCCTGGCCGTGGCAGCTGTCGGGCGGGATGCGCCAGCGGACGGCGTTCCTGCGTACGGTCATCGCCGGCCACCCGCTCATGCTCCTCGACGAGCCTTTTGGTGCTCTGGACGGGATCACCCGCGCCGACCTCCAGGAATGGCTGAGCGAGGTGTGGGCTGAGTTCGGGGCCACCGTTCTGCTGGTCACCCACGACATCACCGAAGCCGTGTTCCTTTCCGACCGGGTGTACGTCATGACGCCCCGGCCGGGCCGGGTGGCGTCCGTGCTGGAGATCGACCTGCCCCGGCCTCGGAGGTTGGGCCAGCGCGAGGACGAGGTTTTCCAAGCCCTCGAGGCCCGCCTGCGCCACGAACTGGCGATGGCGATGGCGTCGTCGTTCGACCTCGCGGCCCGGCCGTGGACCACCGAAAGGCCCCGGCCGTGAACCACCGAAAGGAAGGCAAACGAATGCTCAAACTGGCCCGACGGGTGGCGTCGACGTCCCTCGTGATCGGTCTTGGCCTCACCCCGGCGGCGCTCACGGCGCCGGCAGGGGCGAGCGGCCTGCAGCCGTTGCGCATCGCCCTGGACTGGACGCCCAATGTCGACTTCCTGGGCATTTACGTGGCTATCAACAACGGGTACTTCACCAAAGAGGGCATAAAGCCCGTCATAATCCCTTATAGCGGCACTCCGGGGGAGACCCTGATCGAGGCGGGCAAGACCGACCTGGCCTTCACTTACCCGCCCAGCATCCCCGCCTACCGGGCTTCGGGGCTCAAGTACAGGGCGGTGGCCGGCCTGGCTCAGAAGAACACGATCGAGCTGGCGGTCCTGCAGTCGTCGCCCTACACCAGCCCGGCACAGTTGAGCGGCAAGCTCTACGGGGGTTTCGGGGTGCCGAGCGACGAGCCCATAATCGACGCCATTTTCAAAAAACTGGGCGTGGAGCACCCCGTGTTCCGCCAGGTCGTGCTCAACGGCTCGGCCTACCAGGCGTTGGAGGCCAAGCGGGTCGCCTATACGACCATGTTCGGCGGCGTGGACGACGTAACGGCCGAGCTGGGAGGGGCCAAGCTCCGGCTCTTCCCCATCCGCAACTACCTCGGGGCGGCGGCCAGCTTCCCCGACGATTCGCTGGTGGCCAGTGACAAAGAAATTGCCACGAACGCCTTGGTCTTGCGCCGAGGACTGGCGGCACTGGCGCAGGGCTACATCTTCTCGGCCCGTCACCCGGCCCAGGCCGAGCAGATCTTGATCAAGGACAACCACTCCTTCCTGGCGACAAGCCAGAATGTCGTGATGGCCACAGGCAACGCCACCGCGCCCACTTTCCTCACGCCATCGGGGCAATGGGGCACGCTGTCCAACGCCAGTTTCAGCGGGATCACCGAGATCATGGCCCAGGGCGGCCTGTTCGACGGGAAGACCCCGCCGCCGGCTTCTGACGACTATACGAACAGCCTGTTGCCTCAAGGATGAGGCCCCCGGGGGCCGGGTGGGCGGGCATAGGACGGTAGCGTCCTTTCCGATGACAAATCTCGAGCCCGCACGGCTGAGGCGCCTTGGCGAGGAGCTCGAGGAGAGCGGGCTGGCCTGGGAAGGGACGGCCGCCTCCTGGGCGATGCTGGTGGAGGAGGTCGACCATGCTCTGCGCCCTCCCGTCCACGAGCGGCGGGTCTCGAGCGGCGGCACCTTCATCGACCCCAAGTCGGATCCGGCGACGTGGGCGCCCGGGACGCAGCTCGACATCATCCGCCAACCTCTGGGCGGTCAACCTCTCCCGGCGGCGCGCCGATTTGCTGACGGGCTTTCGAGCTGGCTCCTGCGCCGCACCGACGGTACGGCCGAGTGGCTGGTCTTCGACCGGCCGGCCGGTTCGGAACGAGACCTCGTCGTGCTGGCCGGCGTGCTCGGCGCCAACGTCGTCCAACGTCACCCGTCGGGGGCGGTCCGGGTGGTCGGGGCCTTCGGCGTACTGCGCTGGGAGGGCCTCCGCTGGCAGCACGAACCACCGGTGGCCAGCTGGGTCGACTCCGTTATGAGGGGCGAGGCGACGGGCGAGCGCAAAGTGATGGAGGCGATGCTCGAGTTCGCCGTGCACGACCTCGGTTCATTAGGCATCGGGTCGTTGCTTATTTACCGGCCCCATTTTGAAGCCGGTCCGCTGGTCGAAGAGCGGCTACCGGTGCCGCCGCCCCTGCAGATCCGCCGTGCCGCCCACCTCGCCCCCCTCCGCCACGCCCTGGGGCAGGTCGACGGCGCGGCGATATTCGATGTTGAAGGGGTGCTGCGCCGGCTGGGCGTGCGCCTTGTCCCGAGCCACGCCGCCGAAGAGACCGTCGAGGCCTTCGGAGGTACCCGCCACATCTCCGCCCGCCGTTACAGCCATGACGACCCGCTCGCCGTGGTTATCGCGGTGAGCGAGGACGGGCCCGTCTCGGTGCTGCGCCACGGTGACGTGCTTGGTCGCTCGCCCACTGCCGACTGACCCGCTCCCACCCGGGGGCAGTCCCCCGCCCGCCAGGGCCCGAGCCTCAACGCCCCACCACCCTCTGGCGCCGGTCAGTGCTCGGCGGGGCCCTCGAGGCCGTGGAGGCTCGGCGGTACGTCGACGGCGTGCTCCTCGAGCGCCTCCCGGGGCACGATCTCGAGGGCCGCCTCGTTGGTCGAGGCCAGCACCACGAAGCACGCCGCCCCGTCCCGGTAGGCCCGCAACCAGTTTACGGCGGTGACGCACCAGCGGTCCCCCGGTACCAGGCCCGGGAAGCGGTACGCCGGCACCGGGGTGACGAGGTCGTTGCCTATATGGCGCTGGTGGTCGAGGAACTCGGCGGTGACGACGGCACAGATGGTGTGCGAGCCCATGTCCTCAGGGCCGGTAGCGCAACACCCGTCGCGGTAAAAGCCGGTGAGCGGCTCGAGCCCGCACGGCTGCAACTCTTCGCCGAGCACATTCCGGTACGCCACAGCACACAGTACCTACCCGAGGGCAGGGGCCGCCCGCCCCCGGTCACCGGCCGCCCGGGAACGGGCTACCCGAGGGACGGGGCCGGCGGGGGACAGGCCGACGGGGGACAGGCCGACGGGGGACGGGTGCCTATGCCAGTTGGGGACGGCGGAACTGCGAGCGCGGTACGTACGGCGCGTCGCCGGGAGTGCAGCCGATGCCCAGGTGAGCGAACGAGGAAGCCGATGAAATATAAAACCCGCCGTTCCCGTGCCAGTTCTCGAGGGAGATGTTCTCTCCGAAGAAGTTCACATTGTCGGCGTCGATGCGCACCGCGTTCAGGCCCGAGTTGGAGACCCGTACATTGGACGCCTGGACCATGGCGTAAGCGGCAGCCGCCTCCACCCAGATCCCATGGCCGGTGGGGACGCCAGGCCCGGTGGGCGACTGCATGGTCACATTGACCATCTGGATGGTGGCGGCGGACCCCAGGGTGCCCGGCGAGCCGATGTGGACCCCGGTCACGCACCGGTCGAAGTCGGCGTTCATCAGATGGACTTTGTGGGGTATGCCGGTCGACGAACTGGAAAGGCTCAGGCCCTTGTTGTAGTTGAAGGCGAAGATATTGCTGAGATGAGGGTTGTCGCAGCGCAGGAGGGCTATGGCGACGCCATTGGCCAGCTGGTAGGCGGCGACAGTCGTTGTGGTCGGCTGGTAGTAGGGCCAGAAATGCACGGTGTCGATGTAATTGGTGTCGCGCGAACCGTCGATGGTTATCCCGTACTGGACGGGCTGGCCGAAGATCCGCCGGACGCAGGCCTGTGCCGCGTTGTTTATGTAGATCCCGCCGTAGGGGTTGTAGAGGCAGATGTCCTCTATAAGGGCATTGTTGGCCCCGACCAGGATCATCGGTTGGGCGCTGGCCGGCGGGCCCGCCGTGCTCTGGTCAGGGACGTTGAACCCCAGGGCCTTCACCGCGCCGCCGCTGCCCGAGACCGTGACGGGACTGAAACCTGCACCCGCTTGGACAAAAATCCAGCTGCCGGCGAAGGTGTTGACCTGGGCGCCGGGCGTGTTCCACCCCGCGCCCTGCAGTGCGAGAGCGGGGGGGACGACCAGGCTCGAGGTGACGACGTACTTGCCGGCCGGGAAGTACACCGTGTTACCGGTGGGGGCCGACGTCGGGGCGGCCGCCGTTATCGCCTCGGAAATGGCCGCCGTGTCATCGGTTTCCCCGTCGCCGGTGGCCCCGTAATCTCGGACGTTGTAAAAAGGGCTGGTGTTTGTGACAGTCATTTTTCGTGCCCCTCCCCGGGCTGTGGGGCCACGGCGGCCCGACGAGACGGCGGCGGGGACTTGAGCCCGGCGCCGGTCATGGCTAGGACGGTGGACGATGGTGCGGGTGCCTCGGGCCATTCGAGCCACGCCGCATAGGTAGTGGCGGCCGTCGGCTCGACGTCGATCCCTTTGGCGGCCAGGGCCAGGCGGGCCGAGGCTATCCCTTGTTCGGTCGCCGTGAGGACGGTCCCGCCGCTGTCGGCCACGACCTCGAGCATTTGCGCCAGCCGGGCGGGCTCGGCGATGGCGATGCCCTCGGCCGCCGTGGCGACCGTCCCTGGCGCCGCCCCGGCCGGCACCGGCGCCGGCCCGGCAGCGGTGACGCCCCCGCCCTCGCCTCGGTGGGCAGCGCGCGCCGCCTGCGCCAGGGGCGCGCAACGCTCAGCTTGTACGGCCACCAGGCGAGGCACGTGCTCGACCATCCCGGCCGCCGCCAGTTCCTGGAAACCGATGCTCGCCCCGATGAGCAAAGTGCCGTTGCCGGCGGGGAGCACGACCGTGCCCGGCAGCCGGAAGCCGAGCTGTTCCCACAGTTCGAAGGCGAAAGTCTTGGTCCCGTGATGGAAAAGCGGGTTGTAAACGTGGCTGGCGTAAAACGCGCCAGTGGCCGCCACGTGTTCGCTGGCGGCCGAGGCGGCGTCGGCTCGCGAGCCGTTCACGCAGTGCACGGTGGCCCCGTAGCCTCGCAGCTGCGCCACCTTTTTTTCCGACGTGGACGCGGGGACGAAAACCTCCGCCTCGATGCCGGCCCGGGCCGCGTAGGCGGCGATGGAAGCGCCGGCGTTGCCACTGCTGTCGGCGACAAGGCGCCGCACACCGATCTCGGCCGCCTTGGCCACCAGCACCACGGAGCCCCGGTCCTTGAACGAAAGTGTTGGCATCAAGAAGTCGAGCTTCAACCGCAGGCCCGCGTCCACGGCCACGAGCGGCGTGGTCCCCTCGCCCATGGTCACGGACTGCCAGCCGGTGGCGGAGGCTGAAAAGGGCAGAGCCCTGCGGTAGCGCCACAGCGACCAGGGCTGTGCCTCAAGGCCGGCAAAGGCGTTGTCAGGCAGCGGGGACTCCAGGTCGAACAGCCCGCCGCACCGGCACCGCCAGGCGCCCTCGTCGAGGGCGTAACCAGCGCCGCACGCCTGGCAGCGCAAGTGTGCGCCCGAGGCGTTCATGGCTCGAGCTTCTTGGCCCGGCTCGGGGCCACGCGGGGCGGCTCGCCCGGCATCTTCGGGTACACGGGCGGCCACGGCGCGTCGGCCAGACCGGCGGCCCGGTCCCGCTCGTGCAGGGCCAGCACCGGTACCAGCGACTGCGGTTCGTCGGCCATCGCCGCCCACGGGTCGCCCAGCTGGCTGGTCCGGGCGGGCACGTTGGCGATGGTCAGCTCGTCGGGCGCGACCGACCACAGCTCGTCCCATCGGAACGGGGTAGAAACCTGGGCGCCGGGCCGGGCCCGGACCGACCACGCCCCGAAGATGGTCTTGTGGGGGGCGTTCTGGTTGAAGTCCACGAAAACCCGCGTCCCTCGCTCCTCCTTCCACCACGCTGCCGTTATGAGGTCGGGACGGCGGCGCTCGAGCTCCCGGGCCAGGGCCACCGCCGCCGCCCTCACCTCTACGGAAGTCCACAGGGGCTGGAGACCGGCGAAGACGTGTATGCCCCGGTTACCGGTCGTCTTGGGGAGGGCCATCACGCCCAGCTGTTCGAACAGGTCGTGCACCTCCTGGGCGGCCTCCTGGACCATGGCAAAGCTGACCCCGGGGGCCGGGTCGAGGTCGATGCGCAGCTGGTCGGCGTGGCCGGGGTCGGCGGCCCGGGACGGCCAGACGTGAAAGCCCAGGCAGGCCAGGTTGACCGCCCACAGCACATGGGCCAGGTCACGGGCCACCAGGGCCTGGGACGTAGTGCCGTTGGGGGTGGACACGACCGCGGTCTCGAGCCATTCCGGATGGTGCTCCGGCACGCGCTTTTGGAAGAACGACGGGCCGGTGGCGCCGTGGGGGAACCGCTGGAGCAGGACCGGGCGGCCGCCCATGGCCCTCATCAGCGGCTCCTCGACGGCCTGGTAGTAGTGGACCAGGTCCAGCTTCGTCTCTCCCCGCTCGGGGAAGAGGACCTTACCGGGGCTGGTGATGCGCACCTCGCGCCCGGCGGCCTCGACGACAGTACTTTCGTCGTCGGGCGTGCTGACCACGGCGCCACTGTACGCCGGTGGCGGCCCTCCCAGGACTTCTAGCGACCTATAGCGGCCTTCCTAGGCCGGCCGCTATAGGAACCGGCCGCTATAGGAAGTCGATGGGACGGAAGGCGCCGTCGAGGATGGCCGACGGCGACCCGACACCGAGGATCTGTTCGAGGACGGTGGCGTAAACGCGGCGGAAGTCCGTCGTGAAGATGAGGTTCCCGTACGGGTCGAGCTTGGTGAAGCTGGGGGTCGCCCCGTAAAAACCACCCTTCACGGCCGGCCCGACCACCAGCACGACGCTGGCCGAGCTGTGGTCGGTCCCGAGGCTGGCGTTCGTCCGGGGCGTCCGGCCGAACTCGCTGCAGATCACGATAACGGGGCTCTTGCCCGGCGCCGCCTTGGGGAACGCGCTCATGAAGCCCGTGACGGCGGCGTCCAGGGAGGCGAGCATCTCGGCGTGGGTGTTGGCCTGGTTGGAGTGGGTGTCGAAGCTCGACCAGCTGACGCTGTAGACGCTGGTGGGCAAGCCGTAGGTGATCAGCTCGGCCACGATGTCGAGCTGGGTGCCGATGTCGCCAGGGTCGCTGCCCGGTGGGGCCGCCGGAGGTTGCTCGTGGCTCAGCGCCGCCGCCGCCTTGCTACCTACCAGCATCAGGTTGCCACCGGAGTGGGCCTGGCCCGCCTGGAGGGCGGGTTCGCCCGGGTAGCTGCTCATGAGCTGCTTGTAAGCGCCGCTGAAGGCGGGGTTCTGGCCCGGGAGCTGGGCACCGGCCGAGGTGGAGTCCACCACCGAGCTGGCCTCCTGCTGGTAGCCGACCAGGGCGGGCGGAAGCGTTGGGCCGACCGACAGGGCCCGGAACGGGTCGGTGCCGGTGGCGTCGAGCCAACGGCCGAGCCAACCGGCGTCCGGGTCGGCGGAGAGGCGGGCGGTCTGCCAGATGGTCTGGGAGGCGAAGTGGCTGAAGTTGGGGTCCGGGTACTCGACCCCGCTGATGACGGCGACCTTTCCCTCCTTCCACAGCGCGTGCATCCCGGCCAGGGAGGGATGGAAGCCGAGCTGGCCCGACCCGTCGTCGCCCAGAGGGAGCACCTGGTCGCCCGGGATAGCCAGTGATTGGCGCCAGTCCCGGTAGATCCCGCTCTCGTAAGGGATGACGGTGTTCAGCCCGTCATTGCCCCCGTAAAGGGTGCAGAGCACGAAGGGGCCGTTGAGCGGGACGGTCGACGCCGACGCCTCGGCCATGCTCAGCAGCGAGCTCAGGCCGGTGAAGCGGACAAGGCCGGTCGCCACGCCGCCGCCGAGCACGCCGGTGAGGAACTGCCGACGGTCGAGTGTCAGGGTCACGAGGTCTCCTCCATCAGTTCATGGCGAATTCGGGGGACAACAGGGCGAGGGTGACGATCTGCTGGGCGGGCCAGGCGCCCGAGCTTTGACGTAGCGAAAGGGCCAACGAGGTGACGGCCGAGCGGGTGCGGTGGGAGACGTCGGGCAGGCCGATCAACGAAAGTGCGGCGGTGACCTGGTCGGCGGGGTGGCCGTCGGCGTTCTCGAGGGCGGTCAAGTTGGCCACGCCAGCCAGGCTGGACGCCAGTTGCATGTACCCGGCTGCCGCGCCGGTCGACTGCCAGTACTCGTTCCAGCCCCAGCCGCCGACCGACGGAGGCGCGAAGGGGACCTGGCCGATGGCGCCGAGCAGGCCCTGCAGCGTGCCCGGGGAGAACGGTGCCGTGGTGAGGCCGAGGACGCGCAGGGCGCCGACCAGCAGTTCGATGGGTTGTTTGACCAGGCCATGCATGGCCTGGGGCGAGACGAAGGCCGGGTGGTGGAACATGGCGGCCAGCAGGTTGGTGACGTTGAGGTCCTTGGCGTAGCCGTGGACGAGGTCCTGCACGACCGGGTCGGAGGGGCTGACCGGGTAGGCCAGCCAGGTCCACAGCCGGGAGATGACCCAGCGGTGGGACGCCGGCTCGTTGGTGACGATGTGGACAATGTCCTCGCCCATGAACCGCCCGGTCCGGCCGAGGAAGTGCTTGACCCCGTTGTCGTGGTCGTAGGAGTTGAAGAAGAACCCCCCGGACACGGTGTCTAGCTCCCAGCCCGTGAAGGCCCGGGCGCCCTGGATGACGTCCTCCTGGGTGTAGTTGCCGATGCCCATCGTGAAGCGTTCCATCAGCTCCCGGGCGAAGTTCTGGTTGGGGGCGTCCCTGTGGGAGGTGTCGGTGTCCAGCCAGATCAACATGGACGGGTCTTTGGCCACCGCCTGGGCCAGTGTCTCGAAATTGCCCGGCCCCAGGGCCCGGAAGATCTGGTTCTGGGCGTACATCATGTACGCCCACCCCACCTTGGTTATCGACGTCGGGAACTGGCAATGCAGGAGGAGCGTCAACTTTTCCCGCAGGGGGGTGCCGGTCACGACCATCCGCCCTAACCACCAGTTGACCAGGTTGGAGTACTCCTCCCAGCTGTTGTAGTAGTAGCCGGGCACGTTGGACTCGGGCAGGGTCGTCAGATGGGGGAGGGGCACGGCGTCCCCCGCCGGGTCCGGCCCGCTGAGGCCGGCGAGCAGACCGTCGACGAGCTCGGTCCAGCTCTTATGGGAGAGGTCATCGAGCTCGGCCGGGGTTGCCCCGAAGCCGGCCCGCCGGTAGAGGTGCGCCACGAGCGCCGGGTTCGTCGCCACACTCACCATTATCGACTGTGTGAGGCCGACCTAACTCGCAGGGTGGTAATTCCGGAAAACACGGAAGTTGGCGCGCCTCAGGCCGGCTCGCCCGCCCGGTTGGGCTACGTGGCGTCGAGCACGAGGCCCGCCGTCAGGGCGCCAAGGTCCTCGACGCCGAGGATGCCCTCGACGTTCGCCACCGCCACCCAGGGCAGCCAGTGACGGTTGAGGCCGCGACCACGGGGGATAGCTAGGCACCAGTGCTCCTGCTGCCAGCCCGGCCCCTGCAAGTCGGGAGATCATGTCCGCTCATGCCCGGGCCCCATTGTCGACGGTCGACATGAACCTGCACGAGGTGGGCCGGACGGCGGCTCAGCGTTTGCTCAATGCTATGAACGGGGGCAGGGCCCACGGCGTCGAGTACCTTCCCTGCCAGCTGCTGGCCCGGGAGTCCACGGGCCTCAACACGGCGCCCAACCGCTCGCCCGTAACAGGACGGCAATCCCCTAACGGCACGTTAGGGTCATGGGGGCACCGTTGTTTCGTACCACGGACGGCAACTTGGCCCACCTGAAGGAGAAGCCGATGGCAAGCGAAGGGCTCCATGAACCGGCTGAGCTTCTCGGCCCGGCGACGATCGACTACCACCGGGCGATGACCTCTCTGTGCGAGGAGCTCGAGGCGATCGATTGGTACGACCAGCGGGTGAAGGCGACGCAAGACGCCAGCCTGGCCGCCGTTCTGGCCCACAACCGCGACGAGGAGAAGGAGCACGCCGCCATGACCCTGGAGTGGCTGCGCCGGCGCGACCCGGCCCTCGACTCAAATTTGAGGACTTACCTGTTCACGACGGCGCCGGTGACGGATATCGAAGCCACAGGTCCTAGGCCGGGCAACGACGAGCCTCCAGCGGTGCCTGGGCTGGCCGGCCTTGGCATCGGCAGCCTCAAGGGGCAGGAATGATGGACCACCTCCGTCGAGAGCTGGCGCCGATCTCAGAGGCGGGATGGGCGGCCATAGACGCCGAGGCCAAAGCCCGGCTCACCACCCACCTGGCGGCACGCAAGCTCGTGGACTTCGTCGGACCTCACGGTTGGTCGTACTCGGCCTCCAACCTGGGCCGGGCCGACGCCATCTCCGGGCCCTCTGAAGGCGTCCACGCCGCCCAACGACGGGCCCTAGCTTTGGTGGAGCTGCGGGCGGATTTCACGGTCTCGCGCCTCGAAGTCGACGATGCCGAGCGGGGGGCCACCGACCTCGACTTGTCCCCACTGGACGAGGCGGCGCGCCAGATCGCACTGGGCGAGAACGTGACGGTGTTCCACGGCTACCAGGCGGCGGGGATGCGGGGGATCACCGAGTGCACCTCGCACGAACCGGTCCTGCTCGCCGCCGACGTCGAAAAGTACCCGAGCGGCGTGGCCCGGGCTACCAACGTGCTCCGCCAGGCCGGTATCGCCGGTCCCTACGGGCTGGCCATCGGCCCGGACATCTATACACGGGTCAGTGAGGCCACCGAGCACGGTGGCCACTTACTTCTCGACCACCTCCGTCAGATCCTGGGCGGCCCCCTGGTATGGGCGCCAGGTGTCGAAGCAGGCATCGTGCTCAGTTTGCGGGGCGGCGACTTCCTCTTCGACTGCGGGCAGGACCTGTCGGTCGGCTACCGGGACCACGACGCCGGCACGGTCCGTTTGTACCTCGAAGAAAGCTTCAGCTTCAAAGTCCTCGAACCCGACGCCGCCGTCGCTCTCCGGATGGTGAGCTGACCCCGGTCCAGGCTGGCACCAGTCCAGGCTGACCTCTCATTGGGCGGCGGCGCCCTCAGGCGGGGGCGGGCTCGGCCGTGACGTCTCGACCGGCGCCCACCTGCTGGCCGGGGACGTGGCTGCGCTGGCTGCTGGCCTCGAAGTCCCTGGTCCTGATGAGGGCGAACGCGCCCACGGCCGACACGAGGGCCAGCACGCCGCCGATGAACAGCACCACGTCAAGGCCGTGGGCGTACGACGCCAGGGTGGCGTGGACCAGCCGGGCGCGGTCGGGCGCCGGGACGTGCACCAGGAACTGGGAGCTCTCACCGCCCTGTATGGCCTTGGAGAGGGTGGGGATCTGAGCGGCCAACCCCCGCACGGAGCCGAGGTCGCGGCGCAGCTCACGGCTGACCTCGGAACCGAAGATGGAACCCAGGGCGGCCACTCCTGTCGAGATGCCGACCTGGCGGAAACTGGAGTTGATGCCGGAGGCCATCCCGGCTCGCCGGGGCTCGACGACGCCCACCGCGGTCGAGGCCAAGGGTGGGTTGACCATCCCGGCTCCCACCCCAGCCACGGCGAAGCCGGGGACCAGCACCGTCCACGTCGACGAGGGACCGAGCCGGGCCATCAGCAACAGGCCCCCCCCGACCAGCACCAGTCCCCCCCCGATGAGGAGCCGCACGGGCACGCGCTGGCTTAGCCGGCCGGACACGGTGGCCGCCACCATGAGCCCGGCGGAGATGACGAGCAGGCGTAAGCCGGTGGCGAGAGCCGAGTAGCCCTCGCCGTCTTGGAGGTACAGCACGACATAGAGCAGCAGGGCGAACAGCGAGGCCGACAGCCCGAAGGCGGCGATCGCCCCTCCGTCGAAAGTGTGGTTGCGGAACAGCGACAGGTCGAACATGGCCCGGGCGCTGTGGTGCTCCTGGAGCACGAAGACCACCAGCAGGACGAAGGCGAGCGAGAAGCACACGAGGACGCCGGTCTCGGTCCAACCTTTCTCACCGGAGCGGATGAGGGCGTAGACCAGCGCGATCAGCGCCGCCGTGAACACGGCGAACCCGGCCCAGTCCGGTTGCCGGGCGCCCATTTGACGGGACTCCGCCACCCGCCAGACGGTCACAAAGATGGCGAAGGCACCGATCGGCACGTTGACGAAAAAGATCCATTTCCAGGACAGGCCAGAGGTGAGGATCCCGCCTACCACCGGGCCGACGGCCACGGCCACCCCGGTGATCGATCCCCATACACCGAAGGCCACGCCCCGCTCGCGTCCCTGGAAGGCCTGGGCCAACAGGGCCAGGGACGTGGAGAACATGATGGCCCCGCCGATGCCTTGACCGGCCCGGGACAGGATGAGCCACTCCGAGGACCGGGCCAAGCCGCAGGAAAGGGACCCCAGGGTGAACCACACCAGGCCGATAGTGAACAGCAGGCGCCGGCCGAACAGGTCGGCCAACGAGCCCGCGGTCAAGAGGAGGGACGCCAGCGTGAGGGCGTAGGCGTCCACCACCCACTGCAGGTCGGAAAAGCTCGAATGCAGGCTCTTTTGGATATCGGGCAGGGCCACGTTGACGATCGTCACGTCCAAGAGGAGCATGAAGGTCCCCAGACATACGGCGATCAACGTCCACCATTTGGTGTTTAGGCTGCTCAACCGGCTAAAACGGCCGAAAAGCCCGCCAGGGGCCGGCGAGGTTTTGGAGGTTGTCGCGGGAGTCATAGGAGCGCTCATGTTAGGAGACCTGTCAGCCGTGCAGCAGTGAGGTCGACACCCCTCACCAGCTCCCGGTCGAGCTTGATGAAGTCGGGGGCCAACCCTGAGGATATGGGAAAGGCCCGAGAGACCCCCATCTTGATAGGGTTCGGAGGCCCTTACGGTCGGCACAGCCTTAGCAGGCCGATACCTCGACGGCATCGAGCCCCGAGCCCTAACCTCGTGACCAAGAAAGGTGCGCCCTCATGAAAGTTTGGATCGACCAGGACCTGTGCAGCGCTGACGGCCTGTGCAGCGAAGTGTGCCCTTCGGTGTTCGCCATGGGCGACGACGGGGTGGCCCACGTGCTCCTGCCCGATGGGGCACTGGGCAACGGCCGCGAAGAGATGGCGCTCGTGGCGCCGGAGCGGGAGCGCGATGTGCTGGACGCCAAGTCCGACTGCCCAGCCGACTGCATCTTCGTCGAGGACTAGGGCGGCCGTAACGACCAAGCAGCTGCTGGCTAGCGGTCAGCGAAGCGGCAAGTGTGCGCCATCGCGCAGGTACAGCGGGATCCGCTCGAGCGGGGCATCGGCGTCAGCCCCCGTCCCGCCATCGACGCTCTGGCCCCTCCAGGGGTCGGTCCAGGTGGCACCGGCGGGCAGGTAGACGTGCTCGGCCAGGAGCTCTTCGCCGCTGTCGCTGCGCAGGAACCGGATCTGGCCTTCCTCGCTTACTTCGGCCGACAGCGCACCGACGGTGATGCTGGCCTCTGTCAGGTCCCCAGGCTTCGGTGCGGACGACCTCGTGCCCCCGCTGCCAGGTGAGGGCGCCGGCGTCGTTGGCGGAGCGAACTGTCGGGGATCTCATCGTCAGATTTGGGGAAAACGGAGGGCACGGCGTCCTGTGCTTGAAGAACGAAAGTCGGGTGGTGGCCTATGAGAGCAGGGCTTGCTTGTGGAGGTGGGGCACGACCAGCACCTTGCCCACCACGCCCCCCTCGACGGCGTCCTGAGCGGCGGCAACATCGTCGAGGGGGAACAGGTGCAGAGGCAGCTCCGACAGCGCTCCCGTGGCCAGGGCGCCATTGGTCCAGGTGACAGCCTCGGCGACCTCGGGGGCGGGCACGCCGTAAAGCAGGACGTACTGGAGGGTGACGTTGGCGTTCATGAACCGGCGTGTCGGCAGCACGGGGTCGCCGGCCTCGCTGGCGTAGACGACGATAACCGTTCCCGGTCCCGCCACTGCCAGGTCCAGTTCCAGGTTGGCGCCCAGGGCCAGCTCGAGGATGCGGTCCATGCGCGGGGCGAACGACTTGACGACCTCGGTCGCTCCGGGCTCGCGGTAGTTGACGACGAGGTCGGCCCCGGCCGCCCGCGCCATCTCCGCCTTGGCTCCCGAGCTCACCGTGGTGACCACCCAGGCCCCCGCATGCTTGGCCAGCTCGATGGCGTAGTGCCCGACAGCCCCCGCCCCGCCGGCTACGAGCACGTGGGCGCCGGCCAACGCCTCGGGGTGACCGCCGAGACAGTGGGCGGCGGTCAGGGCGGGGACGCCGAGGCACGCCCCGAGCTCGTCGGACGCGCTGTCGGGCAGGGGCACCGTCCGTACCGCCGGCACCACGCAGTACTCGGCCGCCGTGCCGTAGCGGTTACCAAAAGCAGCCAGGTAGATCCACACCCGTTGGCCAACGACGCGCTCCGTGACGCCCTCTCCGACGGCGTCGACGACCCCCGAGCCGTCGTGATGGGGTACCTGGAAACCGTCCGGCCCGGAGCCGGTGGCCCCCGCACGCGACTTCCAGTCCGTGGGGTTGACACCCGAGAACAACACCTGCACCCGGACCTCCCCCGCTCGCGGTTCGGGCGTGGCGATCTCCTCGACGGACAGCACGGTGGACGGCCCGGTCCCCCGGTACAAAGCGGCCTTCATGTCGTAAAGCCTCCTCGCTCATGTGATGGCCCTCACGGTAGGCCAAGGCGCCCGGGTCGTGCCTTTGGCGAGCCGGCCGGGCAGCGGCCGGGGGCACGCAGGCACTGGTGTATCCTCATGCAGAGTGTGCCCCGGAGCTGCGGATGCCGGTGCCGGCGGGCCGATCAGGGTCCTTCTGGTCGAGGACGACCCGGGCGACGCGCTGCTGACGAGCGAGCTGCTCCAGGGCTCTGGCTTCGCCTTCAAGGTCGAACCCGTGCGCCGGCTGGCCGACGCTCTGGCCCACCTGGAGCGCGGCGTGGAATGTGTCCTGCTGGACCTCGGGCTGCCCGACGCCGGTGGCCTGGAGGCCCTCGACCGGATCCTGGCCGCCGCCCCCCGGACGGCCGTGATCGTGCTCACGGGCCGGGCGGACCGGGACCTCGCCCTGGTGGCGGTGGCCCGGGGCGCGCAGGACTACCTACAAAAGGGCAAGCTCGACCGGGAGCTGTTGAGCCGCTCTGTCCTTTACGCCGTCGAGCGCAAGCGGTCTGAGGAGGCGGCCCGCCAGCTCCTGGCCCGAGAGCTGATGGCGTCCGAGAGCGCCCGCCTCGAGAGAGGCCTCCTGGCCCGGCCCATGCTGGCCAGGTCCGGTCTCCGATCGGTGGCCCGCTACCGGTCGGCCGGCGGCTCGCTACTTCTCGGTGGCGACTTCTACGATGCCATCGAACTGCCCGACGGTTCGGTGCGCCTCGTGATCGGCGACGTTGCCGGCCACGGGCCCGACGAGGCGGCCATCGGGGTGGCGCTGCGGATCGCCTGGAGAGGCTTCGTGCTGGGAGGGGTGGGCCCCGACGCGGTGCTGCCGAACTTGCAGGCGCTCCTGGACGCCGAGCGCCATAACGAGGACCTTTTCGCCACGGTGTGCGACGCCACCATCGCACCGGACCGGCGCTCGGTGGCGCTGCGCCTCGCCGGTCACCCGGGCCCGATCCTGATGGGGGAGGAGACCCGCCAGCTGACTGTCGAGCCCGGGCTCCCGCTCGGCCTTTTCGAGTCGTCACGGTGGCCGGCCGAGGTCGTCGCCCTCCCTCCCCAATGGACGCTCGTCTTCTACACCGACGGGATCGTGGAGGGGCGGACCCGGGACGACCGCTCGAAACGCTTGGGCGCCAGCGGGCTCATATCCCAGCTGCGGTCGGGTGGGTGGCCGAGCGACAACCTGGGCGAGCTAGCGGACCGGCTCATCGCCGTCGCCGAAGAACAAAACGGTGGGGCTCCGGAGGACGACATTGCCCTCTTCCTCGTGTCGGGAGCCGGGTGAGCGATGTCAAACAGCCGGGGACGAGGCCGGACGGGCCTTCCGGCCTGCCCCTCACCCGGCGGCTGGTCCTGAGCTTCTCGGTGCTGGCCACGGTGACGGCGCTGGCGCTCGGCACCGCCGCCTGGGCCTATGTGCGGGAAGTCGACGCCCGCAACCATCTTGTCGATGTCGTTGACCCCGCCCGTCTTGACGCCCAGTCACTGCTGTCCGACTACGTCGACGAGGAAACCGGTGTCCGGGGTTACGTCCTCAGCCATGAGGAGAGCTTCCTGCAGCCCTACACCGCAGGGGTGGCGAGCGCTCGGGACGACCTGAGCCAGCTCGGCGCGCTAGTGGTACGCGACCGCCAAAGCTCCGGCCTGCTGGTGCCGGTGGAGCGGGCGATGGCCACGTGGCGGGCGCAGTTCGCCCTGCCCGCCATCACCGTCTCCCGCAGCGGGGAAAGTAGGTACGCGTCGACGGCCGAACAGGACCTGGGCAAGGCGGACTTCGACGGCGTCCGGGGTGCGTTCACCGCACTGGACCGTGCTTTGCGGTCGAGCGCCTTGTCCAGTACTTCCACCCTCGAGGAGAGCGAGGACACCTTCTTGGCCCTGGGCCTCGTCGTGGTCGCCCTCCTCGTCTTGGCCGGGTCCAGTGCCATCTGGGCTCTTCGGTCCTGGGTCATCAGGCCGCTGGCCGGCCTGCGCGATGACGTGAGGGAGGTGGCCGGCGGCGAACTTGACCACCCTGTCAGGGTCGCTGGCCCCCCGGACCTGGTGGAACTGGCGCAGGACGTCGATTCGATGCGTCAAAGGATCGTCTCGGAGGTCCGCCTGCTGGCGGAGGCGTCCGCCGCTCTCGGGGCCCTCAACGAAGACCTCAGCCGCTCCAACCTCGAACTGGAACAGTTTGCTTACGTCGCCTCGCACGACCTCCAGGAGCCCCTACGAAAAGTCGTCAGCTTCTGCGAGCTGCTCAGCCGGCGCTACGCCTCCGAACTGGACGAGCGCGCCCGGCAGTACATCGCCTTCGCCGTCGACGGGGCCACCCGCATGCAGGCCCTCATAAATGACCTGCTGGCTTTTTCCCGGGTCGGCCGTAACACTTCGGAGTTCGAAGTAGTGCCGCTGGACGACGTTTACCGCCAAGCCCTGGTCAACCTGGACGAGGTGATCGCTGAAGCTGGGGCCAGCGTCACCTGCGCCCCTTTGCCGAGCGTGCGGGGGGACAGGTCGCTGCTCACGGCTCTGTTCCAGAACCTCATCGGCAACTCCGTAAAGTTCAATGAGGGCCCTCGACCGAAGGCCGAGATCACGGCCCGTCAAGAGGGCGACATGTGGCAGTTCGCTATTTCTGACAACGGGATCGGGATCGAGCCTCGCTTCGCCGACCGGATATTCGTGATCTTCCAGCGCCTGCACGGTCGCGACGTCTACAGCGGCACCGGCATCGGCCTGGCGCTCTGCAAGAAGATCGTCGACTTCCATGGCGGGGAGATCTGGCTGGACACGGACTACTCGCCCGGGGCCCGCATTTGTTGGGCCCTGCCGACAATAGGAGCCGCATGAACGGGACCGACCGACGCGCCTCGCTGGAACTTCTGCTGGTCGAGGACGACCCAGGGGACGTAGCCATGACGAGGGAGGCGCTCAGTGAGTCGAAGATGCTCATCAACTTGCGCGTCGTCACCAACGGGGAAGAAGCCATTGCCTATCTGCGACGTGATGGCCCCTTTGTCGATGCTCAGCGGCCGGACCTCGTACTGCTCGACCTCAACCTGCCCCGCCTCAGCGGCCGAGAAGTTTTAGCGATCGCCAAAGCCGACCCTGATCTGCGCCGGATCCCGGTCGTCATACTCACCACTTCGGAGGCCGAAGAAGACGTCGTCCGCAGCTACGACCTCCACGCCAACGCTTATGTCACCAAGCCGGTGGGATTTGGGTCTTTCGTATCGGTCGTCCGCCAGATCGACGAGTTCTTCCTCACCATCGTGCGCTTGCCCCCGCGCTAGCGTTCCCGCCTGGGCGTAGTAGGCCCGAGGCAGGAAGGGCGACCCATGAAGAAGACCATCCTTGCGCTGACCGCAGCAGCCTGCCTGTTGCCGGCATTTGCCACGCCCACGGCGTCGGCCAACACGGTGCTGGCGCCGGCAGTGGTCCTTTCGGCTCGGGCCACGCCGGCAGACCTGCCCCCCACGGGGGGGCAGGTCCACGTGACCGCGACGGTCAAGAACGCCACGATTTGCCAGCTTGAACTTCTGTCCCACCAGTCCCTTCCGGTTGTGTACGCGAGCGACGTCCGTCCGTGTGCCAGGACCTTCTCGGCGCATGTGACTATCGGGACCAACCCGACCGCAGTCAAGCGCACGATCACTTTCGCGTTGGTGGCCCGCAACCGCTCGTCACGGTTCACCGGTTACTTCTATGTCATCGTTCGACCGCGGCCAAGCCCGAGCATCATCTTTGTCGGTGCTACCCCACAACAGCTAGGCCCCTTTGGAGGCGTGACGACGGTCACCGGTAGCGTCAAGAACGCTAAGACCTGCCGACTGGAGCTGTTATCCCAGCAGGGTTTCCCGGTGGACTATGCCAGCAACCTAAGACCGTGCACCGACCACTTCGCCGCGCGTGTCGTCATCGGCGCCAACACCTCGGCCGCGCACCGGACGATCACCTTCGCCTTAGTCGTAAGTGACGGTCCCTCATCGTTCACGGGCCCGTTTTACGTGGGGATGGCGGGGTCATCCCGTCCAGCGGCTCCTTCTGCCACCACGACGGTCGCTTCTGCTGTCACGACAACGACGCCCGCGCCCACCACAACTACGGCCGTGGCCACCACGACACGGCCGCTCTCTGCTACGACCACGGTCGCCAGCTCTGGTGTGCAACACGAAAGCAGTGACAACTGGTCCGGTTATGCCGTGACAGGTGGGCCCTTCACCAGCGCCAGCGCCACCTTTACCGTGCCCTTTATTACCACGGCGGCCAGCTGTAGCGCGCACGTCTCGGAGTGGGTGGGGATCGACGGGTTCAACCCCCCAGGACAGCCCGCCGATAGCCAGCTCATCCAGGCGGGCATTGACGAGAGCGACACTAACCCCACCACCGACCAATGCACCCCCGGAACGTACTGGGCCTGGCCGTGGTGGGAAGTGCTGCCCGCTCCCGAGCAGCTGCCCACGGATTGGCAGGGGGCGTCGGTCAGCGCCGGTGACAAGGTAACGGTCACTATCGGCCAGGTGAGCGGGGGTACCTGGGCCATGGAGCTCACGGACCGCACGGGAGGGGGGAGCTTCACAGCGGATGCGTCCTTTGGTGGCTCGGGCGCAAGCGCGGAGTGGATCGTGGAGGCATCCTCGGACGCGGGGGACTGCAATGGTGTTTGCCCACTGGCTCAGTACACGGACGCCGACGGCGGCGAACCCGGGGTGACCTTCAGCAAGCTCGGGCTGGCAGGGACGGATAGCGCCTGGTACCAGATAGCGATGCTCCAGGACGGCGTGCAGGTGTCCACGCCGTCTGCGTACTCCACGAACACCGCGGGCACAGGAGTGACGGGTTTTAGCGTCTCCTACACGGGCGTCGGCGGCTCCGGGTCCAGGGTGCCCGCCCTTGTCGAGGACGGCCGGGTGGCGCAGGGCAGGTTCCTGCACCCCGTGTACGGTGACGTCTTGGCGGGCGCCATGGGACCAAGGAGAATCCGCCGCGCCGCCCTCGCTGGAGCCGAGCCGGCCCGTTCCCATTTAATTTAATTCAACCAAGGTTCGTGCCACGTTCAAGGTTAAGCTCGATCGGCCTTATCTGGCGCCGCCTCCGAGGAGGGGCCGCGTTCCCGGCCGCATCACTGACCTGGTTCTTGCCTCGGCCCTTCGCCTCGTATAGGCCGGCGTCTACGGCGTCTACGGCGTCGATCAAGTCGTAGCCACTAGGCATCATCTCGGAAAGTGCGCCTACACCGATGGTCACGGTGCAGCCGATCTCGCTTTCGATGTGGGAACGCATCGTTTCGGCCCGTTCCAGCGCAGTGTGAATTGAAGTGCCGGGTAGCACCACGGCGAACTCGTCCCCACCATGCCGGCAAACGATGTCGTCGCCCCGAGTTGTGCGCAGGAGGACACGGGCCAGGCTACGCAGGCACGTGTCGCCTCCCACGTGGCCCCGCTGGTCGTTGACGAGCTTGAAGTCGTCAATATCGAGCAGCATAAGACTGAGTGGTACCTGGTCGCGTTTGGAGCGGGCTATCTCCTGCTCCAGCACCTGGTCCATGTGCCGACGGTTGTACAGCGACGTGAGCGGGTCGCGTTGGGACTGAGCCTTCAGGTCCTCGCGTAGCTTCAGGTTGGCCAGAGCCAGCGACAGGTGCTCGCCAACGTTCACCGCCAGCTGCTCGCTGTCGGCCAGGCTCGGTTCATAGGGCTGGATGGGCATGCCCTCCTGCCGCTCTAGCAGTAGCAGCCCGAGGACCTCACCATGGGCCAGGAGCGGCAGGCACAAGGTCCAAGACGCCGCCTGAGCCCTGGCGTGGTGACAGAGGTACTGCGGCTCGCCATCGGTGGTCCGATGGGGACGGCCTCGCCGTAAGGCCCAGCAGTCTTCGGACGATATGACCGGGCCGGCCACGAGGTCCTCACCCCAGGTAGAGACGGCCTCCAGCTCGACAAGGGTGCTCAGGGGCCGGTAGACGGCCCCACACGTCCTTGGGAACAACCGGGCGGCGCAGGCCGTGATGATCTGGTACGCCTCGTCGGTCTGGAGACAGCTCTGGAGGATGTCCCCCATCTCCGTGACGATGACCAGCTCAGAGCGCTTTCGCTCCATCTCGGCCACGGTGGCCACCAGCCGGCGGTTGCTTTCCAATGCCTGCTCTGTGGCTGCCCGGAGCTCGGACTCGGCCTGCTTGCGGGCGGTGGCGTCGCGAATGGCGGCTGATACCCACAGGGCCCCGTCGATGTCGAGCGGGCTCAGGCTGATGTCGAGCGGGAACTCGCTCCCGTCGAGGCGCCGACCAGTGAGGACGAGGCCCGCCGCCATGGGCCGGGTGTTGGGCAAGGCGAAGTACCCCTGTCGATGATGCGGGTGCTGGTCGCGCACCCTCTCGGGGACCAAGACTTCGACCGGTTGGCCGAGCAGCTGGTCCCGGCGCCAGCCAAACAGTCGTTCGGCCTGGCGGTTCACGAAGTGGATGAGCCCGTTCTGGTCGACCACCACCATCCCGTCGGGAGCGGTTTCTAGGGCTAGTTTCGTAGAACTTGGCATTGAGCGACGGTACGGTCACCTTCGCGTCGTCGGCCCCCTGAAGCCCTCCTCGTTCGCTGAGGGTCACATCGAGGCCTAAAGCTCGGCGCCTCACGCCGCTAGCAGGGCACTTCGGGCCACTGGTCTGCTTGTCACCCCGGCGATGCCCAGTCCACTACGAAGCGGGCCGGATCAGTATTAGAACTGTCATTGTCCACGCTCGGGGGAGCACCACGCCGCCCCGTCGCCTCATCGCGCTCGTCTGTGCCGGTGATCTCCTCGGGACCAACTAGGTCGATCACACCGGTGTAGGTCATGCGATCTTGACCACAAAGGGTGACATAACAAGCATCATACGTAACCCCCAAGGGTGTATCATCGTCCCACAAGGACAGAATGTCGATGTTTTGATGGTCTGACCAGGACAATCGGGCTGATGCCAGGCCTAAGGTCTGAACGTGTTAGCGCGACGTCCGTACCCCTTAAACAGGAGGGTCTGCCCACATCGACCAGTCGCTACCCGACGGCGCCGATGCGGACCCGTTCGCCGCCATGGTCGAGCACAGCTACGACCTCATCACGGTAACCGGGCCAGACCGGGCCCTGCGCTATGCCAGCCCCGCCTTTACCCGGATCTTTGGGGATGCGATAGCGCCGCACTTGGGACGGCCAATGTGGGAGCTTGTCCATCCAGACGACCGAGCGCGGTTGGGGGAGATTTTCGCCGACCTGAGGGCCTGTCCAGGGGGTGTGGCCGAGTTTGAGTTCCGGATCATCCGTGCCGACGGTGCCGAGCGCTGGTTGCGCGTCTGCCAGACGAACCTGCTTGAGGACCCAAGCCTGAGGGGGTTCGTTGGCAATGCCACGGACATTACGGAGATCCGAGCCGCGGCCGAAACCCAGGAGAAGCTGCGCCTTGCCCAGTCCATGGCCGAGGTGGTGTCGCTACACAAAGCACTGATGGCGACCCTCTCGCACGGCGGGGGCCTGAGAGGGATGGCGCGGACAGTAAGCCGGGTCGTGGGCGGCCGGGTCGTCGTGGAAGACCTTGAAGGCCGGCGTGGCGCGTCACACAACGGTGATCACGCAGAAGTCGACTGCTTGCCCGAGTGGCGCCAATTGGACAGCACCAACGCTGTCCGCGCTGGCAACTGGCTGGTGGCCACAGCCTCCCCGAGCGGAGAGGTCCTCGGGGCGGTGGGCATGTTCGACCCTAACGGGACGGCTGACCAAAGGGTGGCCTCGGCGCTGGAACAGGCGACGACGGTGCTTATTGCCGAGGTGTTCCGACAGCGGGCCATCGCTGAGACAGAACTGAAGGTGTGGGGGGATCTGGCCGGCGAGATCATCGACGACCCCAAACCGCTGCGGGCCATAAACCACGCCACCACCCTCGGCTACGACCTCACCCGGTCCCACCGCGTCGTGCTTATAGAGCGTGAGGGGAGCGAGGTCGGCCAAATGATCGTGGCGGTGCGCCGGGTGGCACGGAACCTCGGGCTGACCAGCAACCTCATAACGCCTCGGGCGGCTGGAGTGGCGCTGCTCAGCGACGCCGCGGGTGACTGGGAAGAATTTGGCCTGCTCCTGGGCCGAGAGCTCCCGATTGCCCCGCGCGTCGGGGTGGGTGGTCTTCACCCTCCCGGGGAGCTACGCAAGTCCCTAAAGGAGGCAGAGCTGGCTTTACGGCTCGGTAAGGGCACGGTCGTACGGGTCGACCAGCTCGGCATCCTCGGCTTCTTGGCCACCGACATCGACCCTGACCGGCTCCAAGCAATGATCGACCGCTGGATCGGCCCGTTGGTCCAACACGACCGCGGCCATCGCTCGGCCCTCGTCGACACGCTAGCCAGCGTCCTCGGCCAACAAGGGTCCATCCAGTCCGCCGCACAATCACTGCACGTGCACCCCAGCACCATCAAGTACCGCTTGAAACAGATCGAGGCCCTCACGGGCACCGATCTCGACGACGCTGACCAGAGGTTCAACCTAGAGTTCGCTTGCCGGGCCCTCCGAGTGCTTGGGACACTCCAGGAGCAACCCTGAGCCGCCGGGTACCCCGACAACGAAGCTCGGTCCGGTTCGCGTTTGCATCACCGCGCCATCCAGGCGGCAAAGGTTTCGGGGTGGGCGGGCAGGGTGTTCCAACCGGCGTTCTCCTCTGACGTGTTGCGTTCGAGGTACCAACTCGTGTAGGAGGTGGCCTCCTCTTGGCGCCCGCTGCTGACCGCGTAAGCGTGGGCAGCGGCCCTGATCAGGGCCAGGTCTGCGCGAGTGAAGCTGCCTGATGGCTCTTTGAGCTGGTCAATGCTCAACGGTGGGACCTCGTTCTACCTTCAAATTATCAACGCGCTGTCCTTCCCGCCTCAGAAGGCTAAATCGCCCTAGGGCGTGGCGGCGGACCATGCCGGCGTCGCCCCTCCCAGCAGGATGTTCTGCTCGCGACCGAGCTAGGCCCCGGACCAGTTGGAGCCGGGTGCGCCCCACTCTGGCACGAAATTGAGGTGTGCCCTCAAAGATCAGTTCCACTGTGCCCAACAACGCGGGCGGCGCCGGTGCCTCCGGCAGGTACCTGGTAACGTGCTTGTGCGTCGAACGCGGGCCAGGGCCATAGCCCTTTAGAGTTTCTTCCAGTTCAGGGACGAGGTCATGGCGGTCTTTGGGCTCGACGTCTGTCTCCGAAACGACCCGCGAGGTACGCCCATTTTGGAAGGCCGCACCTCTCCAAGCAACGAGGACAACAACCAGCAACGCCACGGGGGTTACCAGAATTCCGGCAGTTAGCATTGCATCAACACCCCTCCGAGGCACGCTTCAAATCGCATGCGGTGCCGGGGTCTGGAGCAACGCTGACCCGCTTACCATAGCACCACGACCACGTTGTGTCGCGTTCCCACGCCGCCCGCGCCAAGCACTGCCCGATCGTGCGCTGGCCCCCACGTTGAACGCGGTTCAGAACCTCGTGATCTCGGTCGCTGGCCCCATGACCACGGCCGGTCGTCGGCCCGGCACAAGCCAGCGCAGCACGCGGTCTAGCGCGGCCAGGGGGAGCGCCACGCAGCCCGAGGTGGGCGCCCCGATATCGGCGTGCAGGAAGATGGCCGACCCGGCATAAGCGATGACGGGGTGGGCGTTGTAACCGATCACGGCGAAACTTGGGTAAGAGGACGTCTCCGTCCACAGGGCTTCACTGGCCCCGCCGAACGGTGGCGGCTGGCCGCAGGGCACGTGCTGGAACGTGTTGTACTGCGAGGATGTCGGGTCTTCGTCCCACCAGTCCCCGCAGACCAGCCGGTGGTACGGGTAGGCAGTACCTGGGTTGGGGGCGTTGCCGTACATCACCGGGCCGACGCCATAGATCCCGGTGGGGGTTGTCCCGTCGCCCTCACGGTGGTGGTCGGAGAAACCGTTGCGACCGGTGAAAGCCGTCCAGGGCCCGCCGGCACCCTGCCAGCAACCGCCGTCCCGCTGCCATATCTCGACGATGGCGACGACGCTGGAGAACTGGGCCGCCTCGACGGTGAGAAGTTGGCGGGCGGTGCCAGTCGACGACAGCCGCTCGGCCAGGTTGTCGGCGCAGTGGGCCCCATCGGGGGGCGCCCCCGCCCGCGCCGCTGCCAGGGGCGAGAGGGGGGCCAAAGCCCGGGCTCCCGCCGTTGGCCAGCCGAGGGTGGCGATCATCGCCCCCGAGGCGGCGACAGCTGTGCCGAGCCGCGCCGCGGCCGTGGCCCTAGCCTTTAGGGTCATGGGCCACGCACTTCCAGCCGGGACAACCGGACCTCATCGTCGACCGAGACGCTACCCGGCCCGGGCGGGCCCCCTGGTGGTGCCGCTCGGGCTCGTCCTGGCCACCTGGACCGGTGCCGGCGCCCAAGCGGCTCCGTCGGCCGGCAGCGTCGCCGCGGGGGACGGGCCGGGCCACGGACCAGTGCCCGGCCTGACGGCCGCCCCTCCGTTCGCCTTCAGCGTGAGCCCGGTGACGGCCAGCAGCGTTCCCTATACGTGGAGGCCGGGTTGCCCGGTGGGGCCGGCGCGGCTGCGCATGTTGCACCTGAGCTATTGGGGTTTTGACGCTAAAGCGCACACGGGCCGGATGGTCGTCAACGAAATTGTTGTCAGCGATGTGGTGAAGGTGTTCCGCCTCCTCTATGACGAGCGGTTCCCCATTTGGGAGATGGTGCCCGAAGACGCCTATCACGGCAACGACAACCGGGCGGCGGCGGCCGACGACACCTCCGGCTTCAACTGTCGCTTGGCGGTCGCGTCGGGGCCGCCCCAGTGGTCCGTCCATGCCTATGGGGAGGCCATCGACGTGAACGACGTGCAAAACCCGTACGTTTTCGGCACTGAGGTCATCCCCCCAGCCGGCACCGCTTACCTCGACCGGGCAGACGTCCGGCCGGGGATGGCTGTCCGCGGGGGCGAACTGGTGCAGGCCTTTGCCTCGGTGGGTTGGTACTGGGGCGGCCGGTGGACGGCCTCGCCGGATTACCAGCATTTCTCCCTCACCGGCGGCTAGCGCAGGGCGGGGGCGGGCGTCCTGGCGGTGGCTAAAGCCTCAGCGACGGCAGCCAGTCCGGCCGGTGAGCCTCATAAGTGCCGATGGCGTCGACATGGCGCAGGGTTAGCCCGATGTCGTCGAGGCCCTCGAGAAGGCGGTCCTGGGTGTAGGCATCAAGGGGAAAGTCAGCCTGGATGCCGGCCGCCGGGGCTTCAATGCGGAGGCGTTCGACGTCGACGGTTATTTCCAGCGACGGGTCGGCGGCCACCGCATCGAGCAGTGCCCGTCCCACCTCGGGGCTGACCTGCACCGGCACCAGACCGGCTTTGGTGGAGTTGTTGCGGAATATGTCGCCGAAGCGGGGCGAAATGACAGCCTGGAAGCCGTAGTCCATGAGCGCCCAGACGGCGTGCTCGCGTGACGAACCCGTCCCGAAATTGGGCCCTGCCACCAGGATCGTTGCTCCGGCGTGCTCGGGACGGTTGAGGACGAAGTCCCGTTTGTCCCGCCACTCGCCGAACAACCCTTGCCCGAAACCGGTGCGTTCCACGCGTTTCAACCAGGAGGCGGGGATGATCTGGTCGGTGTCGACGTCGCTACGGTCAAGGGGGACGGCGCGACCGCTGATGGTACGTACCGGTTTCATGACAGGTCCTCCGGGGAAGCGAGGTGGCCCGCGACGGCGGTGGCCGCGGCCACGGCGGGCGAGACGAGGTGGGTGCGCCCACCTCGGCCCTGACGGCCCTCAAAGTTGCGATTGGAAGTGGACGCGCAGCGTTCGCCGGGAGAGAGCTTGTCCGGGTTCATGGCCAGGCACATGGAACAACCGGGGTTGCGCCACTCAAAACCGGCCTGCACGAACACGTTGTCAAGACCCTCCTGCTCGGCTTGAGCCTTGACCCGGCCAGAACCGGGGACAGCCAAAGCCCGCAAGCCGGGCGCCACTTTTCTGCCCTCGAGCACGGCGGCGGCGGCGCGCAGGTCTTCGATGCGCGAGTTGGTGCAGGACCCGATGAAAACGGTGTCGATCTTCACCTGCCTCATCGGCGTACCGGCGACCAGGCCCATATAGGCCAGTGCCCGTTGCGCCGCTTCCCGGGCCGCCGGGTCGCTGAAGCTGTCGGGCCCGGGCACATCGGCGTCAAGTCGCACCACCTGCCCGGGGTTTGTCCCCCAGGTGACGTGGGGGACGAGCGCGGTCGCTTCTATGGTCACTTCCTTGTCCCAGGGGGCGCCGTCGTCGCTGACCAGGGAACGCCAATCGTCCAGGGCGCGCTCCCACCGTGGTCCTCGAGGGGAATGCCGGCGGCCTTCCAGGTAGGCGAAAGTGACGTCGTCGGGGGCCACCATGCCCGCCCTGGCCCCGGCTTCGATCGACATGTTGCACACCGTCATCCGGCCTTCCATGGACAGGCCGCGTACGGCCTTTCCCCGGTACTCGATGACATGGCCGATCCCGCCCCCGGTCCCGGTGCGCCCGATGATGGCGAGCACCATGTCCTTGGCCGTAACTCCCGACGGCAGCTCGCCCTCGACGTTGACGGCCATGGTCCGGGGGCGGGTCTGGGGCAGGGTCTGGGTGGCCAGGACGTGCTCGACCTCGCTGGTGCCGATCCCGAAGGCCAGGGCGCCGAAGGCGCCGTGGGTCGAAGTATGGCTGTCGCCGCAGACAACGGTCATGCCCGGTTGGGTCAGCCCCATCTCGGGCCCGATGATGTGGACGATGCCCTGGTCGACGTCGCCCATGGCAAAGAGCCGGATGCCGAACTCGGCGCAGTTGGCCGCCAGCACCTCCATCTGGCGGGCCGAAACCGGGTCGCTGAGGGGCTCGTCGAGCGCCGTGGTGGGGACGTTGTGGTCCATGGTGGCCACGGTCAGGTCGGGGCGGCGCACCTGCCTGCCGGCCAACCGCAGGCCGTCGAAGGCCTGGGGCGACGTGACCTCGTGGACGAGGTGAAGGTCGATGTAGAGCAGGTCCGGCTCGCCTTCGGCGGGACGGACGACGTGGCGTTGCCACACCTTCTCGGCCAAAGTCGCCGGCCGCCCCGTGCTCATTGGCCCCCCCTTCCCTGGTCCCGGTCCCGTTTCATGCTTCCCACATTATGAGATACAATCTCGCCATGAGAGACACTGTAGCCGGAGCGGCATCGCTGGGCAAGGCGGTAGCCGTCCTCGACAGCCTGGCCGGGCAAGGCTCGCTCAGCCTCGCCGGGCTCGTCGGCGCCACCGGCCTGCCCCGGGCCACCGCCTACCGGTTGGCTACCGCCTTGGCGTCCTATGGCCTGGTGGACAAAGGCACCGACGGCACCTATCGCCTGGGCGCCCGGCTGGTGGAGCTGGGCCGGTTGGCGGGGCAGCGCCGCCGGAGCCTGGCCCACGCGGCCACGCCCGCCCTGGAGCGGCTGCGGGACGGCACGGGCGAGAGCGTGCAACTTTTCGTAGCCGACGGCTCCCGGCGGATCTGCGTCGTTTCGCTTGAGTCGCCTCACAGTTTGCGCACCATCGTCCCCATAGGTGCCTCCCTCCCGATGGAAAAAGGCTCGGCCGGCAGGGTGCTGAGCGGCGACCCTCAGACATTGGCCCTGGGTTGGACCGAGAGCGTCGAGGAACGCGAGCTCGGGGTGGCCTCGGTCAGCGCGCCGGTGTTCCAGGACGGGGCCGTGGTGGCGGCGGTGTCGGTTTCGGGCCCGGTGGAGCGCACCACCCGGGAACCGGCCCGGCGCTACGCGCCCCTGGTGGTGGCCGCGGCCCAGGAGGTGTCGGCGGCGCTGCGTTAGCCGAAAAGTGCTAGGCGACGAGCCCGGCGCAGGCGGCGCTGAGGGCGGGCAGGAAGGTGTCTGGGCTGGACACGACGGCGTCGTGCCCGGCGTCGACCAGGTAACGCCTGGCGCCGCGAATTAGGGCCGCCATCGCCTCCTGGCGGAACGGAGCGACGATCCTGTCGCGCTGGGTCACCAGTACCGCCGCCGGGATGTCCAGGTCCGGCAGCCAGGCGCTGCTGTCGTAGGCGTTGAGGGCCGCTCCCGCCTCGATGAAGGCGGCTAGGTCGGCCCTTGACCTCTCGTGCAGGGCCCATTCCGGGTGCGGCGGTCGGACCGTTGCACTGGCGGCCCCGTTGCTGGGCCGCCCGGCCCGCTCCTGCTCGCGGCCCCCTCCTCGGCCCCGGGCGGCCCGGCGGACGGCGGCCTGGTCGTGGCGGGCGATGCGCCACGACAAGAAGCGCTGGCCTGAGTCCGGCCACTTGCGCACGGCCACCGCCCCCACCCGGCCGGCAATGCGCACGGTCGGGCGCAGCTTCACGCGCCGGGCGAAGGAGGCGGCGGTGGCGCACAGCACTAGGCCCTGGGCCCGTTGGCGGTGACGCTTAGCGAACACCTGGGCGATGGCCCCGCCCATCGAATAGCCGACGACGACGGCCCGGGCCACCCCGAGCTCGTCCTCGATGCTGGCAATGTCGTCGGCGCAACCTTCCACGCTGAACGGTGGCGCCCCCCGCCCCAGGCGGCCGTGCCCGCGTAGGTCGGGAGCGACGACTCGGAACGAGCGACCGAGGTACTCCAGCGAGCCGTACCAATTGAGGGCGGCGGTGGCCATCCAACCGTGGAGCAGCATGAGCACCGGGGCCCCCGGGGGACCGGCCATCTCCCAGGCCCAGGTCGCCCCGCCCGTGGCCAGCGCCACCACCCTTCCCTGCGGGGCGACCGGCGTCACGCCAGGGCTGTTGTCCGCAGATATGCCTTCTGGCGGTATATGGGAGATCGCCATATGCTACCGGCGCCCCCGAGGCGCGTCCCTCCGCCCCTCGCATAGGGTTTGGCGGCTAAGTACATTCGGAGCGATGGTGTGTAGAGGCAAGGGGCGGCGGGCCTCAGTGCTGGCACTGGCCCTGGCGACGTGGGCAGGGCCGGCGCTTTTCGGCCTGGGCAACGCCGCGGCCAGCGCTCAGCCGGCACCACCGGCCCTCGTGCTGGCCGACAGTGCCGTGCCCGGGCAGCTGCCCGCTACCGGGGGCACCGTGAGCGTGAGAGCCAGGGTCGACCACGCCACTTCCTGCCAGCTCCAGCTTCTGTCCCACCAGTCCTTCGCCGTGGTCTACTCGCACAACCCCAGGAACTGCGCCAACGGGGAGTACTCGGCCCGGGTCGGCATCGGTCCCAACCCCACATTTGTGCCCCGAACGGTTGCCCTCGCCCTCGTGGCCGCCAACGCGTCGTCGGCCGCGACGGGCCGGATCTACGTGGTCCTGGCCGGTACCGACCCGGTCGTCGTCCTCTCCGCCGCGGCCGCGCCCGGGCAGCTCCCCGCTACCGGGGGCACCGTGAGCGTGAGAGCCAGGGTCGACCACGCCACTTCCTGCCAGCTCCAGCTCCTCTCCCGCCAGTCGTTCGCCGTGGTCTACTCGCACAACCCCAGGACCTGCGGCGGGGACTATTCGGCCCGGGCCACCATCGGCCCCAATGCCACCCCGGTGCCGCGGACGGTGGCCTTCGCCGTCGTTGCCCGCAACGCCGCCTCTGTTTCAATGAGCCGCTTCTACGTCCTCCTGGCCGCCGGCGCCCCGGGCCAGACCGTCACCGGCTCGTCCGCTCCCCCCACGACGACAACTCCCGGTGTAACGCCCCCGGCGCCGGTCGACGACGTGGAGAGCTCCAATTGGTCTGGTTACTCATCGGTGGGCGGCCCCTACACCGTCGTCAAAGGCACCTTTACCGTGCCCTCGCCCGTGGCCGGGACGTCCCCCCGTGCCCAGGTCGCCGAGTGGGTAGGCGCCGACGGGACGAGCCCCAGCGACCCCTCGCTGATCCAGGCCGGAGTGGCCGAGCAGGCCGACCCTCAGAGCCCCAGTGGGCTGGACGTCTCCCCGTGGTGGGAAATACTCCCGTCGACGGCCACGCCTATTACCACCGTCCCGGTGAGCGTCGGCGACAAAGTGACGGTGACGATCTGGCAGGTCAGCGGCACCACATGGGAGATCAGCCTCGTCGACGACACCACCGGCAAGGCTTTCAGCACCCCGCCGGAGCACTACACGGGGCCCGGTTCGACGGCCGAATGGGTGGTCGAGGCCACCGCCGAGTGCCGGTTCGAATGTCGGACCTCACCTCTCGCCCCTTACAACCCTGCCGTCAGCTTCACCGACCTGGGCATGGCCGGCCCCCAGACGTCGTTGGACGAGATAACGATGGTGCAGGGGCCGGGGACGGTCTCGACGCCCTCGGCCATGGACCCCACCGGGTTCAAGGTGACGTACACGGGCACCCAGCAGTTTTTTGGCGCTAAGGGCGGTGCCTAGCGCCGCCGCCAGGCGGCCACGCCGCGGCCTATGGCGTAGCAGCAGGCACTGAGGACGCCCACGTAGAAGCCGACGGGCCAATTGGTGAGGTACGAACCGGCGATCGCCGCCCAGACCGTCACGAGGGCGAGACCGACCGAGAGCACGATGGCGAGGAGGGGACGAGCGGTCAAGGACCGCGCCGCGGCCGGGGGCCCGATCATGAGGCTGAAGATCAAAAGCGCTCCGACGACGGGCACGGTCATGGCCGTGGCCAGGGCGATGACGACGAGGAAGGCGGAGCCCATCCGGTGGCTGTGGACCCCTTTGGCCTCGGCCACCTCGGGGACGACCGAGGAGAGCATGAGGGGCCGGTAGAGGACAGCGACGGTGCCGACGCAAGCCAGCCCGAGCAGCGCCACGGGCAGGATCTCGGCCGAGCTCACGCCGAGGATCTCGCCGAACAAAAGCGAGTAGATCTCTGGCTCGTACTCCGTGCTCCGGCTCAAGAACAGGGCGCCCAGGGCCAGCATCATGACCAGGGCCAGCGCCGTGGCTACGTCGTGACGCCCCCGGCGGCCGAGCGAGCCGATCCCCAGCGCGGCGAGCAGCGAGAAAATGGCCAGGCCGAGCAGAGGGTCCAGCCCGATCAGGTTGGCCCCGGCGGCGCCGGCGAAGGCACCGTTGGGGATGGCGTGGGCGGCGAAGGCCGAGCCCCGTAAGACCACGAAGAACCCGACGACGCCGGCGACCACTCCGACGATGGTGGCGATGACCCAGGCGTTCACCATGAACGCGGCGAACACGCCTACCTCCTCGGGCCGATGGCCCGGCCCGGCGGCGGCATGGGCCTGGTCACCGGTCTGCCGCCGGCGCCATTGCCACCGAGGGGCGGGACCGTGCCCGGGCACGGGCGGCGGGAGCTCCGGAGATGAGGTAAATGACGAAGACGGCGGCGACGATGAAGAAGCTGACCGGCCAGCCGTTGCCGCCTGCCCCCCAGTAGTAGCTGTCGTAAGCCAGGAGCACCCCGGCCCACGTGGCGCCCACCCCGATCACCGCCGAGAGCAGGAGCGCGCTACCCATCCGGGTGGTGACGCGCAACGCCGTCGCCGCCGGTCCGACCAGTAGGGCGGTGGACAGGATGGTGCCGATGGCCAGCGAGGACAGGCCAACGGCGAGGGCCAAGGACACCATGTACAGCGTGCCCACGAGGCGGACAGGGACGCCCCGGGCGCTCGCCATGTCGGCGTTGAGCGAGCTCAGCACGAGCGGCCGGTAGGTGAGGGCCAGCAGGACGAGCGCCAGGGCCCCGAAGGCGACGACATAAGGGACAGTTGAGGTGTCGACCACGAAGATCGAGCCGAAGAGGATCTGTTGGGTGGCTCCTGTCGTCGCCCCCACTGTCGTGTCGAGGTAAAGGAACAGCGCCGCCGCCCCGGTGGCGGCGCCGAGCACGATCCCGGTGGCGAGGTCCCGGCCGCGGGCCCTGTGCACTCCGATCATCTCCATCGCGCCGGCCCCGATGAGGCCACCGGCGACGAAGCCGGACAGCGGGGTCATCCCGACCAATAACGCCCCCGAACCGCCGGCGGTGGACACGTCGGTCAGGGCGTGGCCGCCGAAGGACTGGCCCCTTATGACGGTGAACACCCCGACCAGGGCGGACACGACAGCGGTCAAGGTACCCAGGCCCAGGGCCACTTGGACGGGCTGGCTGGAGAAGAACCCGGGCTCGAAGACCGCCCGGTAGATGTCGTGCACGGCCTAGGCCCGGCGCATCAACTGGCGCGCAGGGCCGGGCTCTCGGCCAGCAGCTCCTCGTCCCCGCTCCCCGGACCGGCGACCACCAGGACCCGGCCGTGGACCTTCACGACATCGACGTGGTGACCATAGAGCTTGCTCAGTACGTCCGGGCGCACGACCTCGTCCGTCGTGCCGCTGGCGGCCCGGCCCGCCGCCATGTAGACGAGCCGGTCCATCACGGGCAGCAAAGGGTTCATCTCGTGCGCCGACAGCAGCACGGTGACGTTTTGCTGCTTGGCCACCCGGTCGAGCACGGCAACGATCTCCTGGCTGCTGCGGATGTCGAGATTGGCCAACGGCTCGTCCAGGAGCAGGAGCCGGGGCCGGCTGATGAGGGCGTGGGCTATCAGGACGCGCTGCTGTTCGCCACCCGAAAGCTCACCGACCCGAGCGTCGGCGAAGTGCTCGGCGGCCACGGCATGCAGGATCTCGTCGACGGCGGCCCGGCGTTTGGCCGATCGCAGAGGCAGCCCGTAGCGGTGCCCGTCGGCACCGAGGGCCACGAGGTCGCGTGCCCGGAGGGGGAAATCGGGGTCGAGGAGAGCCTTTTGGGGGACGTAGCCGACCGAGTGGTGGCGCGCCGGCCCTTCCGAGCCGTCGACAAAAAACCTTCCGCCGCTCGGTCGCTGGAGGCCGAGGACCACCCGGAAAAGGGTGGTCTTGCCGGCCCCGTTCGAGCCGATGAGGCCGATGAACTCGCCGGTGTGCAGAGCGAACGACACCTTGTCGAGGACGCGCCGGCCCGAAAGGGTCACGTCGACGGACTCGAGGCGGAGCACTTCACCCATACCTGGATTATAGACTAGGACTGAGTCTCATCACAAGGTCAGCCCGGGCCGCCTCCGTCATTTTTTCGTATAAACGCATCAGCATGTGTTTATATGTAAGAGATGTCGGCGACGAAGGCCTACGAGATGGCCGGCGAGCTGCTCAAAGTGCTGTCGGCCCCGGCCCGGCTGGCCATAGTCGTCGAGCTCGCCGAAGGGCCACGCTGCGTTCACGAGCTGGTCGAACACCTCGAAATGAGCCAGCCCCTTGTCTCCCAGCACCTGCGGGTCCTGCGGGGCGCCCGGCTGGTGACGGCCGAGCGCCGGGGCCGGGAAGCCTTCTACACCCTTGTTGACCAGCACGTTGGCCACATCGTCGCCGACGCTGTGCGCCACGCCGACGAGGAGCCATGACGACCGTGCCCGCCGGGCCGCTCGATGAACTGCACGAGCTCGTCGAGGCACGCCTGCGCCGCACGGACCAGCGTTACACGGCCGGCCGACGGGCCATCATCGCCCTGCTCGGTACCGCCGGCAACCCCGTCAGCATCACCGAGATCGCCCGGAGCCTGCCCGACCTGCCCCGCAGTTCCGCTTACCGCAACCTGGTCGACCTCGAGTCCGCCGGGCTGGTGCGCCGGGTCGTGGCCCACGACGATTTCGCCCGTTTCGAACTGGCCGAGGACCTGACCGAACACCACCATCACCTGCTCTGCGTGGCCTGCGGCAAGGTCTCCGACATCACCCTGGCGGCCAGGCTCGAGCGCAACCTGAACGAGGCCATCGTCGAGATCGCCAGTGCCGAGGGCTTCCGCCCTCACGGCCACCGCCTGGACATTCTCGGGCTCTGCCCTGCCTGCTCCTGATCAGGGCGCTTTCAACCTCGGGCTCTGCCCTGCCTGCTCCTGGTCAGGGCGCCCGCTTTCAACGAGCCGAGCCGCGGGCGGTCCCCGCCGTGGGGCTGGCCGCGGGTACCTGGTCGGCGAGCAGACGTACGACCACGATGGCGATGTCGTCCCTGGCCTGGTCGAGGGGCCTTACCTGCAGGATGGCGTCGCAAACGTCGTCGGCCGAGGTCAAGCCAGGCTGGTGCTGAAGGGAAGCCCGCAACCCCTCGATCGAGTCGGTGAGAGCAGCTCCCGGCCGTTCCACCAAACCATCGGTGTAAAGGACCAAGAACGAACCAGGGGGAAGGAGCTGCTGGCCTTGGTCACGGCGCTCGGGCCCAGGGGCGCCGATGACGCCCGAGCTGCCGTCACTAAGTTGATGGACCTGGTGGTCGGGTAGGCAGGCAATAGGTGGGAGGTGCCCGGCGTTGGCCCAGCGGAACCATCGTGCCCCGTTGTCGTCGGGCGGGCCGAGCACGCCGTAAACGACCGTGACGAGCCCGGTGACGCTGAAGGCGTCCACCAGCCGGGCCAGGCGTTCGACCACAGAGGCGGGCTCGCCCCCCTCCCACGCGTAGGCGCGAAGGCCGGCCCTGACCTGCGCCATAGCCGCGGCCGCCTCGATGTCATGGCCCATTACGTCGCCGATCACCACCCCGGTCTGGCCCTCGCCCAGGTCGAACACGTCGAACCAGTCGCCGCCCACCTGCTGGCCGTCGGAGGCGGCGACGTAGCGGGAGGCGATATCGAGGCCGGGCATGGCCGCCAGGCGGGGCAACAGCTTGTGCTGCAGCGTCTCGGCGACGCGGTGCTCGCTGCGGTACAGGGCCAGAGCGGCATCGCGCCGGCGGACCGCCTGTTCCACGACGGCGGCGACCAGGAGCGAGCCGACGATGCCTACGGCCAGGGCCACCCACGGTGACCAGGCGGCAACGGTGCCGACCAGAGGTTGGGGGGAGGTCACGCCTAGCAGCCACTGGCTCGTCCCGGCGGCCAAGGGCAGGTACTGCACCGGCCCTCGCAGTGGGAGCTCTCGGGTGGTCGTGACCACCAACTCGGCCGGGTCGGGCCGGCGGGCGTCGTAGAGGGCCACGCCCAGCTCATGGAAGGGGGCCGTCCCGGCCTGGCGGGGCGCCTTTACCGGCCCCATGTCGCTTTGACGGTACACCACCATGCCCGAAGGGACGTCCGGCCCTCCCAGGGCAAAGCCGAGCCGTCGGTGGGTGCCCGAGCCGAGGACGGGGGTGGCCACCATACTTGCCGCCCTGAGTGCGGCGCGCATGGCCCCCGCCGCCGCTCCGGCCACCCTTTGCCCGGGAGAGAGCAAGTGCCCCCCGACGGCGACCACGACGAGGGCACCCCGCTCGGGCCGCAGCAAGGCGTACGTCAGGTCTCCCGGCCCGGCGGCGGCGGCCTCCGCCGCCTCCTTGGTGAACAAGGTGGTCCCGCCATCACGGGCGGCACGGCCCAGACCGGCCAGCGTGGCCTCGTCGGCGCTGATGGCCATGCCCAGGACCAGGCTGACCTCGGTGGCCCGTTCTTCGAGCAGGCGGCTGTCCTGGTTGGCCACGACCGCCCGGGTCGCCAGCACTACGCCCACGGTCAGCAGGAGCAGTACGGCCAGGACGCCGGCCGGCACCCGGTGAAGGCGGGCACGACGGCGATGGGCACCGGGAGCCTGAGCAGACGCGGGGCTTGTCATCCTGGCGCGGTGCAGGGGAAGGCCAGCGTCATCCGGGGTCGTCGAAGGCGAGGCCCACGATCAGGACGCATGTCACATTTCCCTCGGCGGCCCTCTGCGCTGGCACGACCTGGCGCCGGGCACCAAGCGAACAAGCCGCGGTGGGAGGTCGTCCTCCCTGGCTGGCTGCTCAGCCGTCTCCAGATTAGGAGCAGCGAAGTATTTTCGCAAGCGTGCCTAATAGCCCGGGGCGAGGCGGACGTCCCTCCTGGCGGCCACGTCGGTACGTTAGGATCCCTGGTGAAGGCTATAGGAAAGGACGCCTCGGTTTGGGCGAGACGGCCGTTGGCTCGTCGCCCCGTGCAGGCTCCGTCGCCTCTTTCCACAGAGGAACTGAGGCGACAATGTTCACTACCTGTATTGGGTTTACCGCCTTTATTGGGTTTATTGCCCGCCGAACGCCCTCGTGCCCGGTTGCCACCGGCTGTGGCCGGTGGCAACCGTGAGCGGGACATCGCCCGGGCTAGGAGCACCGCAGTTCCGGTCTGAACTGGCGGTAGTGCTCCTGGCCGAGCAAAACTTCTCGGACCTACTGGAGATAATCGTCAACCTGGCCGCCTCGGCTATCGACGAGGTGGACGGGGCCAGTGTGTCCATGGTCGTCCACGACCGTGAACGCTTCGAAACGACCAACGCCAGCTCCCTCGTTGTCCGGGACATCGACGAAGCTCAGTACGAAAAGGCGGCGGGCCCGTGCGTCGAGGCCATCCGCACCGGGCGCGAGGTAAGCATCAGCCTCCCGACGCCCCGGTGGCCCCAGTTCAGCGAGCGAGCGGTGATGGCCGGGATGCGTTCGGTGTGGTCGCTCCCGCTCATGGTCAAGGAGCGCACGACCGGAGCGCTCAACCTGTACTCCTCGCGCCCTCAGCCCTGGACGGGCGGTGCCGCGCCGGCCGCCCGGGGACTGGCGGGGCAGGCCGCCGTAGTACTGGCCAACGCCGCCAGCCTGGCCAACGCCGAGACGACCAACGGCCACCTCCAGGAGGCCTTGGAGAGCCGCGACCTCATCGGCCAGGCCAAAGGTATCCTCATGGCCCGCCAAAATGTCAGTGCCAACGAGGCGTTCGACATCTTGCGACAGGCATCCCAGACCAGCGGCCGTAAGCTCCGGGAAATCGCCGCCGACGTGGTCAGCAGGCTCGAGCGCCCGCCAGAGCCGGCCTGAAGCCTGCCGGGCGCGCTTTCATTGGCGACCACGACCACGACGTCCTGGTCCAGGCCCTCAACGAACGCTTCGGCGATTTCGCCGGGGACCACCCGCTCGGCTATGCCGACGAGCTACCATCACAATCCTGACATCCCCACGGTCCAGCGAGGACGAGGCTGCCCGTACCGTCGCCGAGTTGACCATGGGGAAAGAACCCGACGCCGTCCCGCGTGCTCGGAGGTTGGTCCGCTCGGCCCTGGAGGAGCTGCCCTCAGACGTCGCCGCCGACGCCGAGCTGGTGGTGAGCGAGCTGGTGACCAATGCCAGCCTGCACGGCGAAGCGCCCATCACGGTCAGGGTGATGGTGGACGGCTGCGTGCGGGTGGAGGTCGAAGACGCCCGGCGAGCGGCACCGATCATGTCGCGTCACAACACCGAGGCCATGACCGGACGGGGCCTGGCGATGGTGGCGGCCCTGTCTTCGGGGTGGGGGATCGACCTCGCCGGCAACGGCGGCAAGGTGGTGTGGGCCGAGCTCGCCCGCGATGGCGCCGGAGGGCTGGCGGCGTCGCCGCCGGAGGCTGACCTCGAGGCACTGCGGGCGGCGTGGTCGGACGGCGGCCCTCCTGTCAGGACCTACACCGTCCGGCTGGGCGCGGTTTCGACCGACCTGCTGCTCTCGGCCAAGGCGCACATCGACAACGTCGTGCGCGAGTTCGCCCTGCTGCGTGAAGGTGAGGCGTCGAGCGGCGTCGCCCTCGCCCCGGAGATGGCGGCGCTCATCCAGACGGTGACCGTGGACTTCGCCGATGCCCGGGCCGAGATCAAGCGCCAGGCGGCCGCCGCCGCCGCCCGGGGGGACCCGCTAACCGACCTGGAGCTGCACCTCACGCCGGCGGCGGCGGACGCCGGCGAGCGCTACCTGGCGGCGCTGGACCAGGCCGACCGTTACGCCCGTTCCGAGCACCTGCTGACGTTGGCCACCACCCGCACCCACCGCATCTTCCGCCAGTGGTACGTCCAGTCGATAGTCGGCCAGCTCCGCGCCCTGGCCCGCCGGGAGGAGCCCGCCGTTGCCAAGCCGTTCCAGGTGGTGCTCACCGACGAGGTCACCAGGCTCGCCGACGCGGCCGACGCCCTGGAGCGGCTCGCCCTTTTGCAGAAGGTCACCGCGGAGCTGGCCGACGCTCGCTCGGCGCAGGAGATGAGCCAGATAGTGGTCGACAACGCGGTGCAGTTCCTCGGCGTCGACAGCGCCCGCGTCCGCCTGCTGACCGAGGACAACATGCTCCGGTCGGTGGCCCGGCGCGGTTGGGGGGACCAGGAGCCGGAGCGGTTCCCGGAGTACCCGTTGGACTCCGACCTCCCGGGGGCCCAGGCGGCGAAGACGGGCCGAGCGGTGTACCTGCACTCGCTGCAGGAGACCTTCGACCGCGACCCGGCGATGGCCGGCCACTACCGGGCTGGCCGGAGCGGGCATGTCACGCCGCTGATCGCCCACCAGGAGGTCCTCGGGGTGCTTTCGCTGACCTTCCTGAGCGGCGAGCTCACCGACGAAGCTGAAGTCGCCGTCGTCGAGTCCCTGGCTGACGCTCTCACCCAGGGCTTGAAACGGGCGCAGCTGGCCGCCAGCGACGAAGAAAAACGGGAAACGCTCAGCTTGCTGGCCGATGCCACCCAGATCATGGTCACGGCTCGCGAACCCTCGGAGGTGCTCGAGCGCCTAGTGTCGCTTGCCGTTCCCCGCCTGGGTGACTGGTGCACGGTCTACTTGGTCGATGGGCCGGTGCTGCGCCGGGCGGCCATGGCCATCGACGGCCAGCCGGAGCTGGCCAAGCAGCTCAAAGCCCTTCCGCTGAGTCTGGAGGTGGACAGCCCCCACGCCCGCGCTTTTCACACCGGCGAGCCGCAGTTGGTCAGCGAGGGGGCCGGCCACATCTTGGAGGGCCTCTACCCCGGTCTAGACTTCTCCGCCCTCGGCGGAGACCCGCAGGTGGGCACGGGTATCTGCGTGCCGATAACCCTACGGGGCGAACGCATCGGCGCCATCGGGCTCACGTTCGTCAACTCGCACCGCAAGGTCACTCCCCACGTGGTGGAGGCGCTCTCGGGCCTGAGGGACAGGGCGGCCATAGCTTTCGACAGCGCCCGACGTTGGAGCGCCCAGCGCCAAGTGGCCCGCATGCTCGTGGAGGCCCTGCTCCCCGAGCTACCACCAGAGGTGGCAGGCATGGCCTTCGCCGCCCGGTACCTGCCTTCGGGCGGTGATGTGGCCGGTGACTGGTGGGAGGCGCAACTGATGCCCGACGGCACGGTGCTAGTCGGTCTGGGCGACGCCGCCGGTCACGGCCTGCCCGCCGTCTCGCGGATGTCAGAGCTGCGCCATGGGGCCCGGGCCCTGGCCGTTGTCGAACCGAGCCCGGCGGCTCTTCTGGCTGACCTCAACCGCTACCTCACCGGGGCCGACGCCGGGTTTGCCACCGCCTGGTACGGGCGTCTCGAACCGGCGACGGGCGAGCTGTGCTGGGCCAGCGCCGGCCACGTGCCGCCCATGCACGTGACCGCCGACGGCAAGGTCAGCGTCCTGGTCGACACCGCCGGTACGCCCCTGGGCGCACCCTCGCCCGGACCGGGACAGGACCACGTGCTGGCCCTGCGGCCGGGAGAGACGCTCGTCCTTTATAGCGATGGTGTGGTCGAGAGCCGGCACGGCCAAATTGACGACGGCATCCGCCGCCTGGCCAGTACCGTCGCCGACCACGCCCAGGACGACCTCGAGACCCTGGCCGACAGCATCGTCGACGTCCACTGTGCCCGGCCCGTCGACGACTGCTGCGTCCTGCTGCTGCGGCGGCAGGCGGACCGGTCGGGCGAACGGGCCGATCAGGCCGGCGGGAAGGGCCGGGAGCGGCCGACGGCCTCATAGAGAGCCAGGAGGTTCCCCACCGGCACTCCCGCCTGCACATTGTGGACGGTGTTGAAGACAAAACCTCCGCCTGACCCGAACACGGCCATTCGCCGCCCGACCATCTCGCGCACTTCGTCCGGCGTACCGAACGGCAAGGTCTTCTGGGTGTCGACCCCCCCGCCCCAGAAGGTCACGCGGTCCCCGTACTTGCCCTTCAGGGCCTCGGGATCCATGTCCGCGGCAGAGGTCTGCACCGGGTTCAGGCAGTCAAAGCCGGCGTCGACGATGTCGTCGAGAAGGCGCCAGATCGAGCCACAGGAATGAATGAAGCTCTTCCACTTTGTGTGGGCGTGGATCCATTCGTTGACCTTCACGTGGAAAGGCTTGAACAGCAGGCGGTAAGTCTTCGGCGAGATGAACGGGCCGTTCTGCGCCCCAAAGTCGGTGCCCGTCACAAACACCGCCGTCACCCGGTCGCCCACGGCACCATAGATTTTCTCCAGGTTGTGCAGCGCGATCTCACATTGCTTTTCGAAAACGGCGTAGACGTAGTCGCGGCGGTCGACGGTGCTCACGTACCACTCCTCGACGGCCCGGATCCCTCGGGGGTGCTTGAGCTGCAGGCCCGGGACAAGAGCGATGTCGCCGAAGGACGTGCCGCCGAAGCTGGCCAGGACCGCTTTCCCGGTGGCCTCGAGGCGTTCTGATTCACTCCTCAAGTAGGCCAGGTCCGCCGCCGGTACCGGCCCGAACTCCTCCAGGTTGTCCTCGACGCGGAGGTGGTCGTCGTCGATCGGGCCCTGGCGGGTCAAGGCGTCGAAATAGAAGCCTCCGCGCGGCATGCGGGCACACGGCGGCACGGTCTTGTCGCCGCCCGGGTACGCCAGTATGTCGCCGTCGGGCCCGGCCTCGGTATTGAAGCCCTCCGGCACCAACACCGGCGTGCCCCCGAACGTGGTCCAGCTCTTCCAGTTCTCATTGCGAAAGCCCATGAGGGTCACCGGGGTGCTGAGCGGCACGACGTCTACGCCCAGGACGTCTATAAGGTCCGGCCCGATCTCGCCCAGCAGCTGGAAAGGCTCTATTACCTTTACTGGCGTGCCGGGGGAGTCGAGGTGCAGGGCCTGGCGGAGCTTGTACACCGAGTCCACGTGCATCCCGGTAACCGCGCTGCCGCCCAAGTCGAGCGGCACCCGGTCTGCTTCTCGGTGCTCGAGGGCGGCCTGCACCCGTTCGCGTGGGGTCGTCATGGCCGCTAGGGGCGTTCCACGGGGTTCAGCTCCTGCCCGTCGGGGAGGTAGTAGCCGGGGCCCTGCGGCCCGGTTGATAGGTAGGAAGAATAGGGGGCCTCGTAGAGCTGGCCGGTGCTCGGGTCCTGGACCAGTTGCTGGTCGTTGAGGGTGTCGTCGAAGTTGGCGACCTGGCCGCTGAAATCTTGCCACTGGCGGTTGACGGCCTGGATTTCCTGGAGGTCCTGCCTGAAGTCATGCTGAATGGAGCCGGCCATTTCGATAAGAGCGCCGTTGAGCGGGTCCCACAGCGCGCTGTCGGCCAGGGCCAAACGGAACACGCCCGCTGTCGACCCACCGCCCGTGCTCGTGTCCATGTAGATAAGCCCGTGCAAGGCTTTACCGTTGAGGGTGGCGGTGAACTCCATGTACTCCTGGCTGGCGCCCACGTCAGTCGCCGAGAGCACCTGAGGGGCCTGGAAGCCCAGCTTGGCGAACCAGTACGTGATGGCCTGGGACGGCGTGCTGACCGGCTGTGACACGTTGACCCCTTGCACCAACGGGCCCCACAAGTCGAAAGTTGCGCTGGCCGTGTTGGCCGCATTGTCGAGCGAAAGGTCGTCCTGGCCCTCGGCCCCGATGTGCCAACCCGGCGGCTCGATGAAGCTGAACGGTGCCACCGGAGGCTGGTGGTACACCTCGAAGAGCGTGGCCCGCTCGGGCCCGTAGCAGCGCCCTATGGCATCGAGGGTGGGGGCCTCCGCGGCGAACTGCGCCCGGGGGCCGTACGCCAAGCTGACCAGGGCCTCACTGGAGGCGAGCTGGGTCGGCAGCGACAAGGCTCTCACGTTTGCCTCCCCAGCCAGTTGGACGCCGCTGACCTCGGCTTCAACGGACGCCGCAGGCAGGCCCCGGCCGCCCGCCTGCACCTGGTAGTTGAAGACGCTCCCGGACTTTCGCACCAGGCCCTGTTCGTAACGCATGAAGGCGGAGAAGGCCGCCGCCGGGGTAACCCCCTTGGTCAGTAGGGCGCCGTACAGCTCCACACCTTCTGGGCTCGACGGGCTCGGGCCGACGGCGACCTGGCCACCCAAGGTGGACAGGTCCCAGCCTCGGGGGACGCCGACATGGAAGCCGTCGTAGATGTCGTGGACCAGCGGCAGGGAACAGGCCGCGGCCTCGGCGGGCACCGAGGCCGCGGAGGCGTAGGGGGTGAACACGGGCACAGCCACGCATGGCACAGCCACGCATGGCATAGCCAGCGCGGTCATCGCCGCCAACGCTCGCTTCAACTCGCTCTCCTTTCTCGTCCGCTGGGTGGCGAGGGCCCCAGTGCTGATGTGGCACGGCCCCGGCTCTGGACCAACACTCTACGGAGGGTCGCCCCCCGTCCCGAAATCGGCGCCGGCGGCGCTGAAAAGCCCCGAGCACCTTTGCCGGCCGGCCCACTCCACGGCCTGGCGCGCCAGCGAGCCGGGGTAGCGCCAGCGCAGCAGCTGGCGCTCGGTGGCGCCATAGTCGTCGCCCAGGTCCATGAGCGAAAGCGCCAGCTGGCGCGCCCTGCGGAGCTGGTGCTCGTCCGCCGGGAGCTGTAGCTGTTGTTCTTGCCAGGTGGCATGACGGGCCTGTAGGGCGGGCGAAAGGCGGCACAGCCGCGCCCGGTTGAGCGGGGGCACCCTTCGGCGCACGGAAAGAGCCTCGGCGTCGCCCAGTTGCGCCAACCCGAACTGGATGGTCCGGTTGATGCTGCGGACAAAGGGCGAGTGCCGGCCGCTCCGATCGCCCAGGCCGAGCGAGCGGGCGGTCTCGGCCAGGTCAAGGTCAAAGCCTTCAGGGCTGTACTCGAACCCGGCGGCGAACCGGCGCAGGAGCCACACCGTCGAGGGGCCAAGAATACCAAGCCAGTACTCCTCGACGTAGGTAGACCGCGGATCGTGGCCGAGATTGTCCATTACGTCGTCCGGCCACGGTCGGACGTGCAGGACTTCGGGAGCGAAACAGAGTTGTGGGTGCAACGAGCGCCTCCTTAGGAGGTGGTGGACATCGAGGAGGAAGCGCTGTCAGTCTATTTCATGTACTTTGAATGCACAAGGGGCGCGTTAATGCTCGACGGTCTGAAGGTGCCGCCGCAGTAGCGACCGTTATCTGCTGCTGTGGGTCGCCGTCTTGTTCGTGATCTTCCAGACACCGTTGACCCGGAGCAGCGAGCGGGAGTCGGTCCAGTCGTCGCCATACAACAGGACGACCCCGGCGGCATCGCCCATCTAGGGCACGGAAACGGTCCGGCCCTTCACGTCCGAGCTGGGCGGAGAGGCCCAACCTTCAAAGGCCTCAGAGATCAGGCTCTTGTGGAGGGCCCCGTCGTACCAGGGCAACCCCAAAGCCGGCTGTCACCTTGGGTCGAGGAGGCACTCGACAGTCACACGTTTGGCTGTTAGCGTTCCCGGCACCCGCTTTTGAGGGCTACCGAGGGAACGTTCGCCGGGTGCCGTCGGACGAAGGAGGCTCAACGTGGATCGCACTCCTCCCCAGCGCCAGGACCGTTGCGACCGCACCCAGGGCTGGCGAGGCCCGGCCCGCCGCACGCTGATTGTCGCCGCCGCCGCTATCGGTTTGATCACGACGCCGAGCATCGCCGCCGGATCCCCCCGCCTGGCATCGCACAAAGCCCCGCCGGCAAGGCCTGCTCTATGTGCGGCCGTCAGCCCTGAGGCTATCGCCCATGTCCTGGGCTACCGTGTCCCTGCGGCTACCGTCTATACCGGGTCTTTCACCTTTGACCAGGAGCGCAACGTTTCCGTGTTCCGGACGACTTGCAGCTACGGTACGGAGGGGACGGCCGCAGGCGTGGGCATCGTCTACGAAAGCCTGTCCAAGCCGCTCCCGGTGTCCACGATTTACCAGGACATCAAAGCCTCCGCCCTCGCCAACAAGCCCTCCGGGGCGACCTACACCATCACGCCCTACAGCGGGCTCGGTGTGCCCGGCCTGTACGAGCAGTCGAGCGGATCGCTCACCCTGGAGGCGGTCCTTGGTATCCAGGGTGAAAAGATCGTCGGCGACGTTGTGGGAAAGGTGCTCTCAAAATCGAAGGTGGCCGCTCTGACCAAAGTGGCGATGGCAAACTATTTCTAGACGACGCCATTCGGGGGTAGAAGGCTAAGTTTTCCGCCTGATTAGCGTGCCAGCGCCGAGCGTGCCAGAACACAGGCCCTTAGACCGCTACCGAGCCGCCAGCACGGATATTGCCGGACGGTCATGTGTGGGCCCTGGTTCCTACTGGCTCTAGTCGACGGGCCGAGGATGCCTAACCAGTACTCTCCCACGAACGTCGACCGCGGGTCATGCCCGAGGTTGCCCCTGACGTCGTCCGGCCACGGTCGGACGGGCAGGACTTCAGGAGCGAAGAAGAGTTGTGCGTGCACGAGCGCCTTCCTTGGGAGGTGGTGGACTTGGGGGAGAAGCGCTCTCAATATCTTTCATATATTATCCCTGTACAAGAGTGCCATCAGATGGGGCGGCAGGCGGGTCCAGGTGCGCTTTGTTCAGCTCGACCAGGCGGCGTCGGCCTCGACAACTGAGGCTCCGCCGACCGTCCGGACATCGCCACAACCGAGGTCTCGATCGTGTCCCCCCCAGCCGAACCCGTCGACCACCGCCTCGAGCGCCCTGTCCATGAGGGTGAACGTCTCTGCGTCGTCCAAGTCATCGACCCAGAACTCGAAGATCGTCGTGACGACGGCGATGAGGGCGCCGGCAGCAAGCAACGCCATCTTGGGCTCGGTGCCGACCGGGAGCCTCTGGGTCAGGATCTCAGCTAGCTGTTCCTGTGTGCCGTGGCGCCTCAGCAGCCAGCGGCTCCTGAGCACGGGGGTGCGCACGACCAGGGCGAACAGCCTGAGTGTGCGGGGGTCCCGCTGGGCGGTCCCTAACCAGGAAGCAGCGGCCGCCTTCACTGCGTCTAGGACCGGCTCCTCCTTTGGGCGGGCGCGCAACGCTGCGGTTATCGCTTGGGCCTCATTGACGAGGATTTCGTCCAGTACGTCCTCCTTGGATGGGAAGTACCGGAAGAACGTCCTCGGGGACACCTCCACGGCAGTGACTATTTCCTCCACCGTCACTGCCTCGTAGCCGCGCTCGAGGAACAGCCGCGCCGCCATCTCGGCCAGCTGACGGCGCGTCCTCTCCATCCTCCGCTCTGTGAGGGAGGGGGAACGGGGCTGCTCGCTCTGGGCCCCAGCTGCGACCGACGTCAGCGGGGCATCGACCACGGGCACGCCCTCCAATCGCACAGCTACATCGTACATCCTCGAACAGCAACGATGGCATACTATGCTAAATGGCATAAAGTGCCATTTAGCAGAGCACGCCAAGGAGGAGCGGTGGACGTCATAAGGACCCCAGAGGGTGCCCAGCAGGTCGGGCTAGGCGGGGACAAGCGAGATGGCAGCAACGGGGGTGGCCACACTGGGGGGATCCGGGGCAATGGCACCTGGGTCCTTATCACCGTGGGGCTCGCCGTCGCGATGGTGGGCCTCGACGGCACCATCGTTGCGGTCGCCAACCCCTACATAGCCAAAGGCCTGCACGGCAACCTCTCAGATCTGCAGTGGGTAGCCAACGCCTACCTGCTGGCCCTGGCAGTCCTGCTCGTCCCGATGGGCAAGGTCGGCGACCGCTATGGCCGCCGGCTGCTCATGCTCATAGGGACGGCCGGCTTTGCCCTCAGCTCGCTCGGCGTCGGTCTTATCGGCTCGATCGGCGGCGTTATCGCCTTCCGAGCGGTGCTTGGTGTCTTCGGTGCCATGTTGATGCCGAACACGCTCGCCATCGTCCGCAGCGCGTTCCCCAAGGAGCGGCTCAACTTCGCGGTCGCAGTGTGGGGCGCCGCTGCGGCAGTCTCGGTGGCAGCCGGTCCCGTGGTTGCAGGCTTGCTCGTCCAGCATGCTTCGTGGCCATGGTGCTTCTACATCAACCTTCCCATCGGAGCCGTGACCGTCCTGCTCGGCCTGTTCACGCTGGCTGAGAGCCGTGACACCCATCACAGGCACCACGTCGACATCCCCGGGCTCCTGTTGGTGGCCGGCGGCCTGTTCTGTGTCGTGTTCGGCCTGGTGAAGGCCGACACCTGGGGGTGGGGGGACGCAAAGACCATCGGGTTTCTTTGCGGCGGCATCGTCCTGCTCGTCGCTTTCGGTTTGGCCGAACTGAAGGCTGTGGCGCCCTTGGTACCGATGCACCTGTTCAGCAGCCGCCGGATCACCTTTGGCTGCGTGGCGACGGTCCTCGTGTTTTTCTCGCTGTTCGGCGTGCTCTTCTTTATTTCCCTGTACCTGCAGAACGTGCACGGCTACGACCCTGTCGCCACCGGCCTCAGGGTCCTGCCCATCAGCGGCGCTTTCGTGTTCTCCTGCCCCCTGGGCGGCTACCTGAACGAGCGGTTTGGGCCACGTGTGGCGGTGCCGTTTGGGATGTTCTTCATTTCGCTTGGGTTGGCAGGGCTGCTGTGGCTCGAACCGATGTCACCCTACGTCCATGTCTGGGTGCCTTTCGTGGTGCTGGGCTTCGGCATAGGCCCCGTGGTCGTGTCCGCGTCCTCCGCCATCGTGTCAAGCGCACCTGTTGACGACGCTGCCATCGCAGGCAGCCTCCAGTCGACCTCGCTGCAAATAGGCGGCGTGCTCGGCACGAGCGTTCTCGGTTCCGTACTGACGACAAGGCTCGGGCATGTGCTGTTCGCCAAGTTGACGACATCCGGCGTCCCCGCCACCGTCGCCACCGAGCTGCAGCAGGCCAGGCAGCTCATCGCCCAGGGTGTCGCGCCCACCCTGGCCGGGGTACCCGCTCCTCTGCAGCACGCCATAGTGGCCGGGAGCCAAGCTTCGTTCATGAGCGGGTTGCACGTTGCCATCCTCGTGGCTGCCATTGTCTCGTTCGTAGCAGTACCTGTAGGCTTCCTGATGGACGACCGCCCCGACTGGGTCGAAGACCCAGCGGAGGCCGCTGGGGCCAAGACGGCCCCACCTCCTAGATGAAGGCCCCCGGCATTGCAAGGGGCGCGTTCAGACGGTCACGGCCAGGCGGCCACCGGTGTGCTTTGTTCAGCTCCAGCTGGCGGCGTCGGCCTCGACGACCGAGGTCTCGACCTCGGCGCCCATGTCCGCCGGCGCTCGCAGGCCTGGAACGGGGTCGATGGCCTTGAAGATCGAGGCGGCGATGCCCGGCCCGTCCAGGCCAAGCTGGCCCAAAATGCGCTCGGGCTTGCCGTGCGGGATGTAGGCCGTGGGGACCCCGAGGTTGAGCACTGGCGGGCTCTGGCGCTTGGCGTTGAGGTCGGCGATGGCATCGGCGATGAAATTCCCGGCCCCGCCGTTGCGGATCCCGTCCTCCACGGTCACCACCAGAGCGTGCCTGCCGGCGTCGGCGACCATCACCGGGTCAAGGGGGCGTACCACCCTCACGTCCCAGAGAGCGGCCTCCACGCCTTCGTCGGCGAGCAGGGCGGCTGCTTCCTCGGCCGCCTCGAGCAACTTGCCGACGCCGAGGATACAGACCGAACCGTCACCGCGACGCACGCGGCGGGCGGACAGACCGGTGCCGACCTTGTCGGGCGGCACCTGCCGGGCCGCCGTCTTGGGGAAGCGCAGCACTGAAGGGCCGGACAGCTCGAGGGCGGCGCGCAGCATCACCTTCAGCTCTTGGGCGGACGAAGGGGCGAAGATGGTCATGCCCGGGATCTTGAGGCAGAGGGCCATGTCCAGGATCCCGTGGTGACTAGGCCCGTCGTCCCCGGTGATGCCGGCCCGGTCCAGGGCGAACACGACGGGCAGGCCGTGCAGGCCCACGTCCAGGTTGGCTTGGTCGAAGGCCCGGCTGAGGAACGTCGAATAAACGGCCACCACGGGCCGCAAGCCGCCCAGTGCCATCCCGGCGGCCGAGGTGACAGCGGCCTGTTCGGCGATGCCGACGTCGAAAAACCGCTCCGGCCAGCGGGCCTGGAAAGGCAATAGCCCGGTGGGCCCGGGCATTGCCGCCGTGATGGCCACCACATCGTCGCGCTCTGCGGCGATTTCCAGCATTGATTCACTAAAGGCGAGCGTGTAACCCTTGAGCGCTCGGGAGGATTGTGTCGGGCCCACGGCGGGGTCAAAAGAGGCGGCGTCGTGGAGGCACTTTTCTTCGTCCTCTTCGGCGAACTTGTAACCTCGGCCCTTCTGGGTGATGACATGCACGACAATGGGGCCGTCGAAGGCGGCCGCCTGGCGGAAAGCCTGTTCCATACCGGCGACATCATGACCGTCGAGAGGACCGACGTAGCGCACGCCCAACGTCTCGAAGAACGCCGGGGGTTCGATCACTTCCCGGATAGCGGAATAAAATCCCTGGAGGCTCGAATAAGCCAGGCTCCCGACGCGCGGGAAGTCTCGGACGGCGGACTCGATACGGCGCCGCGCCGAGCTGACCCCGGGGTGGAGGCGCAACCTGGTGAGGCTCTCGGAAAGGCGGGAGACCGTCGGCGCGTAAGACCGACCATTGTCGTTCAGTATCACGATGACCCTTGACCCGCTGTGGCCCAAATTGTTGAGGCCCTCATAGGCCATGCCCCCCGTTAGGGCGCCGTCACCCACAATGGCGACGACGTGGCGCCCGGGATGGCTGCTGCGCTTGACCGCCGCCGCCAGTCCGTGGGCGTAGCTGAGGGCGGTCGAGGCGTGGCTGTTCTCCACCCAGTCGTGCACGGACTCCGCTCGGGACGGGTAGCCCGACAGCCCGTCGGCTTGGCGCAGGGAGCTGAACATGTCCCGCCGGCCGGTGACGAGCTTGTGGACGTAGGCCTGGTGCCCGGTGTCCCAGATGAGGTAGTCCCGCGGTGAGTCGAAGACCCGGTGCAGGGCCAGGGTGAGCTCGACGACCCCGAGGTTGCTGCCCAGGTGGCCGGTGTTGGCGGTGGACACGGCCTGGACGACGAACTCTCGGATCTCGCCCGCCAGGGTCGCCAACTGCTCGTAGTCAAGCCTCCGTAGGTCGCTGGGGCCGCTTATCGTCTCCAGAAGCACCCCATCAAGCTACCTCGTGTCCCCGGGCTCCGAGATCAGCAGTCGTTGCTAGCAGCTCAGGGCGGTACGGCGTGGGCACTACGGGCTGTACGGCGACCCGGCTACTAGCTTGGTCCCGACCATGACCCCCGCAGCTGCTGCCCCTGCTTTGATCGACGAAGCCGTTGTGGCGCGTGTCCTGCGCCAAGCCCTGAGCACCGGAGGCGACTTCGCTGAGGTGTTCGCCGAGGACCGCCGTGGGTCGATGGTGGCGCTCGACGACGGCCGCATCGAGGACATCAGTTCTGGGCGCGAGCGCGGCGCTGGTGTCCGTGTCGTGGCCGGCAACACCACGGGCTTTGCCCATACGGCCGACATGTCCGAGCCAGGGCTGCTCAAGGCGGCCGAGGCGGCATCGGGGGCGGCGCGAAGTGGTGGTGGGGGCACAAGCGTGGTGGCCCTGTCCCGCTCGCAGCCCTCGAGCCCCTCGCCGGTCGAGTTGTTCCCGGCCGAGGTGGGCAAGGACCGCAAGGTAGAGCTGCTGCGCAAAGCTGACGCCGCCGCCCGGGCCTGCGGAGGGGCGGTACGCCAGGTGAAGGCCTTCTACCGTGACGGTCGCCGCCAGGTCCTGGTGGCCAACTCCGAGGGCGTCCTAGCCTCCGACGACCAGGTGCGGGCCCAGTTCCGGGTGACCGTCGTAGCCAGTGGGGACACGGGCATGCAGACGGGAGGAGAAGGCGTGGGCGCGACGATGGGGTTCGAGCTGTTCGACCGCCACGATGTCGAGGAGCTAGCCCGGTCGGCGGCCCGCCGCTCCCTGGTCAAGCTGAGGGCGAGGCCGGCACCGTCTGGGACAATGCCCGTGGTCATCAAGTGCGGCAGCGGGGGAGTGCTCTTCCACGAAGCTTGCGGTCACGGGCTCGAGGCCGACCACATCGCCAAGGCCGTGTCTGTCTTCTCCGGTAAAGTCGGTGCCCTGGTAGCAGCGCCCTCGGTGACCCTGGTGGACGACGGGACGATGAGCCATGAATGGGGTGCCCTGGCCATAGACGACGAGGGCCATCCCACCTCGCGCAACGTCCTCATCGACAACGGCGTGCTGACGGACTACATGTGGGACTGGCTGCGCGCCCGCAAGCAGGGCCGGCCGGCCTCGGCCAACGGCCGCCGCCAGAGCTACCAGCACCTGCCCATGGTGCGGATGACCAACACTTTTCTCCTGAACGGGCAGGAGGACCCGGACGAGATCGTCCGTCAGACCCCTGGCGGCGTTTACATAGCCCAGCTGGGCGGTGGCCAGGTCAACACCGCCACCGGGGACTTCGTTTTCGGCATGACCGAGGCTTACATGATCGAAGACGGCCAGGTGACCGATCCCATCCGGGACGCCAACCTCATCGGCAACGGCCCACAGGTCTTGCATGACATCGACGTGCTCGGTAACGACTTCGCCATGGGCTGGCCGGGCACCTGCGGCAAGCAGGGCCAGGGCGTCCCCGTCGGGATGGGCCAACCCACACTGCGGGTGCGGGCCATGACCATCGGCGGGACGGCGCGGTGAGCGAACTGCTTGAGCTGGCCTGCCGGGTGGCCGGTTGGGCCCGGGACGGCGAAGACGTAGAGGTTTACGTTTCGCGCGGGACCGAGACCGAGGTCCGAGTGTACGAAGGCGAAGTGGAGTCCCTGTCGTCCGCCACCTCGGCCGGGGCCGGTATCCGGGTGGTGTCGGGGAGCCGCCAGGGCTTTGCCTACGCCGGGGCGCTGGACGAGGAGGTCCTGTCCGAGACCCTGGGCGAAGCCCGGGACAACGCCGCCTTCTCAAGCCCTGAGGCCTGGGTCGGGCTGCCCGAGCCGGACGGCGCCCGCCCTACGGCCCTCGACCTCTGGCGCGACGAGCTGGAGGAGTGCCCGACTGCCCAGAAGGTCAACGCCGCCCTGGACCTCGAGCGTGCGGTCCGCGCCGGTGACCCCCGGGTCCGGCAGGTGGAGTCGGCCAATTGGGGCGACACCTGCCGCGAGAAGGCTCTGGCCAGCTCCCTCGGCGTGCGGGGCAGCGACCGCTCGACGGTGTGTTACCTGTCCGCCGTCGCCGTGGCCGGGGACGGGCCCGAGAGCCAGGTCGCTTACGGTTACAGCGTCGGGCGCGCCCCGTCCGAGCTCGACCCCACCCAGGCGGCAGGAGATGCTGTTACCCGGGCGGTGCGGCTCCTGGGGGCGACCAAGCCTAGGTCCGCTCACTTACCTGTTGTCTTCGAGCCGCGCGTCAGCGCCCAATTGACCAGCCTGCTGGGCTCGGTGCTGAGCGGTGAGATGGTTTTGAAAGGGACCTCCCTTTTCGCCGAACGCCTGGGCCAGGAAGTGGCTGCCGCCGGCGTCACCCTGGTGGACGACCCGACGCAGGCGGCGGCGTGGAGGGCAGCCTCTTTTGACGACGAGGGCCTGGCGTGCCGGCGCAACACGATGATCGAGGCCGGTGTGCTGCGCGCTTACCTCTATGACAGCACCTCGGCCCGTCGGGCGGGCACGGTTTCGACGGCCAGCGCGGTGCGGGGCGGTTACAAAAGCGCCCCCGGGGTAGGTACCCGGGCCGTCTACTTGTTGCCCGGGGAGCTCAGCCCGGACGAGGTGAGGGCCCGAGTGGGGGACGGCCTGCTGGTCCAATCCCTGAGCGGGCTCCACTCGGGTGTGAACCCGGTGAGCGGAGACTTCTCGGTGGGAGCGGAGGGCTTGCTCTTCCGGGGCGGCGAGCTGGCCTCCCCGGTGAGGGAAGTGACGATCGCGTCGAGCATCCAGCGCATGCTCCAGGCCGTCTCGTGGGTGGGCAACGACCTGCAGTGGCTACCCTCATCGGCCGCGGGGGTGACCATGGCCATTTCCGAGATGTCGATGAGCGGTACATGAGAAATCGGCGCACCCGAAGTCGGCGCACCGGAAATCGGCGCACGGGGGGGCACCGCCCCGGTCTAGGAGGCGGCTGCCGCCCCCGCCCCGGCGGCCACCCTCGGTTTGGCGCCGGCCTCTTTGGTGCCACCGTCCTTAGTGCCGGTGTCCTTCTTGCCGCCGTCGCGCGTGCCACGGTCCCCAGAGGGCGACTCGGCCTTAGAGCCGTCGGCCGACGTCGCCGCGGCCTTGCCGGCGCCGTCATTGCCGGCGGCCTCGGCCGTCTTCGGTTCGGGCGTCTTGGAGGCGCCTTTGTGCCCGTCTGACCTGCTGTCGGTCTTGTAGAAACCGCTGCCCTTGAAGGTAATGCCAATGTTCCCGAAGACCTTCCGCAGCGCCCCCCCGCACGCCGGGCATTCGGTCAGCGCGCTGTCCTTGAACGATTGGACGACTTCGAGATGTTCGCCGCAGGACTTGCAGGCGTACTCGTAGGTTGGCATGTGAAGCGGCCCTTTCTTAGCACTCTCACGGTTCAACTGCTAAGTCTAGCCGGGCCGAGGCGGCGAGCGACAAGGATGGCGGCGGGCTTTAGGCCAGGGAGCGGCAAGTCGTCAGACCGGGTGTTTGGGGCCGCTGAGGTGGTAGAACCTAGGCAGGACGACGGGGCCAAAGCTCCGGCTGACATAGTTGGGGCCGGGTGGCGGCCCTGACAAGGAGGCCGCTCATGTCACAAAGGGTTCGTAAAGCCGTGATCCCGGCCGCCGGGCTGGGGACTCGCTTCCTGCCCGCCACCAAGGCTCAGCCTAAGGAGATGCTGCCCCTGGTCGACAAACCGGCCATCCAGTACGTGGTGGAAGAGGCGGTGTCGGTCGGCATCACCGACATACTTGTCATTACCGGGCGGGGCAAGCGCAGCCTCGAGGACCACTTCGACCGTTCGTTCGAGCTCGAGTACTACCTCCAGGAGGGGGGCAAGCTGGACGAGCTCGAGGAGATGCGGCGGATCGCCGAGATGGCCGATATCCACTACGTGCGCCAGGGAGAGCCCAAGGGTCTCGGGCACGCCGTCCTGGTGGCCGCCCAGCACGTCGGGGACCTGCCCTTTGTCGTCATGCTGGGCGACGACATCATGCACCCCAGGGCGGGCGTGCTGGCCGGGATGTTGGGGACCTTCGAACGCTACGGCCGTAGCGTCATTGCCCTGAAGGAAGTGGCCCCGGAGGACATTTCTTCGTACGGCTGCGCCGCCGTCAAGCCGCTCGAGGACAACATCGTGCAGGTCGAGGACCTGGTCGAAAAGCCGGCGCCCGGTGAGGCACCCTCCAACCTGGCCGTGATGGGCCGCTACGTCTTCAGCTCGGAAATCCTGGACGTGCTCGCCCACACCAAGCCCGGCCGGGGAGGCGAGATCCAGCTCACCGACGCCATCAAGGCCCTCACCGAGCGCCAGCCAGTGTACGGCTGGACGTTCCGCGAAGGTCGGTTCGACGTCGGCAACAAGCTCGACTACCTGCAGGCGACGGTGGAGCTCGCTCTCGAACGCGAGGACCTCGGGCCGCCGTTCCGCAAGTTCCTCGTCGAACGCCTGGCCCGCGAACAGGGCTAGCCACAGGGCTTTCCTGCCCATGCTGGGCGCCGGCGTCGTCGGCCGGGCCGGCGGTCCGAGATCCCGCCCCGACGGCTGTCCTGGGCCGCCCAATGGGCCCCGAGGACCGTTTGGCATAGAATCAACGTTGTGACCGATCACGGCCTGACACACCTTGACCCCTTGGGACGTGCCCGCATGGTCGACGTCACTCCGAAGGATCCCACCCACCGCCGGGCGATGGCTCGTTGCCGGGTGCACATGCAGCCCGAAACCACCTCTAAGGTGGCCAGTAATGCCATCACCAAAGGCGACGTCCTGGCTGTGTCACGGGTGGCCGGGATCCAGGCGGCTAAGCAGGCGGCCCAGCTGATACCGCTTTGTCATCCTCTGCTGGTGGGAGCGGTGACCATCAATTTCACGATCGGCGACGATTACGTCGAAGTGGAGACCCAAGTCGAGACCGTCGACAGGACGGGGGTCGAGATGGAGGCGCTGACCGGTTGCGCCGTCGCCGCCCTCACCATCTACGACATGTGCAAGTCCTTTGACCGCGCCATGGTTATCGGGGACCTCGCCTTGTGGGAGAAGACCGGTGGCCGCAGCGGCAACTGGCGCCGGGAGGCGACGACCATCCTCGCCCCGGCACCCTCCGACATGAGCCGTCCCCGGCCTATCGAAGAGGAAATCGATGGCCTCATAGGCAGTGACGACGTGGGTTTCGAGCGCTGACGTCCTCCCCCGTTGCGACCCCAAAACGGGAGGATCCACCATTTCTGGTGTTGCGCAGACTACCGTCCGATGAAAGACCGACGGTAGGCCGAGGAGTTAGATAAATGGGAGCCGAGTTTCTGGTCGCCATCCTCTGGGGCGTTGTCGTGGTTTATTGGCTGTGGTCCCGGCGGCCCGCCTTTGGTGATTCGATAGGGCTGTTCCGTAACGAGTTGTACGCGCTGGAGCACGCCGGCCCCACGCGCGTGCCGCCCGCCAACCGCCGCCGGCCGCTGCCCTACACCGTTAGCGGCGCCACCTACAGCCTGGCGGAGCCTCTGGTCGAGCCCGGCCCCTTGGCCGCCGGGCCTCTGCCGGGCGGTGCGGGAACCCTGCCCGCGGCCCTGGCAGCCGCCACGCTCAGCGCCAATCGGCTCAAGGCCCGCCGCCGCCGCCGCGACGTGCTTTCTGTCTTGCTAGCGGCGGTGGTGGTCAGCGCCATCGCGTCGGTCCTCAGCCGCTCGGTGGTGGCCTTGTCGCTGCAGGTCCTCAGTGACCTCGCCCTGGTCGCGTACGCCTACCTGCTGGTGACCATGACCAAGACGCGCCTGGCTAGGTCGTCCGAACCGAGAGTGTTGCCCGAAGCGAAGGTGCCGTCCCAACCGAAAGTGCCGGTCGGCGCCCGAGCGGAAAATGGCGCGGCGTGGCCCGCACCGCCCGAGGAGGACTGGCTGGTCGAACCGGTCGACCAGGTCGACCTGGACCGGGCGGCGGACGCCTACACCCCGGCGCACGCTCTGGGGGCCGCTCCGGGGCCGGTACCCGGTCGCCGCCGGCCGCCCGAGGCCAGACGAGGCCGCGACCACCTCGAGTACCCCAGCGAGGCGTACGGCGACTTCGATAGCTACGCCAGCTTGGCCCTCGCTCAGGCCAACTGACACACTGGGACCGCCGGTACGCACAGCCGCGAGCCGGCTGACTGGAGGTCTCCAAGTGAGGATCGTTTTCATCGGGGCGGGAAGTGTCGTGTTCACCAGGAACCTTGCCCGGGACATCCTGAGCTTTCCGGAGCTGGGCGCCACTGAGCTGGTGCTCATGGACATCGACGGCGAGCGGCTCTCAGGTGCGGAGCAGCTCGTCCGGCGCATGGTCGACACGGCCAAAGCGTCGGTGCGCGTCATCGCCACCACCGATCGTCGTGAGGCGCTGGCTGGGGCCGAGTACGTGATCGTCACCATCCAGGCGGGTGGAGTGAGCCAGTGGGAAGCGGACATTCGCATCCCGGAGAAGTTCGGGGTCAACCAATGTGTGGGCGACACCATCGGCCCTGGCGGGATCTTTCGTGGCTTACGGCACCTGGCGGTCTTCGACGGCCTCGTCGAGGACATGGGAGAGCTGTGCCCGGGCGCCCTTGTCCTGCAGTACTCCAATCCCATGGCCATCCTGACCTGGAGGCTGGCCCTGGCCGGGTTGCGGGTAGTTGGGCTGTGCCACAGCGTCCAGGGGACGGCACGCCTGCTGGCTGGCTACTGCAAGGTCCCGTTCGAGGAGCTCAATTACTGGGTGGCGGGGATCAACCATCAGGCTTGGTTCCTTACCCTGGAGCACGGCGGCGACGACCTCTACCCACGTTTGCGAGCGCTCCTCGGCGACCAGGAGAAGCTCAGCATGGAACCTGTGCGTTTCGAGCTGATGCGCCGCTTCGGCTATTTCGTGACCGAGTCCAGCGGCCACGCCTCTGAGTACGTTCCTTACTTCCGCAAGCGCCCCGAGCTCCTCGCCGCCTTGGTGGAGGCCTTCGAGGCCGCCGGGACCGAGTACTCCGCGTGGTTCGACTATGGGCGCACGGGGGGCTGTGTGACGGCCAGGCAACGCAAAGAGCAGTCCTATGAAGCCGAGGTCGCCCGCCAGATCGCCGGCACCGAGCCGATCGAGATGTTCCGCTCGGACGAGTACGGCGCCCGCATCGTTCATGCCGAGCAGACGGGCTCTCCTCTGCGTATCAACGGCAACGTGACCAATGACGGCCTGATAGCGAACCTGCCTTACGGAGCGTGCGTCGAAGTCCCCTGCCTGGTGGACCGGGCCGGGGTCCACCCCTGCGTCGTCGGGGCCCTCCCGCCACAGCTCGCGGCCCTGAACCGGAGCAACATCGCGGTACAGGAACTTGTCGTCAAGGGGCACATGGAAAGAGACAGGGAGGTGGTCCGCCAGGCCATGGCCCTCGACCCTCTCACCGCCGCCGTCTGTTCGCTCGACGAGATATGGCAGTTGACGGACGACATGTTCACGGCCAACGAGCGCTGGTTGCCTCAGTTCAATTAGTCAGGACAGGCCTCTCCACGGTACCGGTGGCGCCCGTCAGCCCGGGACAGGCACTTGCTGAGAAATTGCTGAGACTGGCACTTTGCTGAGAAATCACTGAAACAGGCACTTTGCTGAGAAATTACTGAGGACAGCTCACGGTAGAGGCTGGCCCGCGGCATCGCTTAAGGGTTGTCCGGGTACCTTGATTTACGTGCCTTTCGCTCGAGTTCATGCCCCAGGGACGGCGTTCACCGCTCGCCGGTTACCAACCGGCGCGGGTGTGCTAATGGGGTGATGGTAAAGATGATCCAGCCGGCGCGCGCGCGTCGCTCGGTCAAACTCCTGCGGTTAGTTAAAGCTGGCGCCATTATGACCTTTATCGTCCCGTTGCTGGGACTGGCTGGGCTGGGCCTGGGCCCGACCCCGACAGCCGGTGCTCGGGCAGCACAAGCCATGGCTCGCAGTTCGGCGGTACCCGAGATCGTTGTCCGACCTCAGCACCTCGGGACGATCAGCAGGTACCTGTTCGGCGCCAACCTGCTCTGGGCGGACGACGCCGAGGGCGCCTTCGACGTGGCGACCGGGTCCTTCTACCCGGGCTTCGTCCAGATGCTCCGCCGCCTCGGCGTGACCGCGCTGCGTTACCCGGGAGGCACCACGTCCGACAGTTTCGACTGGGAGCGCGCCATCGGCCCGCACCAGGACCGTAGCGCCAACGAGCCGTACGGCATGCAGGCCGCCCAGCTTTCGGCCGTCTGCTGTGTGCTCGACGGCCCGCAAAGCTCGACGGTGGGCCCGGACGAGTTCGGGCGGCTCCTCGACCAGACCGGTGCCGTCGGGACCATCACCGTCAACTTCGCCACGGGCACGGCCCAGGAGGCGGCCGACTTCGTGGCCTATATGACGGCGCCGAGGACCACGCACCCCTCCTCTAACCCTGAGGAACCCAGCTATTGGGCCGGCTTGCGGGCCAAGGACGGTCATCGGGCGCCTTATAAGGTGCCCTTCTGGGAGGTCGGGAACGAGCAGATGTTCCCCGGTCAGTACGGGTGGCGTTCGGGTCGCGTCGTCGACATCGCTCAGCAGCTAAGGACCTGCCCGGCCGGCCAGGCGGCGACCTGTCTGTACGCTTTTGGAGGCACCACCTCTTTCACGCGCCAAAAGGTGGGGACCTTCGCCGACGAGCTGCCTTCCGCCTCCGTATCGACGGGTGGCCGGCACCAGACGTTTTACGTCTATTTCCCCCCAGTCGTACCGGGCAGCGCCAAGGTCTATGTGGCCGGCCGGCCCTGGTCCGAGGTCGGCAACCTGGCCGCCGCCGGCCCCGGGGCGCGGGTCTATAGCCTGGACCCTTCGACCGGGGGGATCGAGTTCGGTGACGGCGACCATGGGCTAGTCCCCCCGGCGGGGGCGGAGGTAACGGCCAGCTACGAGTCCGGGCCGCACCGCGGTTTTGTGCAGTTCTACGACGCGATGAAGCGGATGAACCCTCACATCAGCATCTGCGAGAGCGAAGAAACAGACATCGCCTTCCTTCAGGTAATGGGCAAGAGGTACCCGTACGACTGCGTGGAGCTCCACGAGTACGCCCGGCCACCGGACATCGGGGCGCCGTTGCTGCGGTACGAAGAGAGCCTTCTGGCCTTCCCGGTCCAGGAGGGGTCAGATTTGGCCCACCTGCAGAGCGAAATCCATCGCTACGCGGGCAGGGACGTCCCGGTGCTGGTCACCGAGTACGGCCAGCTGGTGGCGCCGGTGCCGGCCACTGACCCAGAGTTCAACCTGTCTTTGGAGGAAGGGCTTTTGGTCGGGGCTCAGCTCGTCGAGTGGGTCGACCACGGCGTGCCTGTGGCGCAGAAGTACCTCGCCGACTCCGACCCTTTCCTCCAAGCCCGTCTCACCACGGCCTTCGGTCCCGGTAGCACGGTCGTGAAAGCAGCGCTCGACAACGAAATGACGCCCGTCGAGGCCGCGCTCAGCATTGGTAAGGCGATGGTCGAAACGGGCCTCAGCGCCGACAACGCCATGGTCGTGCACGCAGGCCAAGATTTTGTGGCCGAGCCCTCGGGAGAGGTGCTCGGCCTCATGAGGGACCTGGCCGGCGAGGAGCGACTGAGCGTATCGGAGGTGCGGGCCCCGAGGATGGGCCCTGGCCGGGGGGCGCCCGAACTGTGGGCTACTGCAGCCATATCGCCGACCGGGCAGCTTGATCTCCTGGTCATAAACGCCAGCCCTGACCGCTCTGTGCGAGAGCACGTGGTGCTTGACGGGCCCTGGGACGGGCGCCAGTTGCACGCCGATCTGATCGACGGTCCGAGCCCGACCGCCTTCAACACCCGCTCCGATCCCGAAGTGGTGCGGGCTACTTTGTGGACCGTTGGCCTCGGGCGCGGGAGCTTCCAGTGGACGTTCCCGCCGCACTCCCTGACCCTCCTGCAGCTGGCAGGCAGTGCCCCGGTCCGAGACCATGGCGCCACTCTGGTTGCTGGGGCTCCCGAGCCGTCAACAACTATGGACGAACGCCGAGAAATAGGCCGAGAGCTCGTTGTACGACGTGCCCACAAATAAGTAACCAAGATGTTTTTCCCGGAGCGCATGGCACGCCGTGGCGGGTTGTGGCAGGGCCGCGGTATCGGGGGCGCTATGGACCAAAGCGGCAAAATCCGACGCTGGGTACCGCAGCTCCCAGCGAGCCGGCGTCCAAGCCGTCAGCGGATCCTGGCCGGCAACATTGTACGAACCTTCAAAAGTAACTATGACATTGGCGTTCAGCACGCTTGCCGCGTCGAACATCCATCCTGCGACGGGGTTAGCGCCAAAGTTGAACACTACCTGGGCGGCCATCCCTCTTGTGCGGTGAACATACCCAGCCAGGTCGCGGTAAAAATCCTGGTTGCTGACGCCGGTGCCCGGGACTACGTCCGACACCCCGTCGAAGAAGATGCCGCCGACATGACCGGGGTACATGGTGTACCATGCCCGTACCTGGGCGTCAATAGAGGTGACACCGCCGGGGCCGCCTCTCCCGTAATCAGTCCACACATAACCGAGGACCTGCGCCCGTCCATAACGGGAACAGCTGTCGATAATTTTCTCCCAAGCGGGCGCCGGCGCCGTCCCCGGCCCTTGCTGCACGTTTGCCACAATGAAGGACTTGTGACTGGTGTCGCTAACCTCGGAGCATGCCGTCACCCACTGGGGCGCACTATCGGTGTACAGCGGGACTAGCTGGGCCGGTCCGGACGGTGGGCCGCCCCACAGCAGAAATACCGATATGCCCGCGGCCAAAAGAAATACGACCAAGACGAGCAAGGCTCGTAGGCGCGGGGAGAGTTTCGCCACCTTATCGTATCTCATCTCGTCTGAGATGATGGCAGCCTACCGTGGCGAGCACCAGGTTGAGCTACCTTTACCGAGGCAGGCTCCCACCAGGATAGGCCGGCTCGCCGTGCTGGGACACCGGTTCGGCAACCATCTCGCGGTCCTGGCACGGGAGCGCTCGCCTTGCTCCCGTACATAAAGGGCGCCGCGGCCCACGGAGGCCCAGCACAGGCGGGGCGCACGGGGGATGCCAGTAGATTGCGCCCAGCCAAAACTCACACCCCGGGCTTTGTTGCCGACCATGTCTATAGCCATGTTCACCACTGACACGCACGAGGGGGGGCCCTGGACGACTGTTCGCCAAGTGAGGGCGCTCCAGGAGCCAGCTGCCAATGCTCCCGGCCCGGGGTAGAGCGGTGCGTCGATGAACGTTGGCGGGCCCCGGGGGGCCACCGAAGTGCGGCCCGATAGTGACGCCCGCCTCCAGGCTCTCCTTTCCTCCCTCGGTGATGTTGTGTTCGAGCTGGACGAGAACGGCACTTACCTCGGGATCTGGACCGCCGACGACACCCTACTGGCCGCGCCCCGGAGCGAGCTCCTGGGGGGAACGATCCGTGAGAGGGTCGGCGAAGAGATCGGCCTCCGATTTACCCGAATTATCCGCCATGTCCTCGAGACGGGCCGCTCGGAGACTTGTGAGTACAGCCTGAAGGTCGCCGCGGGCACCCGGTGGTTCCAGGGCCGGCTCGCCCCTATCGGTGCTTGGCAGGGCCCTCCTACCAGTGTCTGCCTCTTGGTCCGGGATATCACGGTGCAAAAGCTCGCCGAGCAGGCCCTGATAGATAGCGAGGAGCGGTTCCGCAGTATCTTCGACCGGGCGCCGACCGGCATCCTCTGCCTGGACGCCTACGGTCGCATCACCGACGCCAACCGCGCTCTGTGCGAGATCGTCGGGCGGCCCCGGGAGCAGATCAACGGCAGCCTTCAGGCCGACCTCTTCGACGGAGCTGTGGCCGGGCCGGCGACGACCGCAGCCGGGGACAAGGCCGACCAGTCCGTCCCGGAGCCAGGGCCGCGCCAGGGACGGGTGCGACGACCCGACGGGACGGTACGGGTCGTCCAGGTAAACGACGTCGCGGTCAAGGACAAAGAAGGTGGGCTGCGCACCGTGGTGGCCACCGTGGAGGACCTTACGGACAGCCTCCGCTTGGCTGAGGACCTGCGCCGGGCCCAGCAGATGGAGGCCCTCGGCCAGCTGGCCGGTGGCATCGCTCATGAGATAAACACCCCCACCCAGTTCATATCCGACAATCTCTCGTTCCTCACCGACGTCTGGGGGCCCGTCCTCCGGGCACTGGCGGTGTCCAAGAGCGCCGCGGCCCGACTGCGAGAGGGTGGCGCGCCGGACGATGTCGCCGCCATGCTCGAACAGGCCTGCCAGGAAGCGGACCTCGACTTTGTCCAGGCCGAGGTCCCGCCGGCATTGTCCCAGAGCAAGGAGGGCCTGGCGCGGGTGGCGACGATCGTGCGGGCGATGAAGGCGTTCGGCCGTCCCGACCCGAGCCACCCGGAGCCAATGGACATAAACCGTCTGGTCAATTATGGCCTCACCATGGCCCGCAACGAGCTCAAGTACGTGGCCGAGGTGACGGCCGATCTCGGCACCCTGCCGACGGTGTCGTGCTTCCCTGGTGCCATCGGCCAGGTCGTGATCAACCTTCTCGTCAATGCCGCCTACGCCGTAGGCGAGTCCCGGGACAGGACGGGCGAACGGGGGGAGATCAAGGTGAAGACGTGGGCTGAGGGCGACCAGGTATGCATGAGCGTGGGCGACACCGGGCCGGGTATTGCACCAGATGTCCTTCCGCGCATATTCCAGCCCTTCTTCACTACCAAGCCTTTCGGGAAAGGTACCGGCCAGGGGTTGGCCATGGCGTGGGCGACGGTCGTTGACCGCCACGCCGGTCGGATCGAGGTCGCCACCTCGGGCGCGGGGACAATATTCACGGTCAGGCTCCCGGTGGCCGGGCCCACCGGCACGCCCTGACGAGCGAGATGGAGCCGAGCGGCAGCACCTGATCAGCGCCCTCAGAAAGATCGTCCGCGAAATGACCGACCCGAGCCCGTTCGACTAGCTGGCGTCGAGGAAGGGCGCCTTGGCCAGTACGGGTAGTGTTCGGCACCACTACCGGCGCGTCCTGGTCGCCGCTCGGGCCGCCGGCCATGGACGGGAGGCCTCCGAGACCCGACAGCGCCGAGCAGGCCGAGCGGGCCGCTCGTGACTCCGAGGTGCTCGTCACCGCCTTGCTCGGCACCTTGGCGCAAGGCTGATGAGCCTGGCGGGCTGGCCGAGCCGCGCCAAGGCCCTTATACGGCCTCGATAATCCGGCGGTCATGCGTTACGGCGATGCGCTGGCCGGGCTGCAAGACCAGGAAATCGTCATCCCATTCGGCGGCCAGCAGTTTCCGGACCAGCACCGGGTCGCCCTTGAGCTCTTCGAAGCGCCAGCTGTACTGGCGGGCGTCCTCGGCGGCCTGTTCCTTGAACGGGCCGGACTTCCCCAGTCCTGTCTCCACGTACGCGGCCCGGTCATAGTGGCTGTGCCACTGCCCGAGGACCTCCATAAGGTATTGCGCGTTGTCTTCGCCGAACTTGGCGACCAGGTACTCGTAATCCTGGTCCGTCGAGGTCAGCACGCCCATGGTCAGCCGGCGACCATTGGTACCGACCTGGGCCTGTCGCTCCATGTAGTCATCTGAGTAGTAGAAAGTGCCAGGCGTGGCCGAAAATTCGGCATCGTAGCGCTGCCGAGACCCGAGGTAAAGCGTGATGCAGTCATGAGCACGGGGCACCGCGACGGGTAGGTCCCTGGCCTGCAAACCCTCCAGAGCGAGGTTGCAGAGACCGTAAACCAGGACGACAGCCTGGTATTTTGCCGCGTCCGTGCGATCGACCTGGTCCTGCAGCCGGCTCAGCC
>JBKQUU010000270.1:0-57267 GCA_052325485.1 Acidimicrobiales bacterium | reverse complement strand
GCGACCACAACCTGCCCGCCGATGCTCATGGAGGTTGTCCCGCTCGTCGTAGAACTTGAGGAGGCGGTCCCCCGCTCGAGGCCTGCCGTCTGGTAGGCCTCGGGTGTCCACCACGACAACCGAGAGCAAAGGGACCACCACATGAAGGATTACCAGACCCAAGAGACCGACGCGCCCATCCCGGTGCCGACGAGCGTGAACGTGGGTCGGGGGGGCGATGCACGAGGACCCTCTTCTCGGGCCCAAGGGGACCGACCGGGCCATGGCCACCGATTACGGCCGGGGTCTGGTGATCGCGATCGAGGGCGGCAGCTCCTTAGTGTAGACGGCGTGCGTTCCAGGCGCTCGTGTACTGCAAGGCCCGCTCGACTTGGTGCGGGCTGGGCACGTTGGTCCAGTAATCGGGCGAGCCGGTGTATCCAAGGCTCCAACTTCTAGGCGAGCGAGCGCCGTAAGCCGCGATGGCCCTGGTCTCCGCCCACGCCACCCCGAAGCGTTCTGTCATGAGGTCCTCGACCAAGCCCACTTGGCGCTCGGACAGGGCCCACTACCCAGGCGTGCAGGGCTGTGCCGTCCAGGGTGCGCCACACCCCGTCAGAGACGGTCCGGGCTCGGTTCCAAACCACGATGGTGGTGGAGCTGGGCATCGCCGTCTCTGCTCTCGTAGTGCAGCCACGTGCTGGCCACCACACCCCGGACGCTTTCTAGGCGAGCGACCTGGGCGCCGGCGCGGGTGAAAAAGACGTGGTCCTCGGCCCAGGCGACGACCTCACCGAGGGCCTCCGCCATGACCTCTTCTATGGCTATCCTGGTGGCCTGGTCCCCCATGGCCCACACGAGCGAGACCGATTTAGGCGGATGAAATGTGAGGTCGTAGCCGGCCACAGGGGCGCGTTGGCCCATCGAGGGGAGCCGGCCCAGAGCCTGGCCGGTGATGGGGTCCGCCAGCTGGGTCAGCATCCGGTGCAGCATCTCGGGAGAGACGACATCGCCCGGCTTCACGGACCCCGGGTCCGGCCCGAGCCCGTCCAGCCCCCGGCCCAGGAACCGGCCCGGCGGCGTCCCCTTGGCCGCGTAGTAGCCAGCCGCGTCGGCCCCCAGCTCGGCCGCGCCGGCCACGCTGTCGCTCAAGTACTGCCAGGCGTTGCCGCGGGGAGCGGGCAGTCGTGATCGGGCGCGTGCTCTGACATCCCGAACGACTCCCTCGGGACCACGGCTCCGGAGACGACTCAGCTGAACCCGTTCTGCGTCGCCGCGCCAGTCAGGAGTCTCGGAGCGCAACTATGCCTTGGGTAACTCTTTGGGTAACAACTTCGGCCACGAGTTACCCAACCGAGCCTTTTGGAGAGGAACTCCGCGTACAAACGTCCTACTCAGACCACTAGTCGCCGTCCGTGTAGACGAAGGAAGACCGATTAGCAGTGAGCCCGATTCGGCCGCTCTCGCACCTCTCCAAGTGTCCTGACCCGACCAGCGTAGCCGAGCAGCTAGACCGGTGGTTGACCGACATCGAGCTCACCCGCTCGGCCTACACCGTGAAGGAGCACCGGCGCTGCATCGAGCACGACATCAAGCCGGCGCTCGGCGCCGTCCGCCTGGACAGGCTAACGGCCCGGAGCTCGACGGGTTCTACCACGACCTGTTGGCCCGCGGCCTGTCGCCGTCGTCAGTCCGCCGGTTCCACTCGGTGCTCCACGCCGCCCTCGACCGAGCTGTCAAGTGGGGCATGGTCCCGCTCAACCCCGCCGACCGGGCCACGCCCCCGGGGTTGACCCGCACCACGGTCTCCGCTCCCGATGTCACCGCTGTCCAGCGGCTCGTTGCCGCCGCCGACGGGTCGTCGCCCATCCTGGCCCTCGCCATCATCTTGGGGGCGGTGACGGGCGCCCGCCGAGGAGAGCTCTGCGCCCTCCGGTGGTCGGACGTCAACTGGCAACGGCGCCTGCTCACCATCGCCCGCAGCCTGACCGAGATCGATGGCGTCACCAGCGAGGGGCCCACCAAGACCCATCAGCGCCGAGACGTCGCCCTGGACGACGCACTGCTGGGCCTCCTGACCAAGCGCCGAGCCGACCAAGAGGCCTACGGCGCAGTGGTCGGGACGACCCTGGTGACTGACCCCTTCATCCTGTCCCCGGTCGCCACCGGCGCCCGCCCGTTCGTCCCCGACTCGCTCACGGACTACTCCAAGCGCGCCGCCAAGCAGCTTGGCATCGCCACGCATTTCCACGAGCTGCGCCATTTCGCCGCCACGGTGGCGATCGGTGCCGGCACTGACGTACGGACCGTGGCCGGCCGCCTGGGCCACGCAGACGCCTCGGTGACCCTGCGAGTCTACGCCTACGCACTCGAGGCGCGTGACCGCGATATGGCCCAGGTACTGAGCTCTGCGGTCCTCGGCACCTCTGCTCACGGGGGGGACGAGGACCACCACCTCACCGTCGAACCTGCCATAAGGTCAGGGCACCTGTAAGCTTCCGAACGTCCCTTTGTTGCGTTGGCACCCAGCGCAGGTCCGTCGGGAACGCGGGTTGGCGCCGGGACGGCCAGGGACGGTGGTACGTGGTCCCTCCACGCGTGCGCCCTGCGCGGACTACAACTCCCGAGGGGTCCCGCTCCTGTCCGCTAACGGGCGCTCATCCGCCGCTCGGTCATCTTCGCGCTCTCTGGAAGCGCAGGAATATCACTGCCCCCCCGGGCCCTCGAAGTTCTTGACCACTCGTCGTGACCCAGCAAGGAGCGTTCACCAACCTTTCCCGTTATCGGGTCGTCTGACGACGGTCTTTCTGCTGACGGGCCAGAAGCCCAAGCGCACCTCCCAGCCATGCGAAAAGGCAATGACCTGGACTAGTAGCGCGGTCACGAACGCGGCCCCAAGCCCAACGCCGGGGTCATCAGGATCGTTGGCCTATACAGAGGCGTGAAGGAGAAGAAGACGACCACCCCGACGGCTACGCGGCCCAACAGGACCGACCAGCCCAGGTAGGACCCACAGACAACGGAAACCCAGAGAGGCCCCGGACACGGACCCGCGGTAGCAGTGGCAGCCATGGTCCCGAGCGCCACGGCGTCCGTCACTGCCATACGCTCGGAGCCGTGCTCGCTAACAACGACCTCGACGGAGGAATCGGGGCCGGCAGTGAACCACTGGGGCACCTGGACCCTTAACTGCGGAGTCTGGATCCGGCGTTCGCCGACGTTCGCACACGGTCAAAACGTCCCGTAGTTAAAGGGTTTGTCGTTCGCACTAGTTCGCCCTTGTTCGCCTTGCGTGGATCCCCATTTGGCTCCCCAAAGCGGTTCGCTGCATGCTTACACCCTCGTGGCCGCAGGGATGCGCAGGTACTGGCGAACGCAGGGGGCCGAAGTCGACGCAGCCGTAATAGACGGGCTGCCTCGGCGCCGCCGGCGACCGGGCCCAGCTCGGTACTCCCGCCGTCGGCCGTAGTGCTCCCGAAGCTCACTCCCTCTTCGATATCAGCCTGGGGCCGCGAGGCCCGGACCTCTGTCGATGGAGGCACCCGAGGGCGTCCGCCCCGTCAGCCCCAAGAGGCGGTCCAACAGGGGGGCGTCCTCGGGAACGGCGACGGCGGCCGGGAAGACGCCGGTGGCGCGCCGTTCTTCGGCGTTGGGACTGATTTCTTCCCAAAGGCCAGCGACGAGGGGGCCCGGAAGGGTGACCTCCACGCCGATCAACTTGGCTATGTCATAGGCGCGCAGCCCACGGAAAGAATTGACCTGCCACAAGTACTCCCGGGCCGGGTAGTACCCGAACGAGCAGTGCACGGCGCACTCGGTCGGTACCGGAACCCTGGCCTGTGCCTGAACCGCGAGACGGCAGCAGAGCCTTCTATGTGCGGTGAGTTTCATGGCTGCGTACGCACAACTCCCCTACCAGCGTTGCTGCGAGGACAAGAGGCGTAAAATTGGCCTTACTGCTGCGCTCAGACTCACTGCAGCCAGCGCCGGCGCTCGACTAAAGGTGCCGCCTGTTGGGTACAAGGATTTCGAGCGTGATTGCGTCATGTTCAGGCCACCCGGACCGCAATCACGAGGCTTTGTAACCCAACGAAAGGTGGTCCTTGCCATGAAAAAGATCGCATTGCTGCTTGGTGGCGGTGCAGGGCTGGGTGCGCCAAGCCGAGATCGACGCCGGCCGGCGCAACGACGGCCCGGACGGGCTGCCTTCCTCAAGGCAGTTCGGTGAGCCCGTTATGGCCTGGCCCCCGCGGGAAGACCGACCATACGTCGACCACTCGACCGTCCTCTACGACGTAGTAGTTGTCGTACATATTCACCGTCGCCGGCGCGTAACCCGGGATTAGACGTACCCAGCTGCCCACGAGCAGGTTCGGCTCGGGGTCGGTGGTGCCGGAGGGGGCGACAGCGAAGATGCCGTGCTCCTCATCGAAGCGGAAAACCTCCAAGTCGGCTTCGATGAGCGAGGGGCCGCCCCCGACACCGATCGACTTGTTGCCGGCGTCGACGATCAGGCGTTTCGGCGCCCGGCTGATCACGGTCGTGGCGATCGTCAGAGCATGCTCGAAGCCGCCGGGCACCCTGTGGCCGTGAAAATTGTCCATGACGACGTACGTACCGGCCTGGATCTCGGTCACGCCGGGACGCTCAGCCGTGAGGTTCCAGGTGACCGTGCCTCCCGCCGAACGGACCGGACAAGGGATCCCCAGGGACTCCATGCGCTCAGCGGTCTGGAGGAACAGGTCCATCGCCGCGCGTTGCTTGATGAGCAGGAGCTGAGGGTCAAACTCAAGGGAGCAATGGCCTTCGTACCCGGTGATCCCTTCAAGGCGGAGGTGGGGAAGAGCGGAGACCTCCTTCGCGAGGGCGATAGCGTCGTCTTCAGTGTCGACCCCGGCACGGTCCATGCCCGTGTCCACCTCGATCATCACCCCCAGCTGTGAGCCCGCTGCGGCTGCAGCCGCGGACAGCACGCGCGCATTGCCCACCTCGTCGACGGCCACGAGGACGTTGCGGTTGCGGGCCAGCTCCGCGAGGATACGGACCTTCTCCGGGTGTGCGACGGTGTTGACGACGAAGAGGTGGTCGAGCCCGGCCCATGCCAAGGCGACCGCCTCCCATACTGTCGCCGTCGACAGCCCGATGGCCCCGGCGGCCACCTGTCGTTCCGCCAATTCGACCGACTTGTGGACTTTGATGTGAGGTCGGATGTCGGCTGGCAGAGCCTCGAGGGCCTTAGCCATGCGGGCGATATTGCGCTCTGCCGCGGCAAGGTCGAGCAGCATGGCCGGCGTCGGGACGTCCTCGACGCGTCGACCGATCATGGCGCCGTAGGTGTCTCGGACCAAGGCCCTTTGGCGCTTGAGCGGGTCCTGTCCCTCACGCGCAGCGATCGTCATTTGGCCTCCTATGAGTGGGCTTGGTTGGGAACGGGTGGTTCAAAGCTCGGCGTTGACGATGAAGCCGGCATCGGCCAGCAATGTGGCGCTAGTCACGTAGCTCGCGTCGTCGCTAAGGAGGAAGGCGATCACAGCGGCCATCTCGGACGGGTCGCCGATGCGGTGCAGGGCGATCCGGTCGACGTAGTACTTCAAGACCTCGGGCTCGTCCATCATCGGGGCACTCATGTTCGTCAGTACCGATCCCGGCTCGACGCAGTTGACCCGTATGCCGTGCGCGCCCACGACGCTGCCGAGCGCCTTGGCCAGCATGGAGATGCCAGCTTTGGTCACGCAGTAGGCGGTCTGGAAGGGCGCCCCGACGTGGGCCGAGATGGAGCTTACGCAGACGACGGCACCGCCGTGGCGCTCGGCGATCATCTGCTTGCACGCCTCTGTGGTGACGATCCAGCTCCCGCGCAAGTTCGTGTTGCAGATCAGGTCCCACTGCTCGAGCGTGGTCTCGTTCCAGGGTATGAACGGGTTGATGGCCGCGTTGGAGACCAGGTAGTCAAGATGACCGCCTCGCTGCGCGACTTCTTGGACCATGTCGATGACCTGCTGTGGCTCGCTCATGTCAGCGATGACCGGGAAGCCCTCGCCCCCGGCCTCTTTGATCTCCTTCAGAGTCGTGGACGGGTCACCGGTGGGTCGTTGGTTGACGGCGACGAGGGCGCCCTCTGCCGCCAGACGGACGGCGGCGGCGCGGCCGATGCCGTTGGTGGCTCCCGTAACCAGGGCAACCTTGCCTTCGAACCGCTTCATGCGCCCGCCTCTATTATGGCGGCTCTCATATGACCATACTGTTCATGGCACAACTCCAGCGGCTCGCTTGTGGACGGCGTCGAGCATGAAACGGGCATTGTCCAACGGGGCGACGCCGTCGAAGATGGCACTGCCGCTCACGACAAGATCTGCGCCCAAAGTCGCGACGTGGCCGATGTTCGCTTTGGTGATGCCCCCGTCGACCTCGAGGAGTACCTCCCGGTCGCCGATCATCTCGCGGGCGGCGGCTAGGCGCTTCGCTGTGCCGGGAAGGAATTTCTGGCCTCCCCAGCCCGGGTTGATCGCGAGCAAGAAGACGAGCTCGAGCTCGTCCAGCAGCGGTTCGATGACATCGAGGGGCGTGCCCGGGTTGAGCGCGATGCCACGGATCACGCCGCTGCCTGCGAGCGATTGCAGCACCCGGTGCGGGTGCCTGGTCGACTCGACGTGACAAGTGATGATGCTGGCACCGGCATCGACGAAGGACTGCACCTTTGGGAGCGGATCGTCGATCATCAAGTGGCAGTCCTTGATGAAGCACTCAGGGATGGCCTTCACTATTGGGGGGCCAACTGTGAACTGCGGGCAGAACACCCCGTCCATGACGTCGACGTGAACCACGTTGGCGCCAGTCTGCTGGAGGACCGCCAGCTCGTCGCCGAGCCGCAGTAAGTCCGCCGTGAGCATCCCGACGCTGATAGTGGGCCCGCCGTCCAGCAGTTGCCGGACGGTGGCCCTCACCGCTCGGCCCGTGATAGGTCGAGGGCGAGCTCCTGGTAGGTCTCGTAGGCGTCCTCGGGCTTCATTGCCTCGTGGACCACCTTGCCGACCGCTTGGATCATGGCGAGGGGGGACTCCGACTGGAAAATGTTGCGGCCCATGTCCACACCGGCCGCACCTTCTTGGATGGCGCGATAGGCCATGCTCAGAGCGTCCCGCTCCGGCAGCTTCTTACCGCCGGCCATGACGATGGGCACGGGGCAGCCGGCGGTCACGTGCTCGAAGCCGGTCTCGCAATAGTAGGTCTTCACGATCTGGGCGCCGAGCTCGGCGCAGATCCGGGTCGCGAGGCCGAGGTAGCGCTCGTCGCGCACGAGCTCTTTGCCAACAGCGGTCACCCCGAGCACCGGGATGCCCACGCGATAGCCGGCATCGACGAGCTTGGTCAGGTTCGCGATCGACTGGGTCTCGCACTCACCGCCGATGAAGGCTTGGACGGCGACGGCGTGCACGTTCATCCGGGCGGCATCGTCGAGGTCGACCGCGGTGTTCTCATTGGAAAGCTCCTTCAGGATGCTCGGGCCGCCGCTGGCGCGGACCACGACGCCGCCGCGATGTGTGGCGGGGATCGTCGAGCGCAGAATCCCGCGCGTGCACATTAGGGCGTCCGCGTACGGAGCCAACGGCAGGATCGTCACATCCACGCGCTCGAGGCCCGTCGTGGGGCCCTGGAAGTAGCCGTGGTCGATGTCGAGCATGACGGTGTGGCCGGTGTCGGGGCGGAAGATCCGCGAGAGGCGGTTCTTCATCCCCCAGTCGTAACCCGCCGAGCCCTTTAAGAAAAAGCCCTGGTTGGGGGCCGGGATGTTCTCGTAGAAGTTCTTGTCGGATCTTGCGTCGGCTTCGGGCATGTTTGTCTCCATTCATTATCGGTCAGGTGCCGGCCGCCCGCCACAGGGGGCGTACCAGGCCGGATTCGGCAAGCTCCATCGAACTTCGGTAGATCTTGAGCCAGTCCTCGGCGAGCGTGGCGTAGGCAGCACTGGCTTGCTCGTCCGGTTCCACGGTCCGCGCGAAGACGGCGACCGACGCGGCGGCCTCGTCGGCGTCGGCCCACAGCCCTACTCCGACGCCGGCGCAGATCGCCGCCCCGAGGGCCGTGGACTCCTTGACGACCGGGACGTGCAGGGGGATCCCGAGGGTGTCGGCGACGATCTGCGGCCACAGGTGGCCCTTAGCGGCTCCGCCGGTGAACACCGCTTCTTCCACCTTGCAGCTGGCCACCTCTTCGATGATGCGAAGGTGCGCGAGCGCCACGTAGGCAGCGGCTTCTTCGATAGAGCGGAAACACGCGGCACGGCCGGAGCGTTCGGAGTTGGCGATGTCGAAGCCGAGGAAGCCCGGCGTCGTGTGCACCCAGCGGTTGGCCTGCATCACGTTCGAGAACAGCCCGATGACCCCGTGCGCGCCCGGGGGCAGCTTGGCAGCCTTGTCCTCCAAGATGGAGTAGACGTCGACGCCTTGCGCCGCAGCCTGTGCCAGCTCAAGCTCGCAGAAGGCGTCTCGGAACCAGCGCATTACGAGGCCGCAGTAAAAGCCGATCCCTTCCATCATCCAAAGTCCTGGCGTCGTGTGGCACAAGGTGCGGAGCCGTGACCTCGGATCGACTAGGGCCTCGTCGAGGAGCATCGTGCTCTGCCAGAAGCTGCCCCCGAGAAGGGTGAACCGTTCGGGGGCGTTCACCCCAATGCCGAGCAGGCCGCACTGGGTGTCGGCACCTCCAACGACGACGGGCGTGCCCTCCAGCAGGCCCGTCTCGGCCGCGGCCTCGGAGCTGACTGCACCGATGACGGTCCCGGACTCGACAACCGGCGGGAACACGTCGCGGCTCAACCCGCAGATGCCCAGCACCTGTTTGGACCAGTCACGCCCGGCGAGGTCGAACATCCCCGAGCTCGAGCCCAAGGACGCATCTGTGACGAACTCGCCGGAGAGCTTTGTCAGCACCCAGTCCCCGAGCATGCCAACGTGCGCTATCTGCGAGAACAGCTCCGGCTCGTGACGGGCGATCCAGCGGAACCGGGCCGGGGAGGTGATCGAGACCCAGTCGCCTGCGTGGTCGTATATTTCTTGGGCCTCGCCCGAGGCGACGAGCTCTGTTGCCTCCTCACCGGCGCGCGAGTCGACGTTCGGGCAGGCCCAGATCTCCTTCCCGTCTCGGCCGTAGAGGACCATCCCCTCACGCATGCTCGTCGGGGAGACGGCTCTTACCTCTGAAGCAGGTACCTGCGACCTTGAGAGCACCTCGCGAACGCATTCGGCGACGAGCGACCAGTTCGCCGCCGTGTCGAAGACCTGCGAACCGGGCACTCCGGGAGCTTCGCGGTGGCTGTACTCCCGCTGGCCTATCCCCGCCTGACGTCCGTCCGTGCCGAACAGGACCGCACGGGCGCTGCCCGTGCCGACATCGATCGCGAGCAGGTACCCGTCGCTCACAGCCCGATTACCTCACGGTTGACGACATTGCAAAGCGGCTCTCCCGCCGCAAATCGTCGGAGTTCGTCGGCGATCATCTCGGCACCCTGAAGCAGGGTCTCATGAGTGGCGCCGCCAATGTGCGGGGTCATGACTACGTTCGGGTGACGCAACAACCGATGGCGTCTCGGTTCCGAGCTCTGCCTAACGACGTCGAGTGCGGCTCCTCCAAGCCGGCCGGACTCGAGCGCCGTGTCGAGGGCGTCCTCGTCGACCAGGCTTTCGCGAGCCGTGTTAACAAAGTAGGTACCGGGTTTCATCTTGGCGAAGGCGGCCTCATTGAACAAGTTCGCGTTCTCCTTGGTCGTCCTGGCGTGCACGGAGACGAAGTCGGCTTCGCTCAAAAGCTCGTCCAGGCTCGGCACCTGGTGGACCCCGGTGTCCGGGCCGATCTCCGTATAGGGGTCATAAGCGACGACCCGCATCCCGAAGGGGATCGCCCTTCGCGCCACTTGACGTCCGACCAAGCCGAAGCCGACAAGCCCGAGGGTGTGCCGCCGGAGGTCGCTGCCGGTAAATTTGGCGCCTTCCCAATTGTCTTTAAGTTGATGACCTTCGTCCAAAAACCGTTGTGCCTTGGGAAAACCCCTTGCCAGCATGATCAAGAAAGCGATCGTCTGGTCGGCCACCGCTTCGGCGTTCTTGCCCGGGGTGGTCACGAGCGGCAGCCGGCGAGCGTTCACCGCTTCGAGGTCGACATTGACCGGGCCTCCCCGCGCGCAACCGACGAGACGCAGTTCGGACGACGCATCCAGCACCGCGTCAGTGACCGGGGCGCCCTGCACCACCAGTGCCTCGACGCCGGCCATTTGCTCGCTCAGCTCGGACGGCGTCCCCAGGTACTCCTTGATGCGTAGCTCGGACGGTGAGCCAGGGGAGAACGGCTTGTCCTCGACCTGGAAGTACTCGACCTTGTGGTAGGGCTCCAGCGAAGCGAAGGCTTGCTCGAAGTAGCGGCGAGGCATGTACGAGTCACCTACAGCCAGAATCTTCATCCCGGTTCCCCTTTGGGCCGATGAGCTGGTCCAGGCTCAGAGTCTGGTACTCGGGTGGGTGAGCTTCCCACCCCTCCGGCGGCCACTATAACAGCATCCTGTACGTACAGCAATGGGCCCAGGGCGCAGGCCGCCGCTGGCGCCTTGCCGGCGTGCGGGCACACGCCCGCGCCCTGCGTGGTCGGCTCGCGCGCAGGCTGGCCCGCGTGTTCAGCGGCTCGGTTCAGTCCTGAGCCGGGTAGACGCGCACTGGCGTCATGTCCACCGCGTGGCCGCTGCCTGACTCCAAGATTACCTTCAGCGTCGGCTGGGCGTCGACGTAGAAGAACCTGATCGAGTCGCCTATGCGACCTTCCATGATCACCGGGGCCCCGAGCTGCGCGAGATGGTCCTCGGTCTCCGCTGCGTCCTCCATGGTCGCGCGCATCACCGCGATGTGATGCACGCCTTCACCATGCTCGTCGAGCCATTCTTTATAGATACTGGGACCGTCCACCGGTTGGATCAGCTCGACATCGATCGGGCCGACGTGGGCCTCGGCACCGATCATCGTGAAGGGCGTCGGCTCGCCGCGAAGGTACGTGTCGTGCAGCGCCGGAGGTTTGTGCTCGTAAATGTTCCAAGGGCCCCACCCGAGCGTGCGGTGGAAGTTCTCGAGGGCCTGCTCGATGTCCCGCACGACGAATGCGATCTGCGTGATGGGAAGCGGCCCGCTTGGCCGCCCACCCTCGAACCTCACTCGTTCCATTGTGTGCTCCATGACACAACCCCTTCCACTGGGCTCAGCGGACCATAGACGGTCCCTGCAACCCCCTGGCTGCTCGGCTGGGCGGGTCACCTGTCGAGACAGCTGACGAGAGCTGACATTAACTGTAGACCGCGCCATCGTCAAGAGGTTACGGTGGCCTTCTGGGTATGCTCTGTTCGAACAGGGTATGCTCTGTTCGAACAGGAGCCACGGATGACTGACGCTGCCGGTGCGATTGACCGGTCCTCTTCGGTGCCGCTCCACTCTCAGCTGCGCAAGCTCTTCGAGCAGCAGATTGAGACGGGTCAGTGGCCACAAGGGGATCGCCTGCCGTCCGAGCCGTCCTTGAGCGAGTACTACGGCGTTTCAAGAGCTACGGTGCGCCAGGCCCTTCATGCCCTAGAGGAACAGGGCCTGATCACCAAGGAGAAGGGCCGAGGGGCGTTCGTCAACCGGACCTCGTCCGGCTCGTGGCTTTTGCAGTGGGCCGGGGGGCTGTTCGACGACGAGCTGACCCGGCGTGGCATCACCGTCGAGTCTACGGTGCTCCGAGCCAGGATCGAGCCCTTGCCCGACTGGGCTTGCGAGGCTCTACAGCTTCCTACTGACGCGCAGGGCGTGGCCGTGGAACGACTGCGCCGCGTAGACCGCCACGTGGCGTTGTACGTGGTGAACCACCTCCCACCCGAGTACGCGGCCATCCTGCCTGAGATACGGCGGACCTCCACGGCCTCGCTGTATTGGACGCTACGGGAACAGTGCGGGGTGGAGGTCGCCGGGAGCAGCCGCATGCTCGAGGCCGTGTCTGCGCCGCCTCCGCTCGCCCGCCGCCTCGGAGTGCCAACCAGGTACCCGCTCGTCTACATCCAGTCCGTGACAAGGGATGCGACCGGCAAGCCGATCGACTGCTACCGGGCATGGCTTCGCACAGACCGTTTGCGCATCGCTGTGGAGACCGACACTTGGGCATCCCTAGGTGGACGCGTGGTCAGCCATTCCTTCGTCGGCGTGCCCAACGACGGTGCCGTTCTCGGCAGCGTCTCCGCCTGACCGCAAGTTCCTTCAGAGGTCCACTGACCTTGAACCTGTACAGACAAGTCGCTAGCCTTGTGGCGACACGGAGGGGCGACCCTTGGGGAACCTCGCATAGTCTCTGAATGGGGGTCGACGATGGGGCAGGTCGTTGGCGAGGGGGTTCGGAAGTGGTCAACAGCCGAGTTCGACCAGTTGTTCGATTCGGTGAAGAACTGGGGAAGATGGGGCGCCGAAGACACCAAGGGGACCCTCAATTACATAAAGCCTGAGCATTTACGCCGCGCCGCTTCGTTAGTACGGAACGGTCGTTCGATCTCGTTGTCGCTGCCCGTGAACAAGCTGGCCGGCCCTGACAACCCGAACCCAGCCATCCACTATATGGCGACGGGCCACGACACTGATATCGGCTCGGGCAGCTTGCGCTTTGCCACCGACTTTATCGGTATGCAGTTTCACGGCGACTGCCACACGCACGTCGACGCCTTGTGCCACATCGCCTATCGCGGCCAGCTGTACAACGGACGGCCAGCGGCGCTTGTCACGACGACCGGCGCGGACGCCTTCGACATCACTGAGTACGCACACGGCGTCGTGGGCCGCGGCGTGCTGCTCGACATCCCGCGCCTTCGCGGCGTGCCGTGGCTCGAGCCGGGCACGGCGGTGAGCCGCGCCGAGCTCGAAGAGGCTGAGCGCGCCCAGGGTGTGCGCCTAGAGGAGGGGGACATCCTCGTGTTCCGCACCGGCCACCACCGTCGGCGCCTCGAGCTTGGCCCATGGGACAACGGGCCCACCGGCGACGGCAAGGCCGGACTGCACGTCGATGCGATACCCCTCTTGCACGAACGGCACGTGGCCGCTTTCCTTCCCGACGGCGATGGCGAGACAGTGCCAAGCACGGTCGAGGGGATCGCGTACCCGGTTCACCCATTGCAGATTACCGCCATGGGCATGCTGGCATCCGACAGCCTCAACCTTGAAGACATCGCCCAGGCTTGCGCGGCCATGCAGCGCTGGGAGTTCATGGTCGTCATGGCACCCTTACGGGTCCCCAAAGCCACTGGATCGCCGCTCAACCCGATCGCTGTGATGTAGCTGGAGCTGCCAGGATGACAAAGCTGCAGGGTACCAAGCTGGACAGTGCGAGCCTGATGCGGCCCGCCCGGCGCCTCGAGTAGGCCTTCGCGGTACGCCTCGTGATACTCGGACCACGGTATCGGCCCGCGGAGCCGGTTGTGCCCTGACCGGCGCTACCCCCTAGCCGGCGCGGCCGCCGGCGTCGCCCGAGACGTCGGGCCCGAGGCAGCGAACCACCCGTAGCGGCTCGTGCCCGGCGCGCACGGTGAGCTCGAGCGAGGCCGGCAAGGCGAAGGTGGCGCCGCGCCGGACGTCGACGGCGCCGAGTTCGCCCTCAAGGCTGCCAGCGCCCGACTCGACGACGGCGATCGAGAAGCGCCCGTCGGCGATGTCAAGCTCGTCTTCGACCTCGAGCGCCCGGATGTCGAAGTACGGCAGCACGCCGGCACCGACGAGGCGGGTCTCGCTTGAGGACCCGCGCCGGCGCAACGGCGTCGGGCTCTGGCGGACGCGCGCCGCGTTCGCCTCGGCGTCAGAACCGACGTAGTCGATCATGTCGAGCGCCAAGTCCCAGCCGAGGTTCATCGTCGCCCCGGCCTCGTCGTCGTCGCTCGTCTCGGCGATGACGATGTGGTCGGTCGGCTCCTGTACCTCGATGAAGGAGAGCCTCGGCCCGAGGTAGTGCGGCAAGCCGCCGGGCGCGACATAGACCTCGCCCGGGCGGACCTGCACCCGGTGCAGCGCCGAGCGCAGGGCCGCGCCGTCGTGGCGGCGCACGGCGGCGACGAACCAGTCACGCTCGATCCCAGGTAGGAAGCCGGCGCCGGCGTGGCCCGGCTCGGGCCCGTCGCCGGGCGTTTCGAGGAAGACCCACGCCTCGGTCTTGCCGAAGGCGCTTCCGAGGTGGCGCCGCGCCCACTCGCGGGTGGGGTGGGCGTGCACAGGAACCGGGCCGCGAGGCGAGAGAAGCTTGACTAGCAGGCCGGTCACGGGACCGAATCGCTCGACCATCTCTTGCCCGACCATCTCCTCGGGCAGCGCCTCGACGATCTCCTTCAGCGGCACGTCGCCGAGGCCGTGAACCTCCACGGTACTCAACCCCTGCAGCCGTCCGTCGGGATCGGCGTTGTTGGCGCAGGTGCAGGAGCCGACCCAATCCTCGGACCAGAAGTCGTCCTCGCCCGCCGGGAGGCCCCGGAACTGCCTCGTGAGCAAGCCGCCGGCGTAGAAGCGGTAGAGCGGGTGGTAGGTCAGGCGCATTGGAGCACGTATTGCCGCGCAGTACTGCTCGAGCCGCTCGTCCGTCGCCACGTGGTCTCCTTCGCTCATCCGGCCGTCGCCGTGCACCGCCTGTGCGAGCACCGTTCCGACGCCTGCTCGCGCATCCGGCGGCACGAACACGACTGCGAGAGAACGTCACGAAGCTGAGCGGCCCCCTCTTGCTCAGAACAAACACGCATGGCATACAGACACGCATGGCATGTAGTCCTGTTCATGGCAAAGTACCCGACAGGCCGCCCGCCGGTCAAGCGCCTGGGCTCAAAAGCGGTCGGGCCGCAACGAGCAGGGGCAGGCGCGTGCACGACACCCTCCTGGGCCGGCAGGCATCGGGCGAGCTCGCCTGCCCGCCTCAGCCGACACGGCCGGTCCCGGGCAAGGCGGGCTTTATCACCCGGCCGCCGTAAGAAACCTCTTCGTGCGAGCTAATGTTGACGATCGATTCGCTCGGCGAGTTCAGCCGAGTTCAACCGAGATGCGAGTTCAACCGAGATGGTAGTGCCTATCGGATCTCGGAAGAACGGTGCCGTCTCGGGCGCCTGATGACGTTCCCCGCGAGGTACGCCGTTTCCGGGCGGTAACGGCAGAGACGACCTTGACAATAGCTCGGGCGACCGGGTAAGGTCACAACTTGTACATACAGGACGTCAAGCACGTCCGAATCGCTAGGATGCTTGCTGGGGGTACGGGCGGCTCGGGCCGCCTCACTGTCTGGGGGTGGCTCAATGACCGAGGACCGCAGTTCGCACCCGCAGGGAGGCGACGAGCGCCACGCCGGGCGCGATCAGGACGATCCCTCCGGCAGCGGGCCGCGCGCCAGTCGGCGGGAGTTCCTGAAGGGCGCCGCAGCGTTCGGCGTCGCGGCGGTTGCGCTCCCAGCCGTGCGCGACAGCGGCGTGATGTCGCTGCGGCCGCGCGACGAGGCCCGTGCGGCCTCGTCGGGATCGAGCAGCACGCTGTGGAACGGGCAGCAGGTGACCGAGCCGATCGGGCTCTCCGCCGTGGGCAAGCCGGCGCGCGGGGGTGACCTCACCTGGGCGTGGATCTTCGAGCCGATCGCGCAGATGGACCCGCAGCTGCCTACAACGGGCGACAACGGCGACCTCGGCACGTTGCTGTGGATCTACGACCAGCTGACCAACATCATCCCCGGCACGCTCATCAACGGCCCGGGCCTCGCCGAGCACTGGGACGTCGACAAGGGCGGCCTCGAGTACGTCTTCTACCTGCGCGACGCCGAGTTCTCCACCGGCGACAAGGTGACCGCGAACGACGTCAAGTTCTCCCTCGAGCGCTTCGCCAACCCGAAGATCAACGGCCAGTACGCCTTCCTTAGCGCGATCGACACGGTGGAGGCGCTCAACCCGACGACGGTGCGCGTCAACCTGCAGTACGTGCAGGCGATGTTCCCCCAGACCGTCGGGCACGCGGTTAGCGGGATCGTCCCACAGGCCATCTACGAGAAGCTGGGCAAGGACTTCGCCCAACACCCGATCGGCTCCGGGCCGTTCATGTTCGAGTCCAAGGTCCCGGGCGAGACGATCACCCTGAAGAGGAACCCGAACTACTGGAAGAGCCCGATGCCGTGGATCGACTCGGTGACGATGAACTACGTCCCCGACGACAACGCCCGCATGCTGCAGGTGGCCCACGGCAGCGCCGACATCGGGCTCAACGTGCCCTACGCACTGCTCGAGACCTACCGCGACACTTCGGGCACCCGGCTCCAGCTCGAGCCGTACACGAACGTGATCCTCGCCGTGCCGAACATGCGCCGGGCGCCGTTCCAGGAGGCCAACGTCCGCCTCGCCCTCAACTACGCCACGCCGCGCGACGTGATCAACACGGCGGTGTTCAAGAACGCCCCGCGCATCGCCAACAGCCCGATCGGCCAGCTGCGCTATTGGGACCCGACGGTGCCGAACTTCCCGTACGACCTGAGCACGGCGAAGTCGCTGATGGCGAAGTCGTCGGTCCCCAACGGCTACAGCGCCTCGCTGCTGATCGTCGGCACCGACTCCGACTCCGTCTCGGTGGCCGAGATCCTGCAGGCGGCGTGGCTCGAGATCGGCGTCAAGCTCGGGATCGAAGACGTCGACTTGGACACGATGTTCTCCCGCTTCTACTCGACGACGAACCCGGACTTCGACATCAATCTCTTCCCGCCGACGTACAGCTCGACCGACGTCGGCGACGACGACGAGATGGCGCTCTTCTTCTACGAGCCGCTGTCGGTGCAGTTCGGGGGCTACTTCTACAACAACAAGCACGCCGCCCAGCTCGTCAACCAGGCGACGCACACCCTCGACACGACGGTCCGGGCACGCAACTTCCACGAGCTGCAGCGCTACTGCCTCTACACCGACCCGCCGATCATCCCCTTCGGCTTCGGGCCGAACGCGATGCTGGTGAAGAACCGCGTGCAGGGGCTGCGGACGCTGCTCAACCAGTCCTGGCGACTCGAAGAGGTGTGGCTGAACTCCTGAGCGCGGCCAGGGGGTGCCCGGACCGCGTCCCGGTTTGGCGCGACCCGGGCTCTGCCGGCAGCGGCTGAGCACGGCCGTGGGGCTCTACCTCGTCCGCAGGATCGGGCAGTCGCTCGTTGCGCTGGTCGGCATCTCGCTCGTCACCTTCCTCCTCGTGCAGCTCGTGCCGGGCGACCCGGCGCGGGCGATCCTCGGCCCTCGCGCCCCGCTGATCGCCGTCGCCGCGCTGCGCCGCTCGATGGGGCTCGACCGGGCGCTGCCGGCGCAGTACGGCTCGTTCCTGGTGCACGCCCTCGGGCTCAACTTCGGCTACTCGAGCCTGCAGCACGCCTCTGTCGGCTCGCTGCTCTGGCCGCGGCTCGGCACGACGCTGCTGCTGACGCTCTACGCCACCGTCGTCTCGGTGGTCGTCGCCCTGCCGCTGGCGTTGGCGTCGGCGCTGAGCCGCAACCGGCCCCTAGACCACTCCATCCGGCTCGTGACGATGGTCACCTTCGCCATGCCCGCCTTCTGGCTCGGCCTCGTGCTCATCCTCTTCTTCGCCGTCAAGGTCGCCGCCTTCCCCGCCTCTGGCTACGGTGACGGCTTCCTCGGCCACCTGTACAGCCTGACGCTGCCCGCCATCGCGCTCGGGCTCGGCCTCGCGCCGTTGCTCGTGCGCACCCTGCGCGGCAGCCTGATCGAGACGATGAGCAGGGAGTTCGTCGAGGCCGCCCGGGCACGTGGCTATCGCGAGGCTCGCGTGCTGCGCCGCTACGTGCTGCGCAACTCGCTCGTCGCCTCGATCACCGTCGTCGGCGTCAACGTCGGCTACATCCTCAGCATCGTCGTCGTGATCGAGAACGTCTTCGCCCTCCCCGGCCTCGGACAGCTCCTCGTCACCTCCGTGCAGAACCGGGACTTCCCCGTGGTGCAGGGCATCGCCCTCGTGCTCGGCACGATCGTCGTGCTCGTCAACCTCGTCACCGACCTCTGCTACTCGGCTCTCGACCCGAGGATCCGCTTCAGTGGCCATCGCTGAGCCGGCGAGCGCTACGCAACCGGTGCGGGCCCCTCTCGGCGAGGCGGGGATCCGCTCCTCCCGCCTGCACCGCCGAGCCACGGCCGAGCGCCACTGGTCGAAGCTCGCCATGTGGGCGGGGATCGGGATCGTCGTCGCCATCCCGCTGCTCAGCCTGCTCGCACCGGTGATCGGCTTCGGTCATCCCAACACGCCGGACTTTACCGCGCTCCTCCTGCCGCCGTCGTGGGCGCACCCCTTCGGCACGGATAACCTCGGGCGCGATGTCTTCTCCCGTGTGCTCGCCGCCACACCGCTCGACTACGAGGTCGCCCTCCTGACGACGCTCATGGCCGGGGCGATCGGCATCCTGCTCGGCGGCGTTTCCGGCTACTTCGGCGGCTGGCTCGACGGGGTGATCATGCGCGTCGTCGACGTCATGCTGGCGTTCCCGTTCATGATCTTCGTGATGGCCTTCGTCGCCGTCTTCGGCCCCGGGCTGGCCGGGATCTACGTCGGCCTGACGCTGTTCGGCTGGGCGTTCTTCGCCCGCGTCACCCGCGCCGAGATGCTCGTCGTGCGCGAGCAGCAATACATCCGCGCCGGCCAGGTCGCCGGTCTGCGCACGGTGCGCCTGCTCTTCCGCCACGCCGTGCCGAACGTGCTGCGGCCGAACTACGTCGTCGCGATGGCGACCATCGTCTGGAACATCATCACCCTCGCCTCGCTCTCCTACCTCGGGCTCGGCGTGCAGCCGCCGGCGGCCGAGTGGGGCGCGATCGTCGCCAGCGGCCAGACGATCATGTTCAGCTCGTGGTGGGTTTCGACGCTGCCCGGCCTCGTCATCGTCCTCGTCGGCGTCGGGTTCAGCTTGATCGGCGACGGGCTCGCCGATCTGTTCGGGTCGGATGTTCGACTCACCGCCTGAGCACGACGCGCCGCCGGGCGCGCTGCGGGTCTCGGCTCCCGAGCCGGTGAGCGTCACCGGCGTGGGCGCTGGCCTGCTCGAGGTGCGCGGGCTGACGGTCGGGTTCCCGACCCTGCGCGGCATCCTGCTCGCCGCCGACCATGTCGACCTCGCCCTCTCGCCGTCGCAGACGCTCGGCATCGTCGGCGAGTCCGGTTGCGGAAAGAGCGTCACCCTGCGGGCGATCATGGACATGGTGCCGAAGCCCGGCGAGATCCTCTCCGGCGAGGTGGTCTGGCGGGGCCGCAGCATCGTCGGACCGGGGGCGTCCGGCATGGAGTCTGTGCGCGGGCGCGAGATTACGATGATCTTTCAGGACGCCGGCGCCGCCCTCAACCCCGTTTACTCGGTCGGCTCGCAGCTGTCCGAGGTGCTGCGCGTGCGGCTCGGCCTCTCGCGCAAGGAGGCGGCCGAGCGCGCCGTCGGCCTGCTTCGCTCGGTCGGCATCCCCTCCCCCGCAGAGCGGGCGCGGGACTACCCGCACCAGCTTTCCGGCGGCATGCGCCAGCGGGTGATGATCGCGATGGCCGTCGCCCCCGGTCCCAAGCTGCTGCTCGCCGACGAGCCGACGACGGCGGTCGACGTCACCGTGCAGCAGCAGATCCTCGCCCTCCTCGTCGAGCTGCAGGAGCAGACCGGGATGGCGGTGATCCTGGTCTCGCACGACCTCGCCGTCATCGGCGAGACCTGCGACACCGTGGCCGTGATGTACGCCGGGCACGTCGTCGAGCGCGGCTCGCGCGACGAGGTGATCGAGTCGCCGCGCCACCCCTACACGAAGGCCTTGCTCGCCGCCGAGCTGGTGTTCGATCCCGAGGCGCGCCGGTCATGCCTCGAGACGATCGGGGGCCGCCCGCCCGATCTCGGCGACCTGCCGCCGGGCTGCCCGTTCCAGGAGCGCTGCCCCGCGGTGCGGCCGGCGTGCCGGGACGTCTCGATGGTGCTCGACCGGGAGTGGCCGGGCCACGGCTCGGCCTGCCCGTTCGTCGAGTCCGACCGGTGAGCGCGCCGGTCGTTGTGGCTCCGCTCGTCGTGGCCGAGCACCTGCACAAGAGCTTCCCGCTGCGCCGCAGCCTGACCGAGACCCTGCGCGGGGCGCCACGCCGGCGCCTGGTCGCGCTCGACGACGTCAGCTTCGAGCTGTACCCGGGCCAGGTGCTCGGGATCGTCGGCGAGAGCGGGAGTGGCAAGAGCACGATCGCCCACTGCCTTGTGCGCCTCCTCGGCGTCGACTCGGGCAGGGTGCTGATCGGCGATGAGGACATCCACGCTCTCCACGGCGAAGAGCTACGCAACACTCGCCGGCGCATCCAGCTCGTCTTCCAGGATCCGTACTCCTCGCTCAACCCCCGCCTCACCGTCGGGAGCGCCGTCGGCGAGCCGGCGCGGGTGCACGGCCTCGTCGACCGCGCCGGCGCGGCGGCCCTCGTGGCACAGCTGCTCGAGCGCTGCGGGCTGCGCCCCGAGGACGCGAGCCGCTACCCGCGCCAGCTCTCGGGCGGGCAGCGCCAGCGGGTGGCGATCGCCCGGGCGCTCTCCACCAACCCGAGCGTGCTCATCGCCGACGAGGCCGTCAGCGCCCTCGACGTCTCCGTGCAGGCTCAGATCCTGAACCTCTTCTCCGAGCTGCAGGCCGAGCTCGGGCTCGGGATCGTCTTCATCACCCACCAGCTCGCCGTCATCTCGCACCTCGCCACCCACATCGCCGTGCTCTACCTCGGCCGGGTTCTCGAGTCCGGACCGGCGCAGTCGGTGCTGTCTCAGTCGCGCCACCCCTACACCCGCGGCCTGCTCGAGGCGCAGCCGAGCCTGCGCGGGGCGCGCCGAAGGCGTCCGGCGCTGAGCGGAGAGCTGCCCTCTGCCGCCTCTCTTCCGTCGGGGTGCCGCTTCCACACCCGTTGCCCGATCGCCGAGCCGATCTGTTCGGAGGTCGACCCACCACCGGTCGAGGTCGGGCCCGGTCACGTCTCGCGCTGCCATGTGCTGGCGCCGGGCTGATCGAGCCGAGCGGGAGCCGCCCGCTCGCGCAGGAGACAGGAGGAGCTGGGATGAAACCCTTCGAAGGCAAGGTCGCGCTCGTCACCGGGGCGACGAAGGGGATCGGCCAGGCAACGGCGGTCCGTCTCGCATCGGAGAGTGCGTTGGTGGCGACGCTGCGCGAGATCGAGGAGGTGGGCGGGAACGGCTTTCCCGTCGTCGCCGTCGTTCACCGTCCGTCGTCTCGGCATCGCGGGAACCTGGCCGAGATGCTCAGGTGCACCAATGCCGGCGAGTCGATGATCTCGGTCGCCCGCACTACCATGCGCAAGGTGAAGCACTGGCGTGACGGGGAGATGAAAAACCGCTGGGTAGCGGCCGGCATGCTCGAAGCCCAGCGATCTTTCAGACGTGTACGGGCTACAAACAGATGCCGGTGCTCGTCGCCGCTCTCCGCCGCTACACCGGCGTAAATGTCACAACCACCAACTACGATCAGGAAGCGGCCTGAAATCAGTGGGGCCGCCGCCGAAGTGCAACAAGAAACGGGACATCCTCAATGTGTGTCGCCGGACACATAGCTGGTTCGTTCATTATCTTCTACAGATTGGAGAGTAGCAGTGGAACAAGTGAAACTGGGGAAGACGGGTCGCGATGTTTCGGTCGTGGGCATGGGGTGTTGGCAGCTAGGGTCGGATTGGGGCAGCACACCGCTCACTGAAGATGATGGCCTGGCCATTCTCGATGCCGCTGTCGACGCTGGCGTGACGCTGCTCGATACGGCAGATGTCTACGGCGACGGTATTAGCGAGAAAATGATTGGACGCTTTCTTGCAGAGCGACGGCCGGCTGGCATCACGGTAGCCACAAAGATGGGGCAGCGCGCTGACCCCCACTCTCCGGAGGCTTACAACATAACAAACTTCCGAGAATGGATAGATCGAAGCCGCAAGAACCTTGGTGTCGATGTAATTGACCTAATGCAGCTTCACTGCCCACCGACTCCGGTGTTCTCAGACGATCGAGTGTACGATGCCCTCGACAACCTCGTCTACGAGGGTGTGCTCGGGGGGTACGGTGTCTCCGTCGAGACCTGCGCGGAAGCAATGACGGCGATTGCGCATCCAGGCGTTGCAAGTGTCCAGATCATCTTGAACATCTTTCGGCAAAAGCCTCTCGAGCAGGTCGTTCCAGCGGCCGCCGCAGCGGGTGTGGCGATAGTCGCCCGCGTTCCTCTTGCGAGCGGCATGCTTTCTGGGAAGTACGACGAGAGCACGACTTTCAGTCCTGCGGACCACAGAAATTACAATCTTCATGGCGAAGAGTTCGATGTGGGCGAAACCTTCAGCGGTGTTCCGTATGAGGTAGGGATTCGCGTAGCTCGGGAAGTTGCTGCCCTAACACCTACTGGTACCACAACTGCACAGCTAGCTCTTCGGTGGATCGTGGACCAGCCGGGGGTCACCACGACGATCCCCGGCGCGCGGACCGTGCGACAGGCGATTGAGAACGCCGGCGCGGGCTCTTTACCTCCTCTCACTGACGATCTACGTAGTGCACTACGCAGTCTGTATGACAGCGAGATCCGAGGCTATGTGCATGCCCGGTGGTGACCGGTAAGGAACGTTTCTTTCCGATGCAGGAAGGTCACGCTCAGGGCGAGCGGGGAACGTTCCGTTTGAGCGGGGCGCGAGTGCGTTACTGCGCGATCGGTTGCCTTAGCGAGGCGCAGAGAGGGGTCCGAGCGGTTCTATCTGGGCGCCCCCGACGGCGTGACGAGGCTGGCACAGGACGCCCTCTCGGCGACCGGCAAGGACGAGCCCGTCACTATCCTGCAGCCGTTCCTGGTGCTCAACTTCTGCATCGCCCTCGACGGCATCTTCCCAGCCAGTCGTGACCGGCGAGAGCGGCGCGTCGTTGTCACGAACGAGCCGGCAATGCCGCCCCGTTCTGCTTGCGCGTTTACGACGAACGCCAACCTGGCGGACATACACGTCATAGACGTGCATTCCATAGTTTCCTCGGCATCAGCCGCCATTTTCTCGCGGCTATCGACGAGCCGGAATATCGCCCGGCATCGACCGCCTGCGCGACGAGGCGGTGGCGGTCCCCATGCCGATGAGGTTCACTCCGACAACCGCATTTGTACGAAACGGCATTATCAGTGCTGAGCGGGCCAAGGCGGGGACCTGAGGGTATGCACGAGAGAGCAGCTCAGTGGCTCTTTTAGACCAACCATTGCTAACCGTCACTGACCCTTGGTGACCTTCGCTTGTTGTGCAACTGTGGTGCAGCGGCTTTGCCATGGGGCCAGAGCCGCCGTCCGTCAGCCCGCCGCCGCGGGGCGCGGCCCGAGGTGTTCGCGGCCGATGAGGGATCGACACCCAGTCGAGAGCGCGTCTGTGCCCCTCGGTGCTGGCGGCCAGCAAGAGTGGCCACGGACAGAGGGGGCCAGTAGCGATTGCCCACTGACGACCAGTCCGGTATTGAGAGCGAAGGGAGCCGATCTGCCAGACCGAGCGCCAGAGCCGTCTTTTTTGCTCGCCCTCGGGACGACGAAGACGCAGACGCCCATGACACAGGAAAGGGCTGACGAGGCGCTGTCAACCGGTGCCGGACCTGGACAGGTCCCCAGTCTGGCGTGCTCCGGGCCTAGTCCGGGCCGAGCGCGAAACGGACAGCGGTGACCGGCTCGGACAGAACGGCGGCCACTCGCCACGTCTGGCCCTGGTCGTCGGACGTGTAGACGTGGTCCCCGAACCCCACGGCCACGCGGCCGCCGGCCGCGTCGAGATGGCCGGAGTCGACGTTGCCGTCGAACCTGTCGGGCAGACCGGCCTGGCAGCGGACGAAGCTCGAGCCGAGGCGGGAGCGGTAAACGGCGCCAGCGTTCGTGAACGGACCGTCGGAGGCGGACACGAACGCCGTGTTAGCGTCGAGGGCCACCGCCCGGAGGTAGTGGGCGTGCAGCCCGACCGTTGTCCAAGACCACGACTGCCCGTCGTCCTCGCTCCAACCGAAGCCGGCGGCGGCCGCTACCGCCACTCGCCCGCCGCTGCTGGTGCGCACCTCATGGACGTCGGCCCGTGGCTCGATCGCCCCGTACCACGTCCCGCCGGCATCCTCGGACCACCACACGCCGCCTACGTGCACGTTGACCCACCACCGCTTCATGCCGGCGGCCATCGTGCGCGTGTCCGGCGTGGGGCCGGCCGGGTTCGCCCAGCCGTCCCGGCCGGGGACTGCTTGGAACGCGGGGATGTCACGGACTTCGCCGTCTAGGCCGACGGTGGCAAGGCGGGCCCCGGTGCGGCCTACTACGACGGTCCCGTCGGGCAGCACGGCCAGGCTCTGTCCGTCGGGCTGGGGTAGCTCGCCGGCCGGCACCGTGCTGGCCATGTCCTGGCCGAGGCGGACGACGGACCGACGGTCGAGCAGGGCGTACCAGCCGTCGGTCCCGCCGGGAGCCAGCGCCGTGACGGCCATCCCCTCGACGAACTTCTCGCCGGATTCCAGGTCCCGGAGACCATGGCTCGTCCCGACCAGCAGCATGCGCCACCCCCAACAGCACGGTACCGCCGTCACGGGCAGTGCGTCAGGCTCAACGCAGACGGCCCGAAACCCGCCACCAAGATGATCTGCTCGCCGAACTGTTCGCCCTCGGCCTGCAGAGAGCCGTCTCGCCCTGAGAGTGAACCGCCCCGGGTCTTGCAGAGGCTCGGTCTAGTGCGCGCTGATTAGCGGCGACGACGAATTAGGGACCCTCGACAGCGTCGAACTCGCCGGCCCGGCGACGGGGTCGGGCATGCTGCCTGGGAGGAACACGTTCCGGGCGGCAAAGAACCCGGGCCCGCCGTGCACAGCAAAGACCCAGGTGGCAGGCACGGCGGTGGCACCCCAGCGCGCGCCGAGCCATCCACCGGCGACGGCGGCCAAGGTGTCAGTGCCGCGCCGACGGCAAGCGGCTCGAGCAGGCCGCGGCGGGGAAAGGCAACGTCACCTTCGCCTACCCTGCCAACGCCAACCACGTCTTCAAGGAGGACACGCGCCCCCTCGCCGAGGTGGTTGTGGCGCCCGGCACGGGCTACAACGAGGAGGGCACTCACCTCGACCCTGAGGACGTAGAGAGACGGTCCTGGGTTGGCTCGGCCGGGCCCTCCCCTAGAGCTGGTGACCTAAGGGCACGTGGTCGACCTTGCCCGGTGGCAACGGGGTCACCTGCATTATACTCGGTAAACGAGTAAAATGGCTGTCGACGGGATGATGACCGAACTACGACGGGCCACGGGGGCCGTTGCAGTTCTCCGGGCTGTCCACGAACAACCGGGCATCGAACGTGTAGCCGTAGCTCGCGAAATGGCCATGACGAGCGGTTTCGTCACCGAGACCCTGGCCCGTCTCGGCGCCCTCGACCTGGTCACCGAGCGCCCGGCGCCCCCTACCGGTGGTCGCGGCCGGCCCACCACGACCCTGCACCCCCATCCACGAGGACCTCTCGTGGTCGCCGCCGCCATCGGCCACGAGACCTGGACGCTGGCCGTGGCGCAGCTGGGAGGGAGCGAGCTGGTCCGGGCCGAGCGAGCGCACCGAAGGGACCCCGACCAGGTCCTGGGCGAGCTGGGAGCAGCATTGCGGTCTGTGCGCAGGCGCTACGGTCACCGCGTCCGGGTGGCCGCTGTTGCCGTTCCCGGGACCGTAGTCGACAACCACCTGGCCCAGGCGGCGAACCTGGGCTGGGACGACATCGACCTCGGCGTGCTCTGGCCGGGCGGGCGGGACGCCCGTGCCCTTCTGGCCGGCAACGACGCCAGCTTCGCCGCCATCGCCGAAGCGCGTCGCGGGGCGGCGATGGGAGCCGGGTCGGTACTGCACCTGTACATGGACGCCGGCATCGGCGGCGCATTCATCGAAGGCGGCCGGCTCGTCCTGGGCGCGACCGGTACCGCCGGCGAGTTCGGGCATATGCCCTTCGGTGACCCCGCGGAGCTGTGCCGTTGTGGGGCACGAGGGTGCTGGAACACCACCCTCGACGGCGCCGCCCTAGCCCGTGCCCTTGACCAACAGCAACCGGCCGACGAGGTCAGTTACGTCCGCAACGTCCTCGCCGTGGCCCGGACGGCACCTGTCGTCCGCCACGACGAGGTCGCTGCCGCCCGGCAGATGGCCAGCTCCGCCGGGCGCGGGGTCGCCGGCCTGGTCAACGCCTTCGACCCCGACATCGTCACCTTCGGGGGCTTGGGGCGCGAGTTGCTCGAAGTTGCCGGCGACCATGTCTACGCCGCCTACCTCGCCGGCCTCATGCACTTCCGGTTGCCCGCCCCCCCACCGCTCGTCCCCGCCCGTTTCGGTGACGACGCCCCTCTAGTCGGAGCCACCGAGGAAGCCTTCTCCGCCTTCCTCACCGAAGCGGGCCTGCGTTCGTGGTCACCCCGCAGGCAACGCTCCGCCGAGCCGTGAGCGGACGGGGCGGCCAGACAGCCGACAGCACTGCGCAACGACGGCGAAGGCGGCCATGACCGCATTGCTGGCGCTGGTCACGGTGGCGTTCTTTGGGACGTGGATACCGCTCGCCCAGACCGTGCCCGGCGTCCCCCAACGCTCGCGCACGTTCTATGTGACGGTGGGCAACGCCGTTTTTGCCGCCGTGGCCATGGTCACCAGCGGGGCCCACCTATCCTTCGGTTGGCGCCAGTTCTGGTTGCCTTTTGTCGGGGGTCTGGTCTGGACGGCGGGTAACTACTCCGCGTTCCGCGCCTCGGAGACCATCGGGCTGGCCCGCGCCGCCGGCTCGTGGACACCGCTCAACATCATTACGGCGTTCGTGTGGGGTGCCCTTCTCTTTGGCGAACTCAACGGTTTCAGCGCCCCTCGGTCCGCCCTGGTCGCAACGGCGCTGGGCTTGGTCCTGTTGGGGGTCCTTTTGATCGTGGGTTCCCAAAACGAGCGTCCTGCCGACGTACTGGTCCCTGGCGCCGTAGCCGCCTCAGGCCACAAGGCGGCCGGGGCCACACGAGCCGGACCGGCGGCCTCGACCGCCACTGGCGCCAGCAGCAACCGCCGTGGCCTGCTCTGGGCCTGCGCTGCGGGAGTGCTGTGGGGCAGTTACTTTGTGCCGGCCCAGTGGGCAAAGGTGCCGACGCAGGTGGCCGATTTCCCCCTTGCCCTCGGCATCCTCGTCGCCGGGTTTGCCCTCGCACTGCCTGCCGGCGAGCCTGCCAGGCTGAGCCTGAGGGTCACCGCTGTGCAGTTGACCGCCGGGGTGCTGTTCGGCATCGGCAACCTGGCCCTGCTCGGCCTGGTCTCCCGGGTCGGCACCGGCGTCGGCTTCACCATCGCCCAGCTGAGCCTGCTCGTCAATGCAAGCATAGGCATCTGGGTGTTCAAAGTGCCTAGACCAGGCTCTCGGGCAGCCAACGTCGCTCTTGCGGGCATCTTTTTGGCCGGTGTTGGTGGTGGCCTCATTGGTGCTGTTAGGTAGCAGTGCCCCGCCGTGTTCGCGCAGGTTGCTGTTGCACGGTCACTGGGTCTGCTTCAGGAATTCGTCCCGGACCGGGTGGCGACGGACCTGGAGCTCGTCGTGGGACTAGCCGGAGCGCCGTGCCGGCTTCACGGCCTCGGCGGCAGCTCGCCCGAGCCGCGCTGGACCAGCGTGGCCCGCAGCACGTGCTCGGAGATCGGCGACCGGTCCAACAAGTGGAACGGGATCTCGGACGCCTTTTCCAACGAGATCGTCGGTGTGATGCAAGGAAGCATTTCCCCCCAGGCCGCTTTGGCCTATGTGCAGGCCAACCAGGGGGTGCCCGCCGCATGACCCAATAGCAAGAACGGGCAACGCCCAGGGCGGTCTGTACCAGTCCGGGGGCGACGCCGCCCGTTTATGCTGAGCGCCGTACCGGGGTGCGCGGCCCACCTTGCCCGGGGGGCAACGGTGACGTTGGTTAGAGGAGAACATGTCAGCCACAGTGGTCCCTGCCGCCACGTCGCCGGCCCAGCCGCTCCGATTGAGCCCATCGCGGCGCCGCAAGCGCAGGGACGCCGTAGTGCTTTTTTCTTCCTGCTCTCCAACGCCGTCGTGTTCCTCGCCTTCACGCTGACCCCATTGGTAGCGTCGCTGGTCCTCAGCCTGTTTGCTTGGCCTTTGACGGGCAAGTCCAGTTTTGTGGGGTTCAGCAATTACATCAACCTCTTCAGCAAGGACCCCACTTTCCCCGCTGCCATCGTTAATACCTTGTACTACGTGGCCGCGTACGTCCCCCTCAACGTCGCCCTGGCTTTGGGCGTTGCCCTGTTGCTAAAGGGGTACAGCCGGAGCCGGCGGTCCTGCGCGTGGTCTTCTTCGTCCCGGTGCTCACCCCTCTGGTGGCCGACGCCGTGGTGTGGAGCTTGGTCCTGACCACTCGCAACGGCCTGGTTGACTCGGTCATCCACGCCATTTTCGGCGTGCAGGGCCCAGAGTGGCCCTCGGCGCCGCAGTGGGCGATGCCCTCCACCGTCCCGCTCTTGTCGCCCTCTTTGTTCTTCGGCATCGTCTTGACCGTGATCACTTCGTTCCAGGTGTTCGACCTGGTGTACGTCCTTACCGATGGCGGTCCCGGGACCAGCAGCACGACCATCGTTTGTTGGTTGTTCGAGAAGGGCTTCAACGACTACGCCATGGGTACGCCTCAGCCATCGCCTGGGTGTTGTTCCTCATCGTCATGGTTATCACCGGGGTACAGATGCGGTTACAACGTCGCTGGGTGTTCTACGAGTCATGAGCACGTACGTCAAGCCCTACGACCGACGGTCCCGGCCGAGGCGGGTCATCTCGAACACGGCCCTGGTCATTGCCGTGCTCCTGCTGCTCCTGCCACTGCTCTGGGGCATCGGTTCCAAAGGCCGTGGCCATAGCCGACGCCTGTGACCTCGCTCGCCCCCCGACGCTGCAGCAGCAGTACAACCCGCTCGCTCGCGAGAACGAGTTGGAGGTCATCCCTTCCTGTCAGGCACAAGGCCTGGGTATCCTGCCGTGGTCGCCGTTGGGCGGTTCCTGGCCGTCGAAGTGGTCTCCGGCGGGCGGTCGGCGTCGCCTGCCCAGGTGGCGCTCTCGTGGCTGGCCGAGCGACCGGCCGTCACAACATGTCCCTCAGAACCGGCGGGGCAGCCGCCCGACAAGCGGCCCGGTCCTATCGGCCGGTGCTCTAGCGCGCCGCGGCGTGCCTGGACCGCTGAATATGATGGGCGAACCGCTCCACCTCAGGGGCGTGCCGATCATATAGGTCGTCGAGCCCACCGGCCGAACGACGATCGCTGCAGGACCACCCGCCACCAAGGTCCGGTTGCCGACACCCACCGAGCGGCATGGTGGCATGAAAGGAGCTCCGATGGTACAGGCCGATGGCCCCAGGCACGGCGGCCCCCGGGTCAGCATGCGCGACATTGCTCGACAGGCCGGTGTGTCACCCGCCACGGTATCTGCGTTCCTCTCGGGCAAGCGGCCTGTGTCACTTGCCACCCGAGCGCGGTTGGAAGCGGCGATCAATATGCATGGCTACCGAGCCAACGCATCCGCCCGGGCTCTCGCCCATGGCCGGACAGATACGATCGGCTTGCTCATCCCTCCCCAGGGGAGCGCACTGTCAACATTCGCTGTCGAGTTCCTCTCGTGCGTGGTGCAGAACGCACAGGCTGCCGACTATGACGTGCTCGTGTCAACCTCGCTTGAGGAGCGCCAGGTCTTCGCCCGCCTCATCGAGGAGCAGCGCGTCGACGGGGTCATACTGCTCGAGGTTTCGCTTGAGGACCAACGTGTTGAACGTCTCCAGTCAGCTGGTGTCCCCTTCGTGGCCGTGGGGCGCACCGAGCACCCTGAGGGCTACACCTGGGTTGACATCGACTTCGAGGCATTAGCGCGGGCCTTTGTGCGCCACCTCGCTGATTTACGTCATCGGCGTATTGTCCTGTTCAACACGGAGGAGGAACTGTACGCTCGCGGGTTCGGCCCGGCGCGTCGCGCTCAGGACGGGTTTTTCCGGGCCTGCGAGGAGCTCGGTGTCGCCGGTCGCGTCGTCTACAGCGAGGTCAACCCCGAGTCGGGGCTCCGAGTAACTCAGGACTTGCTGTCTGAGGGCAGCGACTTTACCGCTATCGCCGTAATCAACGACCACGCTCTGTGGGGTATCTACCAGGCTCTGGCCAGCGCCGGGTTGCGGATACCACAAGACGTCTCGATTATCGCCCTGGCAGACTCCCGATGGCCAGAGGCGCTGTCCCCCCGCCTGACCGCCGCCCACCACCCAGTCGAAGAGATGGCGGACGAGGCCGTAAGGTTCTTGGTCCGCCTTCTCGAAGACCGGGCACACCCCCCCGTTAGCCGCCTGCTACAGCTACCGATCATCCTGCGTGAATCCACGGCTGCCGCGCCCTTGGCGCCCTACGCCGCCGACGAAGCCGTCAACGACCCTGTTGCCCGCCGCGACCGAGCCGCGGTAACCGACGGTCACCACGCGCAGGAGCGGGCCGGGTGATCGGGCTACGGTGCTCCAGCCACCGCGACCGGTGACGCTCTGGCCCGCGGCCTCTCCGCGGGAGGTCGCGCTGAGCCCACCCCAGGCCCCGAGATCCCCTTCTTAGGTCCTCCTAAGTCGAACCGGTTAGATAACCCTTGACCTGCACGCTCGCATCGGCTAGCTTGACCCGTCAGTATGCGGTTCGACCTCCCAGACGCACTTGCCGGACGGGCACCATGAGGCGTTGGGCGCCAGCCACTGAGGTGCTCGCAACGGCTCCGCCCCAGGACACGGGCCGCACCATCCCGCGCTCGCAGAGGCCAACGATGCAACGTCACCGGAGAGGACCATGAACGCCAACGGATGACTGCCATACCCGCTCTGGAACACCAACCGACCGGCACTTAGTACATAGTCCTGTGACCGTCCTCGTCCGCCAGTGCCTGACAAATAGCCTTTCCGCCTGACAACCGGCGTCAGCGGCAGCTGTGTGCCCCGAAGTGAGTTCTGAAGGAAACTCTTTGATCGGCGCGACAAACGGCCCTTCTGATCCTGCCCAAAGCGGGGCCCATTACACCCCAAGGTGGGGCTCGAAGATCGGGGGAACCCTTCGCAGTCCCAACCATCATCACGCAACCGAGGACATCGTGACATCTCTTTTTCCTCAGGCTGACGACGAGATCGCCATGCCGAGGTTTATCGATGATGACCAGGCTCTCACCTGGCGCTCCGGCCCCGAACTTGTACGGATCGAACCCTGGGGCAACGACAGCTTGCGCGTCCGGGCCACACTTAGCGCCCTGACGGAAGGGCATGGTGCTCTAACGGCACGACCGCGAGCACTCGCAGTACTGAAGCAAGAGAAGGGCACGGCGACAATAACGGTCGGGGCGATAACCGCGGCGGTGGATGCCGCGGGGCATATCCGCTTCCTTAGGACTGACGCCGGTAGCGAACTGCTGGCTGAGAAGCCCATTCACTTCTGGTGGCCAGGACCGCGCAATTTCACCGCCACGGGCAACGGCTACCAGCAGCTCGAACAGTCATTCGCCGCTTACGACGACGAACGGCTCTTCGGGCTAGGCCAGCACACGCACGGGCGCCTGGACCAAAAGGGCATGGTGCTCGACCTCGTACAACGCAATGCCGAAGTCAGCATCCCTTTTCTCTTGTCGGACCGCGGGTACGGCTTCCTGTGGAACAACCCGGCTCTTGGGCGCGTCGAACTTGGGCGCACGGCAACGCGTTGGGTATCGGATAGTGCTCGGCAGATCGATTACTGGGTTACGGCTGGATCGCCGGCACAAATTATGGCCCGCTATACCGACGTTACCGGCCACGCGCCCATGCTGCCTTCATGGGCCGCTGGTTTCTGGCAGTCGAAGCTCCGCTACCGGACCCAAGAGGAGCTACTTGAGGTGGCGAGAGAGTACCACCGTCGCGGCCTACCTCTTTCCGTTATAGTTGCTGACTTCTTTCACTGGACCCAGCTCGGCGACTGGCGCTTTGAGCCCAGCGAGTGGCCTGACCCTCGGGCCATGGTCGACGAACTGTCGGCTATGGGCGTGCGCCTGATGGTGTCGGTGTGGCCGTCAGTTAGCGTTATGTCGTCGAACTACCAGACCATGTTTGACGCCGGCTATTTCATCGCCGCCGAACGAGGTGCGTTCCATCACGCGGATTGGCCGGACCGCCATGCCAGCGTCCGGTTGCCGGTCGCCTTTTATGACTCCACCAACCCCGAGGCTCGTGAGTACGTTTGGGACCAGCTACACGACAACTACTACAAATACGGTATAAAGCTGTTCTGGTTGGATGCTTGCGAGCCTGAGCTCAAGCCAGGCCACATCGAGAACCTTCGCCTTTCTATCGGGCCGGGAAGGGAAGTCCTCAACCGTTACCCGGCCGACCATGTGCGCACCATTTACGACGGCATGCACGCCTCCGGCGAACACGACGTCGTCACCTTGATACGCTCGGCCTGGGCCGGGAGCCAGCGGTGGGGCGCCTTCTTGTGGTCCGGCGATATCCCGGCCACGTTCGAGTCCCTGGCCACCCAGGTCCGTGCGGGGCTCAATGTGGGCCTGTCGGGTATCCCATGGTGGTCAACTGACATCGGAGGCTTTCACGGAGGTGACCCAGGCAACCCGGAGTACCGCGAGCTTATCGTCCGCTGGTTCCAGTACGGGGTGTGGTGCCCCCTCTTCCGGCTCCACGGGGACCGTCTCCCCCGCAGCCCGCTCTCCCAGGCCATGTCCGGCGGGCCCAACGAAGTCTGGTCCTACGGTGACGAGGTCTATACCATCCTGGCCGACATTTTGCGGCTCCGTGAGCGGATAAAACCCTACGTGCTGGAACAGATGGCCTCGGCCGCCGAACACGGCGTGCCGCCCATGAGACCGCTCTGGTTCGACTTCCCGGCAGACACCAGCGCCTGGGACGTTGAGGACGAGTACTTGTTCGGGCCTTCGGTCCTCGTTGCTCCCATCACCAGCTTCGGTGCTCGGTCTCGAAGCGTGTACCTTCCCGAGGGGGCCGAGTGGACCGACGCCTACAGCGCTGAGGTGCACAGGGGCGGTCAATGGGCCACCGTCGCCGCACCCCTTGAGCGCATACCCATATTCTTGCGCGATGGGGCCGTCGGGCTCCCGCCGCTCTACCCGGCTCCCGGCCCGCCCGCCGGTGAATGAGCCGGCTACGCCGCACCGTTTGATTATTTTGCACAGAAAGGGGGATATCTCTAAGCACCGCCTTACGAGTTAGCTGCGGATACCGTCTGGAATACCTCTCTGACCGCGCGTTGTCTCCGACCAAATTATACCTTCCGATACGACCGAAAGGGGTTACTGCCAATGATATCAACCAACAGCTTTCGCCAGGGCTGCCGAGGCGCCCTGTCTGGGAAAAGGGTTATTGCTGCCGCCAGCGCGTGCAGCCTGATGTTCGCACTGACCAGCGCCACAGCAGACGCGTCCACGATGGGGCCAGCTCTCAGCGGGACGCTCACGATGAACGTGTTCACCTTCACCACGCCGGTCATGCAGCCGGTCATCGCCGCCTTCGAGAAGCTCAACCCGGGGGTGACGATAAAGGCGGCCAACGTTGTCAATACGCCTGACACCTACGTCCCGCTGCTACAGACTGAGCGCCTCGCCGGTAACGAGCCCATGATCGACGAGACCTACGACGTCCTGACCCCGACCCTCGAAGTGGACGGCCTCATAGGCGACCTCACGCCAGACCTGAAGATGGGCGAGCCCTATTTGCAGAACTACTGGCTCCCCACCTTTGAAGCGTCCTACATCCCGCCCAAGGGCGCACCGTTCGGAGTAGGCCAGGTGTTCGCCTTAGCCAACGAGGCCGACGCCACCGTCATCATGTACAACGAGAACGAGTTCAAAGCGGCCGGTGTCCCCTTCCCGGAGAACGGCTGGACGTGGTCCCAGATGCTTGCTGACGCCGCCAAGCTGAAGGTCGGCTCGGGCTCTTCGCAGACCCAGTACGGCATATGCGAACGCCCCGACTGGCAGGCCGAGTACAACCCCGTCCTCAAGGCCTACGGCGTCACCGCCTTCACCGAGACCAAGGCCACGCTGGACACCCCCGCCGCCCTGAACGCGTGGCAGCTCATGATCGCTCCCATGCTCAACGGCGACGCCGTGCCCGAGGCTCAGCAGCAGGCCAAGAACGGCTCCTCTGGCTGCGAACCGTTCTTCGAGTCGGGTGAGGCCGCCATGTCGATCGAGGTGCGGGGGAACCTACCCGGCCTCCAGCAGGCCATCGGGAACAAGTTCGCCTACAACGTCGTCCCAATGCCCTCCATTACCGCTGCTAACGGCAAGCAGGTCATACCGACCGGGGGCGGGAGCCTGGGCTGGTGCCTGGCTCCTGGCGCCGTTCACAACCCGCTGGCCCTCGCCTTCCTCAAGTACCTGTTCTCCGCCGCCGGCCAGGCCGTGGCCGAAAAGACCTTCGGCGTTGTCCCCGCCGTGGCATCTCTCAACGGGCCGACCGCCCTGTGGCGGACGCAACCAGGTGGCCCCGCCAACAGTGAGGCATACGTGATCGCCGCCGACACGGCCACCATCGCACCGCAGACCCCGGGTACGGTCTTCACGCTGTCCAACACCGACATCCCCAACGCCGTGACCGCCGCCACCACGGGTGGCGAGTCGATCGCCAAGGCGTTCACCAACCTCCAAGCGGAAATGGTCGCCGCCTACGCGCTAAACGGCTGACACCAGCGGGGTAACGTAGGCCCATTTGGACAAGCAAGCAGGCAGCGGCCGGCTCCGCGTCGAGCCGGCCGCTGCCGTGCCTCACCGCCCTATCACACGGCCGCGGCCTGTGGTCACTTCCCACTTCGATAGAACCGCTCTTGTCACTGGAAAGCCGGGGACGCATCAGCTGTGACTCAGGTGACTAACCCACCCCTGGTAAGCGTAAGAGCTCCGGCCGCGCCTTTGCCTTCCCGCACCTCACGCCGGGACGGGCGCGCCGCCGCCCTGCTTATCGGGCCGAACCTGGTGATGTTCACCGTGTTCGTCGTCGTCCCGATCGTCGGCGGCCTGGCCCTCAGCTTCACCACCTGGGACATCACCAATGGGTTCCCCAAGTGGGTGGGCTTGGCCAACTACCACAAGATGTTCGCCGACCCCCTCGTCTGGCAGGCCGTGGAGACCACCCTGAAGTTCATCGTCTTCGGGGTCGTGCCGACGATCGCCATCTCCCTCGGGCTCGCCATGCTGATCAATTTCAAGTTCCGCTTCGTCAGCGTGGTGCGCTCCCTGTACCTAATACCGGCCGCCATGTCGTTTGCCGCCTCGGCCGTCGTGTGGCGCTACATTTTCCTGGACGGCCCCGGGTACGGCGTCCTCGACTATGTGATCTCCCGGTTCGGCATAACGCCGCCAGACTGGCTGGCCAGCCAGTCCTGGGCGCTACCGGCCCTCGACATCATCACCGTGTGGTTGAGCCTCCCGACGGCCACCATCCTGTACCTGGCTGCCTTGCAACGCATCCCCGACTCGGTGATCGAGGCGGCCACGCTCGACGGGGCCGGCCCCCTGCGCCGAGCCCGCTTCATCGTCTGGCCGGGCGTGCGCTACATGACGGTCCTGGTGGCGATCATTGCCCTTCTGTCGTTCACGAACGGTTCGTTCGACCTGGTCAACATCCTCACCAAGGGTGACCCGATCTACGCCACCCAGACCCTGGTCTATTACATATTCGTCAACGGCTTCAGCTACGGCCTCTTCGGTTACGCGGCGGCGCTGTCGGTCCTGCAGATCGCACTGGTCGGCGGCATCCTGGTCGTCCTACGCCTCCTGTCGAAGTTGCTCAACCGATGACCCGCTCGAGCCGTGGGGCCCGTGGCATCTCGACCCGTACCACGCGGCGGGTAAGGATCTTCTTCGCCACTGTTTGCGGGCTCTTGCTCGCCTCACCGCTGCTGTACATGGTCGCCGGCTCGTTGATGTCGAACACCCAGCTTTCCGTACAGCCCCCTCAGGTCATCCCGAGCTCGTTCCATTTCGCCAACTACTCGGACGCCTTCTCCGGCATGACCGAGGTCATCCAGCCCCGGAGCTTCCTGAACTCGGTGATATTCACCGTCGGCGCCGTCGGCCTCCAGTGGGTACTGTGCATCAGTGGGGGGCTCGTGATCGCCAAGATGCGCTTCCGCTCCCGCAACCTGATCACCGCCATGTTCGCCATTTCACTGTTCATCCCGTTGATAACGACGCTGATACCCACCTTCATAGTCACTTACGAGCTCCGGATGATCAACACCTACCCCGGGCTGATACTGCCGATCGCAGCGCAGACGGGTTTCGGCAGTCTGTTGTTCCGCCAGTACATCGGCCAGATGCCAGAGGAGCTGTTCGACGCCGCCCGCATCGACGGTGCCAACTGGTGGACGATCTTCCGGCGCTTAGCTGTGCCCCTCGCCAAGCCGGCGACGGCGGCATACTTCGCTATTTCTGTCCTCACGGCGTGGAACATGTACCTCTGGCCCCTAGTCGCCGCTGAGGGGGGATCCCTTCAGGTCCTGACCCAGACGCTGGCCGTGGTCGGGACCACTAGCCAGGGAGAGGTGACACCGCAAAACGTCATTTTTGCGTCCGTAGTGATCGTGACCTTGCCGATGATCCTGGTCTTCATTGCCGTCCAGCGCGCCTTCATAAGAGGCCTCACTGGTTCGGGAGTGGAGTAAGAGTTGAAGGCATACGCCTGACACCAGTGCTTGGCACCGAAGCGGCACGCGTTCGTTGAAGGGAGGGACGGCGATGGAGGTACGGGGACGGCAGCTTCATTTCGGTGTTCATATGCAGGGGCAGCGGACGAACTGGGCCGATTACCTAAGCGCAGTCCGGGCGGTGGAGGCGCTGGGTTACGGCTCCATATGGACCTTCGACCACCTCTTACCGTTTTCGGGCGACGTGGACGGGCCGTGCTTTGAGACTTTGACCACACTAGGCGCCCTCGCCGTGGCGACGAGCCGAGCCCGGTTGGGGGCTCTGGTAAATGGGGTTGTCTACCGGCACCCCGCTATCCTGGCAAAGGCGGCGGCGCAGGTCGACCGAATGAGCGGGGGCAGGTTCGAGTTTTCGCTGGGCGCAGGTTGGGCGGCGAAGGAGTTCCGTGCGTACGGCCTCGAGTTCCCCTCGTTGGCCGAACGCTACGAACGCCTAGACGAAGCGATGCTGCTCGTGAAGCTGCTGTGGGGCCAGCATCGCTCGACCTTCCATGGCCGCTACTATCGCCTCGATGATGCCCCTTGTGAACCGAAGCCCGTCCAGTGGCCGCACCCTCCCATTACAGTTGGGGGCACGGGGCTAGGGACGCTGCGTGTCGCATCTAGACATGCGGACCGGCTCAATGTTATCGCCTCACCCGAGAAATGCGCAGAGCTTATAAGGGTACTTGAGGCCATGCGACAAGAAGCGGGGCGCAACTGTGATGACATCGAGTTCTCGATCCATACCACTCTGGCGCTTGAAAGACGGAACGAGGATGCCGAGGACTATGCCGGCCGGATCGCGGCAGGTCATGGGGTGGCTTTGGCGGAGCTACGCGACACCTGGCTCATCGGGGGCCCGGCCGCCGTGACGGCCCGGCTCCGACGGTACCTGGACGTCGGGATCAGCCATTTCATTTTCGCTCTCGGTCACCCGTTCGACCTCGGACCACTGCGGATGTTCCAAGAAGAGGTACTGCCTTCACTGTCTTGACCGGTCGTGAAGGTTGCATGGTAGAGATCTGACGGCGTGCAGGAGGACCTCAATACCTGACGGAGCGCCTCGCCAAGGAGGCCGCCAAACAAGGCGTCGAGGTAACTTTGTACGTCGCCGACGGGCTACCACACGTCGATCAAGGTGCGATAAGCGTATCAAGGTGCGTTCAGCGCCCTCGAGCCCGCTACTGCCCCCCGTCAGATCGAGGATTTGTCCGTCGGCTGTGGTCCGCTCGTCCCCCCGGCCACGTCCTGCCTGGGACCGAGACGACTCCCACCGGCCGATGCCGGCCGCCACGGCGGGCCCGCTGCCCCGATGGGCGACCCCGGCCCGGGGGCTGATGGCGGCCGAAAGGGCCCCTACGATCGGCCGGTGGCTGTGCGAGGCCTCCGCAGGGTCGAACCTCATGACTAACGATATGACGGACAGACCTTGGCATACGGCTCGTCGGGGATGCTCTCGGCCCACTGCTCCGAGGTAATGTTGGCGCGCACCTCAGGGCAGAGGGCTTCAGTGAACTCGCTTAGTCCTCCTTGCAAATGCAGAGAGGACCAATAGGTGATGTTGCCTGCGTAGTCGCCAGTCGCGATCACGTTCCCATCTGGGCTGAACGCGACGCTGAAAATGGCGCTCCCGTCTGACCGCGGCAAGCCGATCTCGGCGCCACTGGCGGGGTCCCAGAGGGCCAGGTCCCCATTTTCGTCACCGCTCGCGAGGGTCTTACCGTCCGAGCTGAAAGCGATGCTGTTCACCTGGCTCCCGTCGGCCAGCTGAGGCCCTACCCTGGCGCCGGTGGTCGGGTCCCAGAACGAGATATCGCCCGCAACATCTGCACTGGCGAGCAAGGTGCCATCGGGGTTGAAAGCTACGCTCCCAACGGGTTCCCCATCCACCAGTGGGGGTCGCAGCCAAGACCCTGTGCTTGTTCTCCAAAGCACGATGTCGCCGGAAGCGTCCCCGCTGGCGAGCGTCTCCCCGTTACGGCTGAACGAAACGCCCATGACCGCGCTGCCATCGTTTAGGGCTCGGCGCACCCTTGTGTGGGTGGTGACGTCCCACAACGCCACGGACCCATTGTCGTCGCCGCTGGCCAGCGTCTGGCCGTCCGGACTGAACGAGAGGCTAGTGACAGGGCTCCCGTCCCCGACCAGTGGAGCTCCAATAGGCGCACCCGTTGCGGTGTCCCAAAGCTGGATGTCACCTGAGTAGGTCCCACTGGCGAGAAGCTGGCTGTTGGGGCTGAAGGCGAGGCTCCAGACCGCGCTGCCGGTGGGGAGCACCCTTCTCCTGGCATGCGTCCTGGCGTCCCACACAACGGCTTCATCGCCGTCGTCGCCGCTGGCCACAAAGCTGCCGTTCCGGCTGAAGGCAACTGCCGCGACGAGGCAGTTCGTCTCCCCGCAACGGCTCCCGTCTGCCACCGGCAGACCGATCCTCGTATGGTTGAGGGGATCCCACATCAGGACTTGGCCGGCGTAGTCCCCGCTCGCCAACGTCGTGCCGGCCGGGCTGAAGGCGAGGCTCCAGACGGCGCTCCCGTCTACGAGTGCCGGTCCGAGCTGCGTGCTCGAAAAGGGATCCCACAGCACGACGTCGCCAGCAGAGTCGCCGGTGGCCAACATGTTGCCGTCCGGGCTGTACCTGACGACGAGGATCTGGCCTCCATCAGCCAGCGGCGCACCGGCCGCAGCTCCTGTAGCCACGTCCCAGAGCACCACGTTCCCGGCGAAGTCACCGCTGGCCAGCGTCTCGCCGTTTGGGCTGAAGGCCAGACTGTCGACACGGCTGCCGTCGGCGTGCGGCGGCCCCACCGGCGCATAGCTTGCGGTACTCCAAAAGACCACCTGTCCTTCGAAGTCACCGCTCGCCAGCAGCGTCCCTGTGGGGTTGAAGGCCACGCTGGCGACCGGGCTCCGACCCGGGTCCGCCACGACTGTCCGGGCCGGAGCGCCCTTCCCCAGGTGCCAGACCACGATGTCGCCTGCTTCGTCCCCAGTGGCCAGGGCCCGGCCGTCGGGGCTGAAGGAAAGATCCTGGCTCCCGATCGCGCTCCCGTCATCGAGTGGTGAGGCGACTTTGGTGCGCGTTTGGACGTTCCACAGGACCACGTCGCCATTGGCGTCCCCGCTCGCCAGAACCTTGCCGTTCGGGCTAAAGGCGAGGGCATTTACGCCGCTCCCACCTGATAGGGGGGCGCCGATCTGGTCACCTGTGAGGGAGTCCCAGAGCACGACGTGGCCCGCGGGGCCCCCGGTAGCGATGATCTCTCCATTAGGACTGTAAGCGACGGCGCTCGCGTTGCTGCGGTTATAGAGCACGCCCTGCAGTGGCTCTTCGAGGGCATCGACAATTGCGCTCGCGGCCGCCGAAGTTGGCGATACTCGGTAAGACTCTAAGCTGAACAGCAGCTGGAGCGGGACGTCGCTGTGCATCAAGTTGAACGACTCGGTGGCCAGTTCCCCCGACAGTGCCACATGCGACTCATCGACGGCCTCGTTGCGCTGCACCAGGGCGATGATGCCGAGGGCCATGAACGCGAGCGCCAGCACCAGCGCAACGCTCATTGAACCGCGCTGGCGACGGAGCGCCGCCCGTCTGCTGGCCAGGACGAGCTCGCCCTGAAGAGCGGTGGGTGCTGGCTTGCGGCTCGCCTGGCCGGTTAGCCACTGTTCGGCGTCCGCAAGCTCCCTCCCCCGCAGGAGGAGCGATCGGTCCCGGCTATGGTTTTGCCATTCGGCGCAGCGCAGCAACAAACGGGTGTGGAGGTGTACCCGCTCCAGGTCGATGTCGAGCACCTCGACGAGCTTGTCGACATCGGACTCAAAAGTTGCTTCCGAACCAAAGGGGAGCCAATTGAGCTCCCGTACCTCCTGTGGCAGCAGCCCGGGCGGAGTTTCCCGGACAACCACCGGCACGACCCGCTTATGCAGGCTGACAGCATGCTCAAGCTCGGCGGCGCAAACGGAAGACCGTGCGAAGTCAGGGGATATTGCGACCACGACGGCGTCCGCCTCTGAAATAGCGGCACGGATTTCGTCCATCCAACGTGCGGACGGGAGGATCCCGCTCAGCTCGGACTGTTCACGTTCGTCCCGGCCAGTCGCTCCTTCCGCGCCGCCCAATTCAGTTCCGTGGTGCGCGCGGTCCTCGGCCCGCCATACCTCGGCCAGGTCAACGAAAACGGACTTGCCCCGGGACTGAAGCGCAAGCGCCAAGCGACGGACAAACAACACGTCCTGGCGAGAATATGAGATCAGGACGTCCGCCAAGTTGGCTCCAATCTTCCGAGGCTCGGGCCCGTCAATATATTACCTTTAACTCAACAGGGGCTGGGGGGGTGGTGCTCGGCGAGGTTGCTAGATGCCCCGCCGCGTTAGGAAAAGCGGTGTTTCTAAGACCAGACCGCCGTACTCGCCGGTCCGATCTGGTTCTGGTCCTCCACAAGCGAGCCAAGGAAGACCATGGCCGTGGCCAGCACCCGGGCAGGTACCGTCGTGCGTCCCGGGGCCGAGGCGCTGTACAGATCGGCGAAGTAGCCGTCGGGGAAGATGCGGGCGCCCTCGTCGGCCAGCAGCCGGTATCGGAGCCCTCCCTCAGGCGGTCCCCCAATAGCTCGCGCGGTGGCTCGAAACGGGCCTGGGGCTGCGCAAGACCAAGTGCCACGGTGTAATTACCGCCTCGATCACGGGCGAGCCGTGCCTTGATCTCGCCTCGGTCAACGGCCTCGGCCGCTATTTATCTCAGGAAGTCAACGCCCGGGCGTTGACTTCGACGGCAGCGGCCGTACCGCAGGCATCACATGCGTACAACCGGTCCCCTGCGCTGCTCTCGGTTACAACTCGGGCGTCACCCGGGCTCGGCTCGAAGACCTCATCGCTCCCACCAAGGCCGGTAACACCAACCAGTTCGCCGGTCCCGACGTCGTACATGTCCACCTGTGTGCTGTCGGTGGCCATAATCATATTGCCACTGTAATCGAAGGCCGGGTACAGGGAAACCGAGTTCCCAATTATCCGAGGGGAGCCCACGAACCCGTGCGGCCCGACGGCGACGAGATAGATACCGGTGGTTGTACTAGTGGCCGCGAAGAGGTTGCCGCTCGGTGAGAAGTTGATGTACGTGCCGGCCTCGGCTAGCTGACCGGCCGGACGACCGGTGTGGGCGTACCAGAGCTGGGTGGTGAACTCGGTCGTCGTGCTGGCCAGAAATTGCCCGTTGGGGCTGAAAGATATTTCGCTCACCGGGTGTGCGCCGGAGAGTGCCCGTACCTTAAAGGACCCGCTCAGTTGTACTAGGTAGGTATCCCCCCCGGCCTCCCCCAGCGCCAGTTGCTGCCCGTCCGGGCTGAAGCTAAGCGCGGTCACCCCCGTAGTGCCTACCTTCATCGTGTGCACGACCCGGCCTGACCGGGCATCCCAGATCGTAAGAGCGCCGTTTGCGCCGGAAAGCGCGAAGAGCTGGTCGTCGGGGCTGAAAGCGTACTGGCTATCGTCGGTCCCGAAATAGGGAGCGCTGTCAGGCAGGTGCACGCTCTGTCCGTTGCGTACGTCCCAGATCGTGGTCCCGTCGGCCAGCGGGACGGCGAGCAGTTCGTTGTTTGGGCTCAGCGTCGCGGCAAAGACACCCTCTTTCGAACCGCCGGCAAATGAACGGCTTACCACCTCGGCCCCGTCCCCGGTCCTTCGGACCAACACCTGGTCGTCACGGTTCGTGAGCACGACCTCGGTCCCGTCCGTGGACAGCGAGATCAGGTCGTTCGAGCCTAAGGGCCCCAGCAGGTGCCCCGGCAACGGTTCCCAAATGCGGACCTTGCCATCGGTGCTGGCGGAGGCCAGCAGGGTGCCCGTGGAGTTCAACGCCAGGCGGAAAACCGGTCCCGACCCCGCGTTCAGCAATGCCAACTGCTCGCCGGTGGCCGCCTCCCAGACTTTTATGGAGCCGTCCACCCCACCTGAGGCCAAATAAGGACCTTCCGAGTCGAAAGCCATGGCGAAGTTGTTGCCGCCGTTCCTGATGACGTTAACGAGAGCTCCAGTAAGGCCGTTGAAGACACCGATCGTGCCGTTGCCCCATCCCACCGCCACTAACTGGCCGTCGGTGCTGAACGCCCCGCTGAGGGCACCCAGCTTGACCCCGGCGGGGGCCGCCAGGGCGGCGACGCGTTGGCCGTCGGCGTCCCACAGCTGGGCCGTGCCGTTGTACGACACCCCCAAAATACGCTGCCCGTCGGGGCTGAACGGGGCTGCCACCAAGCCATCGGTGTAGCCGCTCAGGGCGACCCACCTCTTGAAGTCGACTTCGAGCATCACAGCGCCGCTGCCATAGCTCAGGAGCGCCCCGGTCGGGCCGATGGACAGGAGGCCGCCGGCGCCCGCCGCCAAACCGGCCCGCACATAGCCGGATCCGGTGACTGTCCCTGTGGCCGGGTCGATGGCGACGACGGCACCGTCGTCTTCGAAGAGATAAAGGTTGCCGCCACCACTCGAGAACGACAGGCTAACGGGGAGGCTATCGGTGCGGGCCACGGGAGCGTTCAGCTTGTACGAGCGCATGTCCCATATTCGGACCGTCCCGTCGCTGTAGACAGCAGCGAGCAAAGAACCCTCATTATTGAAGACGAACCTTTCCAGGGCCAGCTCGGGGCTGGCGCGGGCGGGGCGTAGTGACGCCACCGCCGAACCCAGGGACGCGTCCCACACCCTGATCACCCCACCCGGGGCCTCAGTGGCCAGGGTATTAGGGTCGGCGGGGTCGAAGGCAATGGACTGCGGCCCGCTGCCGCCGAAGGCGATCTTGCCGGTCAGCCCCGGCAGTGTATGGCGGAGCTGGTCGGCGCTTACCCCCTGTCGCAGGGCTAACAGGGCCCCGGCCGTGGTCGCCTGCCGCATCGCACTAAGGGCCAGCGACACCGACCTCTGAGGATCGACCTGGAGTTGGGCCACTGATTCCGTGGTCAAGGCGGTCGACTCGGCCTCATGTTGATTATGCACGGCGCTGTCCCGCTGGACGAGGGCGACCACGGCCAGAACGACAGCGACCACGAGGGCGGCGGAAACACCAGCGAGGAGGCGCCGTTGGCGCTGGTGAGAAGCGGCGGCGCTGGCGGCCACGAAACGCTGTTGCAGAGGCGTCGGGGCCGGTGAGCCCGGCAACGCCACCAGGGCCTGGGCACGGGAGAGCTCGTTGCCGCGTACCAACAAGCTGGCGTCTTCGCTGCCGGCCCACTCGTTGGACCGCAACAGCAGCCGGGTGTGCGCCTTCACCCGGGCCAGGTCCGTGTCTATGGCGGAAACGAGCTTGTCCACCGCCTGGTCGAAATCGTCCTCCTCGCGGGACATCACCCAGTTGGGGGTGGCCAGCACGTCGGGAACTTTGGCCTCAGCGGTCTCCCGGTACATGATGGGGATTATCCGCTTGTTGAAGTGCGCCGCCTCTTCCAGCTCGCGCTGGCACACCGCGCTGGCCAGCCAATCCGGGCTTATCACGGCGATAAACGCGTCGGAACCTGCTATCCCTTCGGTCAGTTCTACCCGCCAATCCGCAGAGACGGGGATGTCCGCCAGGTCGACCCAGGGCACCTTGCCGCGGCTCTTAAGCGCCTCCGCCAGCCGCGTTACGAACGGGGCGTCCCGGCGTGAATAGGAGATAAAACAGTCAGGCATGCCAGCAGTGTTACCTGGTCTGTTTGCTCGCGCAACCCCCTGCCGCCGCTTCCACCACTCCCCAACCGGCCTCCGCCAGTGCCGGCCCTATGGTGCGGACGGCGTCCCGGTCGTACTCCCGAGTGGCGTCGTCCAGTTGGGCCCACGGCTTCAGGTGCGGAGTCAGGGCCAGGCGGACCTGGCGCTCCCCCGACCGCCACCCGGCCGAGAGGCGCTCGATGTTCCACCTCCCGTGCTCCTCCTCGGCCAGCAGCTCCACTTCGTCAGTTGTGAGCTCGAGAAGCGGGCCGCCTTTGCTGATCTGCCTGCCTATCAGCGCCAGCTTGTTGGGTATGTCGTCGGCCTGCGCCCGGTTAGAGCCCTTTAGCGAGCCCAGCAAGTCTTCCCACGGGGCCATGGCCGGGTCGGTGACCGGCTTACGCCCCCGAGCTTTGCGGCGGTAGTCGTTGTGGATGTAACGAGCCACGACCTCGCGCACGTCGGGTGGGAGCTGGGAGCACTGCAAAAAGGCCCGCACCGTCATCGGGTCCGTCGGGATCTCGAGCACGCCATTGGCTCCCAGGGGCAGCATTTCGTCCAATGAACGGGTCAAGGCTCCGGTCGGGTCCACGACCGCCACCTTCGCTCCGAGCGCACGAGCCAACAGGACCTCGTTGGCGGCAGCGTCATTGCTAGCGACGTCGTTGACCGGAAAGGCGAGCACGCGGGCCCGGTCCAAGGGGATCCCGGCGCGCAGGACGTCGGTCCACATGGCCAAGGCTGGACGGACCGAGAGCCCCGGGGTACCCGCCGTCTCGCGTACCACCGGGTAAAGGCCATGGGCGGCCAAAGCTGGCGGCCCGTAGCCCACGAGCTGGCGAGCCAGGCCGCGCTCGTGCGCGGTCCTGGCCACGATGCCCGGCAGCCCGGAGGCGGTCGCCGGGGACAGGACCATCCCGTCGTAGCGCTCGAAGGCCACTTTCAACAGGGCCTCGACCTCCGGCGCGGCACTGGGCGGCACCCATGCCGAGGGGCCGGCGATGATGGCTACCCGGGGGGCGCCGCGCAGTAGCGAACCGTCGGGTGGCAAGTCGATAAGTGCTCCGACGTCACCTAGGACGGCCCGGCGCAGCGCCACCAAGACGTCGGCGTCCTCGTCGCCGGTGGGCATGCTCAGGCTCGCGATTTGCTCCGTCGCCGGCGACCGGCCCAGATGCCTTACGTACTCGCACCACGCCGCGAACGCCTGGGTGGGGACTGTTACCGACAACCGCTGGGCGGCGCGACGGAGGTTGTCAGGGCGCGCCAGCTCCACCCTGAGACCAGCCCTGACCACGGCGCTGAGGGGCACCGGGTCAAGCAGTGCCCTCACCATGGGACGCTCGGACGGCCGGATCCGCCACGCCGAGTCGGACCGTAAGCCCAAGGCTTCAGCCCGCTCGTACAGCTGGGCCACGAGCTCCTCGCCCGGGGCCCTCGGCGAGCTGTCACGGGCCAGGGCGTCGGCCAACCGCTGACGTCCTTCCAACCGGGACATAATCGAGGGCCGGCAGGCGAGGTCGGCCAACGACCTCACCGACGTAGTGGCGAGATCGTCGTTGCGCAGGGTCCGCTCCTCCAGGTGCGCATCGAGTGCACTTTCGGACTGGCCCGTGACACGGGTGGTGCGGGCACCCCCACCAAGGGCCCGGCTCAGCTCCAGCGTCAGGCGGACGCCCTCCAGTTCGTCCTGGCAGGCGACGACGGCATGATCGGCTCGGTCGGGGCTGTGCAACCAGTCGGCCAGGTCGTCCAGGGTGCACCAGCCGGGGTCGAGGTCTCGCGCCTCCATGGAGAGCACCTCGGGTTCGGGCTGCCAGAGCGCCCTGAGGGCGTCCATCCGGGCCACCGCACCGGGACCCACGACGCTCACGTGCAACGGAGGCCTTTGATGGGGTGTGGCTGATTCGAGCTCCCGTAGCACGCGCACTCGCCAGCGGCGCAGGCACGCCAGGACGAGGGCACCGATAAGGGGATGGTCCCCGGCCAGAAGAAGGTTGGGGGCTTTCCCGTCCCGCATATGCAAGAAGCTCGCCAGCTCTTCGCCGCCTTCCACCTTGACCTTGACCTCGGCCTCGTCCAGCAAGGTCTCGGCGGCGATAGCGTCGGCGCTGAACGGGCTCACGATCGGCGACCCCGGGGCAGGCCGGCGGCGGGGACGGAGTGGGCGGCGCCCGGCTCGCTCCGGCGCCTCTTGGGCCTCCTCCTGTTGTTGGACCTCCTCCTCTTCTTCCAAGAAGCGCGTCAAGGTCGGGTCCTCGACCTGGACCAGGACGTGGGCGCGGTCGCGTACCATCCCGGACTTAGCCAGCGAGCGAACGGTGCTCACGACCTGAGAGCTGACAAAGTCGTGCCCGGGCACCGCTACCACCCAGTTGGCTCGGGGTAGGCCGGCGTCGAGCAAGGTCTGGTCCCGTACGCAGTCCCCGACTACGCGCCACTCGTGGCTCCCCCGGGGGGCTGCCATGCCGGCCGAGGCGGGGTCGTTGTCGATAAGGACGACGTCATGGTCGGTGGCGAGCTCACGGACCAGCCGGGCGCCGTGAACGCCCCCTCCGCAGACAATGACGTGGTCCCTCAGTACGACGCGGCTGATGGCGCGGCGCAAACGCTCACGCCCGAGCAGCAGCACACCGCGGAGCACGAGCAGAGCGGCGAGTGCGAAGGCCACCCAGACCTGCCAATTGGGGGGTGGAGAGTTGGACCCGCCCGCGGCAGGGCCGAGATCAAGGGTGTACAGCTTAGCCGCCCGGTAGACGGACAGGGCGGGCCCGAGCGGAGTGGTCTTCAGCTTGAGCAGCGTGAAACCCCATGCGCCGAGGCTGAGCGTCAACGCAATAGACGAGAGCACCAGAGTGACGGCCAGCCCCTTCGAAAGGCGGGAACGCCCTCCGAACGACCGCAGCCACCAAAGCCCCCTGACCGGAGGGCCGGGCTGGAGCGGTGGTCGCCCCGTTCCCGTCAGGCCGTTAGCCGAGCGTGACGAATGAGTACCGAAGGCCACTACGAGTTCCCCATCGATAGGTCAACCAGGTAGGGCGCCACGTGGGCTTCCCGAGTTTAGCGCACCCCCCGCCATCCCGGGCCCGACGGGCTCGGGAACGGTGCGGAACTACTGCTCGCTGGCCGAGGGATGTGACCCCCCGCGTGGCTCGACGAGCGCGGTCGGTTCGTGTACGGGACGACGCCCCCCTCGGGTGCCGTCCCGTGCGAGCGGACTAGTGGGCTCAGCGCCGACGAGATCAACGAGGTGGTGGCGATCATCGCCCGGGGGCGTCTGCAGCGCCCCGCCGAGACGCGGCCGAACCGTCTTCCAGAGCCCTGCCGACCTCGCACCCGGTCTCTCCATCAATTATCGCAAATTGCGAATGCGAATTTGCGTTCTGGCGAGGCGACGCACCCGCCCGCCGCCTTGGTCCGGGCGCAAGCAAATGACGCCAGGAGCGGCCGCCCTGAGGCGACGGCACCCGGTCGGCCCAGCTGTGCCGGGCCTTGTCCGCCGAAGGGGCAGAGGGCAATATGTGAGGCATGGAGCCGTCGAGCCCGGGGGAGCCCGGGGCGGGCCCCCCGGGGGGGAGCACCAGCGATGCCGGTCGCGTCCACGATGACTTCCGCCGTCTGGTGCTCAGTCGCCGTTCCCTGCTGGCTGTCGGCGGTGCGCTAGCTGTCGGGGTGGCGGCCGGGCCGTTAGGCCCGGGTGGGCCCGGGGCGGTGAGGACGACTGGCTTGTCCGGTCAGCTCGCCCTGCCCGGTGGTTGGTTCAACGACGCCGAGGTGCAGTTGAAATGGACTGTCGGAGGCCCTCACGGTTACCCGCCGACCGGCACCGTGGCCGGGGAGCCGGTGGGGATCCAGTTGACCCCGAGCCTGACGTCCCGAGGCTTGAAGGTGTACACCTTCAAAGGGAGGTTCGGTGCCGCGGCAATGCAGTGCACGGTCGACTTCGGCGCCGATGGTGATTCTTTCCGAGCGAACGGTTCGGTGGGCGCCAGCGAAATATTCCTAACGTGCGCGAGCCAGCCCCCCGGCACCAAGAAATGGCCCGTCGGTGGGACTATCGACGGCCAAGCGTTCGCCCTCACGGTCAACACCACCGGGGAGGGCCCGCTCCTGGCCGGAACTCTCGGCCCCGCCACCTTCCGGTTAGAGCTCACGGACATCTACTCCGGGCCCGACGTCGGAGAGACGGGAGGAAGCAAGGGAAGGGGCACTTTCACTGTCGTAGGGAGCTTCCAGCAGCCCCATCCGCCCTCTGTTGGCCACATCAAGCTCGTGTACGTCCTGCAGGGTTACAACGGTGACCAAGACCCCCCGTTGGTCACCGTCAGCGGCCGGGTAACCGGCCCGTCGACAGCCCTTCTGGCCGGCCTTGCCTTCCTGTACGGGTCCGCGCTGCAGTACTGACCCTGCGGTCCGAGAGGTAACTGGACCGGCCGGCACAGGAGCCAGGGGAGCCCGGCGCGTGACGGCGAGTTCCGACCGCAGAATGGGGGCCGGGGACGCGCCCCAGAAGGAACGGAGACAAGCTATGAGCCAGGACGACAGTTGGTCACCCGACGAGGGTTCGGGCACTGAGGTGTTCGAGCAGGGCGACGAGGCCTTTGACGAGCAATCGCGGACCGACCCGGACTTCATCGAAGAACTGGGACAGGACCCCTCGCTGGACCCCACGCTCCTGGTCGACGAACGGGAGCTCGAGGAGGCGGGCGCGGGTTTCGACGACCCTGAGCCACTGGCGGCACTTGAGGGAGGCGTCGATGACCCCGACGGTGCCGGCGTGCGGCCGGCGCGCCCCCGGCGTCGGCCTGAGGACGAGGGCTGGGATCTCGACGAGCCCCTTGTCAAGCCCGACGAGACCGACCCTTTGACGGAGTAGCCGCTCCCCCGGGAGTCGGCACGGGGCGAGAACGGCCCTTCCCGTCAGGAAAATACCTTGGTGAGCGTCTCGCCGGCAAGGCGCACGGGGTCGAGGTCCTGGGCGTCGTGCATGTTGAAGATCATCCCGTCCAGTCCGGCTTCGAGATAAGCGCCCACCTGATCGCAGACGGCGTCAGGGCCGCCGGCTACTACGTACCCTCGGTAGCGCTCCTCGTCCATCCCCCGGGCCTCGGCCATTTCACGGCCCTTTCTCTGTGCTTCGGCGTCACTATCGGCGATCACCAGGGCGCCGAGGCGAGTCTTGGTGATCTCGCTGGGGTCACGGCCGACCGCATCGCAATGATGGGCCAAAACGCCCAGCTTGTGCCGGACTGCGGCCAAGTCGCCGAAGAAGTTGCAGGCGTCGGCGTACTTGGCCACGAGACGAAGGGTGCGCTGCTCCCCGCCCCCGCCGACGAGGATGGGGATGCCGCTTGGGCGTAGAGGCCGAGGGTAGTTGAGGGCTTCGCTGATGGTGTAGTAGCGCCCGGCAAAGCTCGGGGCCTGCTCGTGGAACATGGCCCGGCAGATCTGGAGCGCCTCTTCGAGACGGCCCATCCGCTCAGCCACGGGCGGGAAGCCAAAGCCGTAGCCAACGTGCTCGTCGTCGTTCCACGCGGCGCCGATCCCCAGTACCGCCCGGCCGCCGGATATGACATCAAGGGTCGTGACCATCTTGGCCAAGAGCGCCGGGTTCCGGTACGTGACCCCGGTCACCATCGTCCCGAGGCTGGCCCGTCGTGTACGCGCGGCGATGGCACCGAGCAGCGTATAAGCCTCGAGCATGGGGTCGGTACGCGGCCCGACCCCTAAGATCTGGTAGAAGTGGTCCATCACCCACAGCGAGTCGAAACCGGACTCTTCGGCTGTGACGGCGATCTCGGCGACGCGAGGGAACAGGCCCTGGTCATCGACGCCGGGGAAGGTGAAGTTCGGGACTTGTAGCCCGAAGCGGGTGACCTTCATGGGCCCCTCCTGAGATCAGACGAGCGGCCTGGCGGCCGTTGGTGCCGTTGACCGACCCTAGTGCGGTGCCCCGGCTAGCGCCGGCCACGAACTCCGTCGCGGCCCATGACCTCCGGCGGCGCAAATGGGCGATGGCGGGGCTCGCATTTCACCCAATGTGCTCTCGCTGACCAGCGACGTGAGCCGGGGCGAGTGCTGGGTCAGCCCCACCCGCTCCGCGCCCGTGGCATCCCGCTGGCACCGCCTAGTGCCGGGACGACCCCGAGGACCTGGTGCACGGCGATCCCTCCGTCGTCGAAGCCGTTCGCCGACCCGGCCATGTAGAGACGCCACACCCGCGCCCTAGGTCCTCCAACGAGCGCGACAACCTCGTCCCACGAGCTCTCGAGGTTCGCAACCCAGGCATGCAGGGTTTCCGAGTAGTGCTCGCGCAGTGATTCGACGTCGCGGACCTCAAAGCCCGCCCGTTCCATGGCCCCCACCACATTGGCCAAGTCGAGGAGCTCCCCGTCGGGGAACACGTAGCGGTTCATGAAGCTCCGGCCATGCATCCTCGACCCTCCCGGCGTCGAAATGGCGTGGTTCAACAAGCGGCCCGTTGGAGCGAGGAGGGAGGACAAAATGCTGAAGTACTCGTCCATCCGCTTGGTCCCGACATGCTCGAACATCCCTATCGAGGAGATGGCGTCAAAGGTCTCGCCGCGCAGGTCCCGGTAGTCTTGACGGCGTACCTCGACATTCGCCTCAAGCCCTGCGCCCCGGACGCGTTCCCGAGCCAGCTCGACCTGGGAGCGGCTGAGCGTGACCGCCACGACACGGGCCCCGTAGGTCTTCGCCGCGTGCATGGCCATCGAACCCCACCCGCAGCCGACGTCGAGCAAGCGCGCCCCGGGTCGTTCGGCGAGGCCGAGCTTCCGACAGATCAGGTCGTGCTTAGAGCCCTGCGCCTCTTCGAGCGACATGCCCTGGCGGTCGAAGCGAGCACAGGAATATGTCATCGACGGCCCGAGCACGAGGCGGTAGAAGTCGTTACCAACGTCGTAGTGGTGGCGTATGGCCTCCGCATCTCGGCGTTTGGAGTGGAGCCAGCCGCCGAGGTGGACCTCCTCCTCCGGCCGAGACGGGGGGAGGCCAATGGCGCCCAAACGCAGCGCCGTCCACAGGCCGATCGCTACCGCACCGGGGCCAAGGCGACGCCTTCCTTTCATCTTCGCCTCGAGCACCATCAGCATCTCGAAGAGGTCACCGTCGAGGTCGATGTCCCCGGTAACGAACGCCCGGGCCATACCGAGCTCGTCCGGTGACCAGACCAGCCGGGCCAACGCCCGCGGTGCCCGCAGGACCAGAGTGCCGGGACCACCCAGAGGGCCGGCGGCGCTGCCGTCCCAGAACACCAGACGCAGCGGGGGGCTCCCACCGAACAAGCGCCCCAGCAGCGGGGACATCGCCCGGGCAACCGTCCTGTTGGTGCTCGGGCGTAGCCCGCCGCTCGTCTCAACCGAGACCAATCCAGAGCGGGTCGGCCGCTCGTCAGAACGCAGTGCCATTAGCTGCCCTCCCTCTTGCGGGCCCTGTGGCCCGGTACCGAAAGGAACATCAACCGTTCCGTGGCAGGTCGCTCCGTTGCTCCCCAGCACTGTAGCGGGGCCAATAACGCCTGGAGATGGTAGTAATGCGTGAGAGCTCGGAGGGGCTCGGTCCATCGCCGGCGTCGGCCCGCTCAGCGCGGCAACCGGCGCCGGCCCGTTGGGGCTGTGGCCGTGGCCGGAGACAGCAGAGGCGCTCGCCGAACAGCAGTTGGCCTTGGTAGCCGCGGCTGACGAGGCGCTCGCCCGTGACCCGTGGCTGCTCGGGCCGGGCCGAGATCCGACGCCACTCCTGGGCGGCTGCTTCGTGGCCTTCGCCCGGGGGGAGCCCGGCCCCGGCCATGTCGGCGACCGGGCGTGGGTGGCGGCAGTGACCTGGCGCCCACCGGCCGACGGACCGGCTCAGGGAGGCCGGCGCTCCGACCGAGCGCTGGTAGGCAGCGGGCCGCGAGGGCCGCGCCGCGCCCGAGACGTCGATGAACAGGCTGTCATCACCGGCATGACCGGTGCCGCCTACCTTCCTGGTTTTTTGGCGCTGAGGGAGGGACCGCTCGTCGTCGCCGCCGTCTCTGCCCTTCGCTGTCGCCCAGAGCTGCTGCTCGTCGACGCCACCGGCCGCGACCACGCCCGGCGCGCCGGTATGGCCGTGCACATTGGAGCCGTGACCGGGATCCCCACGGTCGGCGTCACCCACCGGCCTTTGTTGGCCCAGGGTGCACCGCCGAGGCTCGAACGGGGGGCCACAAGTAGCCTCACCATCGCCGGGGCAGAGGTCGGGCGCTGGGTCTGCACCCGGGCCGGCGCCCGCCCGGTGGTCGCCCATGCCGGCTGGCGCACAGACTCGGCAACTGCCGCCGCTGTCGTGCTGGTCGCGTCCACCGACGCGGCCCGAACCCCCATCCCCCTCGGCGAGGCCCGCCGTGCCGCCCGTGAGGCGAGGGCGATCGCTGAGGGCCGGTCGCCGAGACGTTAGCGCCGGTAGTCGCACCCAGGCGCGCTGCTAACATAAAACATCCAGTCCGCGCTGGGCCAAGGGCTTCACCGAGGCCATGGGCAAAGGTCCCTATAATCGTCCTGTCGGCGCGTACAGCGGAGGCTCAGAAGGTAATAGCGCTGGATGCCGGGGCCAACGATTAAGTAAGCAAGCCCTTCGGGATGGACGAGCTCATAGCCCGCCTCCGGGTGGCGTTGCGGGCTCCCGCCGCCGGCGACGAAGTCCCCGTTGTCGAGACGGCCGATTTCAGCATCGACCTGGCCAAAAAACAGGTCCGGCTGGCCGATGGGGCAGACGTGCGGCTCACGGCCACCGAGTGGCAAGTCGTGGAACTGCTGGCCCGCAACCCGGACAAGCTCCTCACCCATCGCCAGATCCTGGGCGAAGTTTGGGGACTGAGCGACATGAAGACCAACCTTTTGCGCGTCTTCATGACCGCCATCAGACGGAAACTGGGACCGGATCCCGGTCACCCGCGCTACTTCATCACCGAGCCCGGCCCGGGCCTGCGTTTTGTGCCCCAGCCTGCCGGCAGGACGGTCGACGAACAGCTGCCGCTACTGACCACCACCGAGCCCGAGCTTTAAAAGAACGCCCTCCAGCACAACCCGGCCGACGGGATAACCTCACTCAGATATGCCGTTTGCGGCACGGGGCCCCCTGCCTCAGGCTGAGTACGAGGCGATCTATGGGCGCGTGCCCCGGCTCACGGTGGAAGTCGTTATCGCCACCTCCGCGGGCGTGCTGCTCACCCGGCGTGAAGCTGGCCCGTGCCGGGGCCTCTGGCACATCCCGGGTGGCACCGTCCGCTTCGGCGAACCGCTGACCGACGCCGTCCAGCGAGTGGCGCGCCAAGAGTTGGCCCTTGAGGTCACTACGGGGCGTCTCCTTGGCTACATCGAGTACCCGAGCCACCTATCACGCGGCCTGGACTGGCCGGTGGGTATCGCCTTCAGGGCCGAACCAGCGACGTCCTCTGGCGGCGGGCCCCTCGGCGTGCCGGGCGGGGCCGGTTGGTTTTCCCGCCTCCCCGACGACATGCACGTCGAGCAGAAGGCCTTCCTGAAAGCCCACGGCTTGGCCAGCTGACCTCCGGTACCTGATGGCCCGGTGCGCTGGTGGGTAAAAACGATGCGACCCGTGTGCCGCGTCCGTCCCCGCGGGCCGAGGAGGACTTATGCCCGATGACCGCCTGGTGCCCAAGCCAACGGTGTTCATGCTCTTCGGCGCCACTGGGGACCTGTCCCACAGATTGGTCCTGCCCGCCTTCTTCCAACTCGCCCAAGCCGGGCTTCTCCCCGAGGACTGGCGCTTAGTCGGCAACGGCCGGGGGGACGTCTCCCACGAGAACTTCCAGGAGCTGGTCCGCAAAAGCTTGGAGGAGTTCGGCCCGAAACCGTCGGAGGGACCATGGAAGGAGTTCCGGTCGCGCCTGCGCTTCGCCGGCGGCGGGTTCGACGCGTCCAACCCGGGCAGCCTTCTCGAGGTGCTCGGGGCGGCGGAAAAAGACCTCGGAGGCACCCCCCAGCGCGTGCACTACCTTGCCGTACCGCCTGCGGCGTTCGCCACGATCACCGAGGGCATTGGCCATCACGGCCTGGGGGAGCGCTCCCGGGTGGTGTACGAGAAGCCGTTCGGCACCTCGCTGGAGAGCTTCGAGCACCTGGACAAGGTCGCCCACGCCGTGTTCAAAGAGCAAGACATCTACCGCATCGACCACTTCCTGGGAAAGGAAGCCACCCAGGACATCCACATGGCCCGTTTCGGCAATGGGCTGTTCTCTGGCACCTGGGACCGCCACCACATCGACACCGTGCAGATCGACGTCCCCGAGACCCTCGACGTGGGGATGCGGGCCAGCTTCTACGATTCGACCGGCGCCATCCTTGACATGCTGGTGACCCACCTGTTCCAACTGGCGGGCGAAGTGTCGATGAAGACCCCGAAGTCCCTCAGCCCCGAGCACATCGCCGAGGCGCGCGAGGAGGTCATCGGCTGCTTCCGGCCGCTGGCCCGTGAGGAAGTGGTCGTAGGCCAGTACCGGGGCTACCGGCGCATCAAGGGGGTGCCCGCCGACTCGCGTACGGAGACCTTTGTCGCCGCCCGCCTCTGGGTGGACAACGACCGTTGGGACGGAGTGCCTTTCTTGTTGCGGACGGGCAAGTGCCTGGCCGAAAGTCACCAACGAGTCAGCATCCGCTTCAGAAAACCAGCCGAGACCCTCCCGGACCTGCCCTGCGACTGCAACACGCTGGGCTTCGAGCTGTCGGGGGACGGCGAGATCGCACTGTCACTGGTCACCAAAAAGCCGGGCCCGACCATGGAAGCGGCCGTCGGCTCTGCCATCTTGCCTATCGGCAGCGCATTTGGTTCGTCCGGCTTGCCGGCCTATTCCCGGCTCATCCACGACGTGTTGCTCGGGGACCGTTCTCTTTTCACCCGGCCCGACGGCCTGCGCCACGTCTGGGAGGTGGCGGGGGGCCTGCTCGAGGACAAGCCAGAACCGATCACCTATACCCGCGGCTCATGGGGGCCCCAAGAGGCCCGAGCCTTGGCCGGAGAGACCGGCTGGATCCTCGGCCAGTAGCTCTAGCCCGGTAGCCCCGGCCAGTGCGCACCCGGCCAGGCGGCGCCGCGTTCTCAGCGAAAACTCGGGCTTCTGCCAATCGGAGTGGAGGGTCGGGCCCGAGAGTAGGGCCATGACCCTCGCCACGACGCCAAGACCTGCCACCCCGGTCCTGCCTGGCGGACCGCCATCAGCGTCGGGAGGACGGCCGGGGCCCGAGCGCGCCTGGGGACACCGCCGTCATTTCTCCCTGCGGCTCGACCACAGCCTCGATGACCGGCCCAAACGAAGCGCCGGCGAGCTGGTCGCCCTGGCCGTCCTGCTCCTCGCCACGGCGGGCGCCTACCTCTGGGACCTGACAGCTTCGGGCTATGCCAACTCGTTTTACGCCGCCGCCGTACAGGCGGGCACGAAGAGCTGGAAGGCCTTCTTCTTCGGCTCCCTGGACGCGTCCAATTTCATAACCGTCGACAAGCCCCCCGCCTCTCTCTGGGTAATGGAACTGTCCGGGCGCCTCTTCGGCTTCAGCTCGCTCAGCATGCTCCTGCCCGAGGCGCTGATGGGGGTGGCTACCGTCGCTCTCGTTTACAGCGCGCTGAGGCGCTGGTCCGGCCCCGGGGCCGGGCTCGTCGCCGGAGCGGTCCTGGCCACCACTCCTGTGGCCGCGCTGATGTTCCGGTTCAACAACCCCGATGCCCTGCTCGTCCTGCTCATGACGGCCGGGGCCTACTGCCTGGCTCGGGCGCTGGAGGGGGCCAGTACCCGTTGGCTGGTCGCCCTGGGCGTGACGATCGGCTTCGGTTTCCTCGCCAAGATGGGCGAGGCCTTACTGGTGGTGCCGGCCTTCGCTGGCGCGTACTTGCTCGCCGCCCCTACGTCGCTGGGCCGACGCCTGCTCCAGCTCCTCGGCGCCGGCGCGGCCATGGTGGTCGGCGCCGGTTGGTGGGTGCTGGCCGTCGCTCTGTGGCCGGCCAGCTCCCGGCCCATGATCGACGGCTCTCCCACGAACAGCATTACCAACCTGATCCTCGAGTACAACGGTTTGGGCCGGCTGGTCGGCAACGGGGGTGGCCTGGGTGGTGGCGGCGGGGGAGCGAACTTCTCGGGCGCTACCGGGGCCTTCCGTTTGTTCAACTCACTGATGGGAGGCCAAGCCTCGTGGTTGCTCCCGGCCTCGGTGGTCATCCTGCTCGGCGGCCTCTTGCTCACCTTGAAGGCGCCCCGGACCGACCGCACGCGAGCGGCTTTGATGGCATGGGGGGGCTGGCTAGTGGTGGCGGGCGCCGTGTTCAGCCTGAGCCAGGGAGTGATCCACACCTACTACACCGTGGCCCTGGCCCCGCCCATAGCCGCGCTCATAGGCATCGGGGCGTCGCAGCTGTGGAAGCAACGTCACACCCTCTGGGCCCGGTGTGCCACCGGAGCCCTCATCGCCCTGACCGCAACCTGGGCGGTGGTCCTCCTGGACCGCTCTCCCAGCTGGGAGCCCTGGCTGCGCCCCGTGATCGCCGGCGCCGGCGCGCTGGCGATCCTCGGCCTCGTCGTGGCCTCGGCGCTCAGTCGCCGGCGCCGGGCGTGGCAACGCGGCACCGCCCTGGCCGCCCTGGCCACCGGAATGGTGGCGTGCCTTGCGGGGCCGCTGGCTTTCACCCTGCAGACCATCGGTACCGCTCACACCGGGTCCCTGCCAAGTGCCGGGCCGAGTTCCTTCAACGGCACCACCCTGACCGGCCCGCCTGGCCCGGGAGGAGGCACCGGTCTGGGGAGCAGAGGGGCCGGGGGAACCGGCGGGCCCAGTGGTAGTGCCGGGCCCAGTGGTAGTGCCGGGCCCAGTG
>JBKQUU010000269.1:0-33890 GCA_052325485.1 Acidimicrobiales bacterium | reverse complement strand
AAGAGGCGGTCGTTGCTCAACCTGGGCCTGGAAGTGGGAGCCAAAGGCATGATCTCGCCGGAACGGGTGACGGCGTCGGTGGCAGCCGCCAAGCGCCTGCGCCGCGCCCTCGACACCGTGAGCCCCGACGTCGTGGTGGCCCTGGCCACCGCGGCCTTGCGCGACGCCGCCAACGGCCCCGAAGTCGTGGCCCGTCTCGAAAAGGTGGTAGGTACGCCCATCCGCACCCTGGACGGCCAACAGGAGGCGCACCTGTGTTTCGCGGGCCAGAGAGCCGGCGTCTACGTCGGCGATGACCCCACCTTGGGCATCGACCTGGGTGGCGGCAGCTTCGAGTTGGCCATAGGGAACCGCTTCGAGATTTACTCGGTCGCCAGTGCTCCCATCGGCGCCACCCGGCTCCAGGGCGAGCTCGGTGTGGGGGAGGTCCTCGACCGGGACCAACGCAAAGAGGTGCGTGAACGTGTTCGCGAAGCGTTCGAGGTCATGGACCTTCGCCTGGACGGGTACCCGGGAGCCCCGTCCAGAGCGGTGCTGAGCGGCGGGACGGCACGCGCCCTGGCCCGGCTCGCTACCGCCAGGGCCCGTGGGCATGCCGGCCCCCCCGGCTGGGGGGTGAACCAGGTGGAACTGGCGCGTGCGCAAGTCGCCGAGCTCGCCGTCATGCTTTCCCACCTCGATCTTCGCCAACGGCTGGCGTTGCCGGGAATGCCCGCCCGGAGAGCGCCGGTGCTACCTCTGGGCGCCTGCATCCTCCAGGCCATCGCCGACGAACTAGGCATCGCGCACTTCGTAGTGAGCGAGTGGGGGCTTCGTGAGGGTGCCCTGCTCGACGCCCTCGCCGTGTACGACGCCAACCCCGGGCCGTCTCTACGAGGGGCTCAGAGCCGTGCCGGCGCGGTGACGCCAGGTGTCTCGCCGTGCTCGTACACCTTGGAAGCGGGCCCGACGATGAGGGGGTCGGGGAGCTCGACCACGGCCGGGTTCCGGTTGGGGTAGTCGAACAGGCTGAGCACGTGCCTCATGGCCCCGATCCGGGCCCTTTTTTTGTCGTTGCTCTTTACCACCGTCCACGGGGCCCAGGTCGTGTCGGTACGCTCGAACATGGCTTCCTTGGCCCGGGTGTAATCGTCCCAACGGCCCAGGGAGGCCATGTCCGTGGCCGAAAGCTTCCACTGGCGGACCGGGTCGATGCGCCGGATCAGGAAACGCGTACGCTGCTCGGAACGTGACACCGAGAACCAGAGCTTGATCACGGCGATGCTGTCTTCTACGAGCATGCGCTCGAACTCGGGCGCCTGCTTCACGAACAGCTCGTACTCGGCATCGGTGCAGTACCCCATCACCCGCTCCACACCGGCACGGTTGTACCAAGACCGGTCGAACAGGACGATCTCACCAGCCGAGGGTAGGTGCGCCACGTAGCGCTGGAAGTACCATTCGCCCCTCTCGTGCTCGTTGGGTTTCTCGAGGGCGACCACGCTCGACCCTCGGGGGTTCAGGTGCTCGGTGAACCGTTTGATCGTCCCGCCCTTGCCTGCCGCGTCCCGGCCCTCGAACACGATGACGATGCGCAGCCCGGCCTCTTTGACCCAGTTCTGCAGCCTCAGCAGTTCGATCTGCAGGAAGCGCTTGTCGGCCTCGTAGTCGGCCCGGGCCATGCGCTGGTCGTACGGGTACCCTTCCCTCCAGGTGTCGACCAGGCGCCCGTCCTTCCAGCGCAGCACGGGTTCGTCTTCGTCATCCGACTCATCGAGCTCGAGGTCGTCGAGATGAAGCGAGAGGTCGACGTCGAGGTCGACGGGCGGGGACAAGCGGGTGGAACTGCTCATCGCCAAGGTGGCCTCCCGAGGAGGGGCCCCGCTCCCGGCCGGCGGCGGCGGTCGGGGGGCGACGGACGAACGTGGTGGCGTCCCAGCACGCACTCAGGATAACCGCCCGGCTCCCGGCCCGCCGTCGTGCTCGCAGCGGCGTGGTCCGGTTAGCGTAGGTCCGATGCTTTACTTCTACGCGACCCCCGTCCAGGCATGACGACGGCCACGGCACCCCCGACGCCCGACGCCCGCCCCCGGGGGCGGGCACCCATACCCGATCGCACCTTGAGGAAGGACCGGTGGTGGGGGGAACCGACGATCACCGGGGCGGTCCTTGTCAGCTTCGTCATTTACGCCACCTGGGCGGCCTTCCAGAACGCCGATTACTACGCTCGCCCCTACCTGTCCCCTTTGTACTCGCCCTGCCTGGCCACCATCTGCGGCCACGCCCGGGCGGGTTCCAGCATCGTCCACGCGCCGATGGTGGGGGTGGTGGGACCATGGTGGGCGATATCGCCGGCGATCATCGTGCTGGTGGTGCCCCTCGGTTTCCGCCTCACCTGTTACTACTACCGCAAAGCCTATTACCGGGCCATATGGCAATCGCCGCCGGCGTGCGCGGTCAGGGAACCTCACGGCCGCTACAGCGGGGAGACCCGGTTCCCCCTGATAATGCAAAACGTCCACCGTTGGTTCTTCTACTTGGGGTTGGTCCTCAACTGCATCCTCACCTGGGACGCCGTCGAAGCCTTCCATTTCGCCAACGGCTGGGGCATGGGCTTCGGCACGGTCATGCTCGTCCTGAACGCGGCCTTCCTGTGGACTTATTCACTTTCGTGCCACTCCTGCCGTCATATCGTCGGTGGCCGGTTGAAGCACTTTTCCCGTCACCCGGTGCGCTTCAAGCTATGGGGCTTCGTGTCCAAGCTCAACGCCCGGCACATGCAGATCGCCTGGGTGAGCCTGATCTTCGTGGCCCTGACCGACCTTTATGTCCGACTGGTGGCCAGCGGCTGGGTACACGACCCGAGGTTTTTCTAGATGCCTGAGGAAGAGACGTTCGAGCACCATTCCTACGACGTCGTCGTGATCGGTGCCGGTGGGGCCGGCTTGCGCGCCGCCGTGGCCGCCCATGAGGCGGGCGCCCGCACCGCCCTCATATGCCGCAGCCTCCTGGGCAAGGCCCACACGGTTATGGCCGAAGGCGGCATCGCCGCCGCCCTGGGCAACCTGTGGCCCGAGGACAACTGGCAGGTCCATTTCCGCGACACCATGAGGGGCGGAAAGCTCTTGAACCATTGGCGTATGGCCGAACTGCACGCCAAAGAAGCCCCCGAGCGGGTGTACGAGCTCGAGCAGTGGGGAGCCTTGTTCGACCGCACACCGGCGGGCAAGATCAGCCAGAGAGATTTCGGCGGTCACCGGTATGCCCGCCTCGCCCACGTGGGCGACCGGACGGGCCTGGAGATGATCCGTGCCCTCCAACAGCGGGCCGTCTCGATCGGGATCGACGTCTTCATGGAGCTGACAATCACCGACCTGCTGAAGGACGCCGGCAGGATCGCCGGGGCCTTCGGTTACTGGCGTGAGTCGGGCCGTTTCGTGGTCTTCGAGGCGCCGGCTGTCGTGTTGGCCACCGGCGGCATCGGGAAATCCTGGAAGGTGACCTCCAATTCGTGGGAATGCACCGGCGACGGCCATGCGCTCGCCCTTCGCGCCGGGGCCACCCTGCTCAACATGGAGTTCGTGCAGTTCCATCCCACGGGCATGGTATGGCCGTTGTCGGTAAGAGGCCTGCTGGTCACCGAGTCGGTCCGCGGCGACGGTGGCGTGCTGGTCAACTCGGAGGACCGCCGGTTCATGTTCGATTACATACCTGAGTTCTTCAAGGCGGAGACGGCGGACAACATCGAGGAAGCCGACCGCTGGTACACGGACAAGGCCAACAACCGCCGGCCGCCCGAGCTGTTGCCCCGTGACGAGGTGGCGCGCGCCATCAACAGCGAAATAAAGGCGGGCCGGGGCTCACCGCACGGCGGGGTGTTCCTCGACATAGCCAGCCGGCGCTCGCCCGAGTTCATCCAGCGGCGCCTCCCGTCGATGTACCACCAGTTCAAGGAGCTCGCAGACGTCGACATAACCAAGGAGCCGATGGAGATCGGGCCGACGTGCCATTACGCCATGGGCGGCGTAGAGGTCGACCCCGACAGCCAGGCCTCGGTGGTGCCTGGGTTATATGCGGCCGGTGAAGTGGGGGGAGGCATGCACGGGGCGAACCGCCTGGGCGGCAATTCCCTTTCCGACCTGATCGTGTTCGGCAAGAGGGCGGGCGACTACGCCGCCGCCTATGTGAAGGAGCTCGGCCCGGTCCGGCCCAAGGCCGCCCCAGCCGACGTGGCTGATGCCGCCGAAGACGCGTTGAGCCCGTTCCAGGCCGGTCCGGCCCAGGAGAACCCGTACGCCATTTACCAGGAACTGCAGGGAACGATGCAGGACCTGGCCGGGATAATAAGGGTGGAGCACGAGCTGAAGGAGGCCCTCGTCAGGATCGCCGAGCTACGGGCGCGGGCTGCCCGCGTGGCCGTCGAAGGCAACCGTCAGTACAACCCGGGTTGGCACCTGGCCCTGGACCTGCGCAATATGCTGCTGGTCTCTGAGGCGGTCGCCATCTCGGCTCTGGAGCGACAGGAGAGCCGAGGAGGCCACACCCGCGACGACTACCCCATGACCGACCCATATTGGGGCACCCAAAACGTGGTGGTCGAGCTGGGGTCAGCCTCGGGCGGTGGCGCCACGCTGTCGCTGCGGCGCCAGCCCCTGCCCAAACCGCCGCCCGAACTGGCCCAGCTGTTGGAGGACGACCATTGAGTTACGACCTGACGCTCCGCATTTGGCGTGGCGACGCCGCCGGGGGCGGGCTGAAAGAGTACGTGGTGGCGGCCGAAGAGGGCCAGGTCGTCCTGGACGCCGTGCATACCGCTCAGGCGACCCAGGCCAACGACCTGGCCGTGCGCTGGAACTGCAAGGCCGGCAAATGCGGGTCCTGTTCGGCGGAGGTCAACGGGCAACCCCGGCTTATGTGCATGACGAGGCTGTCGATCTTCGCCCCCGGTGAACCGGTGGCGATCACCCCTCTGCGGACCTTCCCGGTCATCAAGGACCTCGTCACCGATGTCTCCTTCAACTACGAAAAAGCGCGCCAGGTCCCGGCGTTCAGCCCTGCGCCCGACCAGCCGACGGCCCCTTTCACCATGTTCCAGCCGGACGTGGAGCGCTCGCAGGAGTTCCGCAAGTGCATCGAGTGCTGGTTGTGCCAGAACACCTGCCACGTAATACGTGACCACGAGGACAACAAGCCTCATTTCGCCGGGCCCCGTTTCTTCATCCGTTACGCCGAGCTCGACATGCACCCCAACGACGGGCTCGACCGCAAGCGGGCGCTCCAGGAGTCGCAGGGCCTCGGCTACTGCAACATCACCAAGTGCTGCACCGAGGTCTGCCCGGAGCACATCAAGATCACCGACAACGGCATCATCCCCATGAAAGAGCGCGTGGTCGACGTCAAGTACGACCCGCTCGTGAAGTTCCTCGGTCGCCGCCGGGCACCCAAGGCCTGACCTACCCACGGCCTGACCAGGCCGTCTGGCTTAGGCCCCGGCACCCCTCGCAGCCGCCCATCGGGCTGGTGGCGCGCCCGATCGCGCCTCTGAGGTTCCTTGCCTTCCGCTGTGCCATCATCGACGCAGAAAACTTGCTATGTCTATTGTCATGTTTGCTGACACTGTGGTATAGTTACGTCAGTACTCAAGTCTGCAAAGGAGAGCCAGAAGATGCTGACCCGTTTTGACCCCATTGCCAACTTCGACCAGATCAGCAATGAGCTGCTGGGCGCCCTGTCCCGCAGGGCCAGCAGCATGCCCATGGACGCCTACCGCCACCAGGACAACTGGGTGGTCAGGGTCGACCTCCCGGGTGTCGAGCCCGGTTCGATCGACCTCACCGTCGACCGCAACGTGCTGCGTATCGAGGCCAACCGCAACTGGCAGCCGGCGGAGGGCGACCTGGTGCTGGTGGTCGAAAGGCCTCGCGGCTCGTTCTCCCGCCAGTTGATGCTGAACGACGACATCGACAGTGCCGCCATCAAGGCTGACTATCGTGACGGGGTCCTGACCGTCCTGCTCCCGGTGGCCGAAGCAGCCAAACCGAAGAAGGTGGCCATCAGCACCAGCGCTCCGAGCGCGGCGACCGCAGTCGAGGCGCAGTCCGCCCAGCACCAGGCCGCCTAACTCGGCGCCCGGTCCTCATGGACCAGGGCGGCACCGATCAAGCCCAAGGACGATAGGAGAGGGCCGGCTCGCGACGGGGCCGGCCCTTTCGTCGTGAGCGCCCCGGTCGACTACTCTCTGCGGGAGTGCCCACGCCGCAAACACCCGTGAAGGACCTGGTCCTCACGGGCGACCGAGAGGAGCTCGAGAAAGCTCGGGCGGACCTGGTGCGGCGCATATCGGCTCGCAGCGACGACTTCGATGCCACAGCGGCGCTCACCCTGGTCAATAAAGCGCTGGCCGAGCGGGGATGGGACGACCCCTACAGCTGGAAGCACCGGCGCAAGCCCTGAACGGCCGCCGGCCAGGCGGCTCACCAGGCGGGGGGCGTGCCACCCCCCTCGAACGTCTGGATGCTCACGCCCCGCTCTGAGAGCTCGGCCAGGAGCTCGCCCGGTGAGCTAACCAGCGCCGCCAGCCCACCGGCCCCCGGGCGGAGCCGGCCGGCCGCCGCCCTCACGGCCGCGCTGGCCACCACCGTGCCGGCCAGGAGGGCGGCCCGGCCGCCGGCGCCCAGGATGACGACCTCGGCTTGGCCGGCACGCCGGCCGCGCACCTCCACGCGTACGGCGCCCACCGTCCCCTCAGGGTGTGGTGGCCTCAGCATGGGTAGGCGCGATGTGAAGCGGTCCCGGCGGGATGCCGCCGCCCGGGTGCTGGCCGAGCGCAGAGAGGGGAACGCCCCGGTCAACAACAGCGGGTCGGGGCGGTTGACACGGTAGCAATCAGCCCCGGAGTAGCCGGGGAACCACACCAGCTCCCGGCCCGACCCGGCCACCCTCCGGGCCCAGGCACCCTCACGCCACTCGTCGACCACCTCCCGAAGAGCGGCGTGGCGCCGGCGGGCGCAGGCCGGCCCGCCTGTCCCCAGGGTGGCGACGTGCACCTCGGTCACCTCGTCCAACCTCGTCACCGCCCACGCCGCCAGCAGGCAGGAGAGCCCCGGGGCCATGCCGGCGCCGGCGGCCACGCTCACCCCGCGCCGGCGCGCCTCTCCGTCCAGCTCGAGCAGGGCACGCACCTCGCCCGGGTCGTCGGACGAGGACACCACGGGCACCGACGCCCTGACGCTCGCCCCGGCCAGCTCGGCACCCGGGTCCGGCGCCGCCAGCAGGACGACGCCGGTGCCCATCAGGACCTGACCGAAAAGAGGCGGACGGAGCTGTTCGAGCCGGACCACGCCGGCGGCGCCGAGAGCGGCCACCCTGGCCTCGGCCAGCGCCGGCTTGCGGGACAAGACGACCAGCTCGCTGACCGACTTCGAGGAAAGCAACTGGCGAGCGCTGCGGGCACCTACCGCGCCCAGACCTACCAGGACGGCTCGCACTAGGGCTGGTCCATGGGCTCCAGGTCGGTCACGGACAGCTGACGCCAACCGCCCCGGTGCGGCGGGGTCCCCCCACTGCCCCTCAGCCGGACGATCACGGCGACGAGCGCCGCCATGCCTACGGCCAACAGGGCTCGGCTGAGGAGGGTCACGTTGGCTCTCCGGCCGGCGCGGCGCGGCTCACTTGGCACCCTCGCACCCTAGCGCCTGGCCTGCGCGGCGCCGCAGGAGCGCACGCCAGGGCCACTACCATGGCCTGACTATGGCCCCCGTGAGCTGCCTCGCCGATCTCAGCGCGGCCGTCCCGGGCGTACTTCCCAGCCAGCTGATCTCAGAAGCCGTCGGGGCGGGCTGGATCGACGCCGGTGAACTGCGGGTCCCGCCAGGCAACATTCAGCCCGCCAGCCTGGACCTGCGCCTGGGAGAGCGTGCCTACCGGATCCGGTGCAGCTTCCTGCCTGGCGAGAAGCAGGTGGAGGACAAGGTCAAAAACCTTGTCGTCGACGAGCTCGACCTGCGCCGGGAGGGGGCCGTCCTCGAAACGGGCCGGCCATACCTGGTGCCGCTGGCCGAAAGCCTGGCCCTGCCGCCGTTCGTCCGGGGCAAGGCCAACCCGAAGAGCTCGACGGGCAGGCTCGACGTCTTCACTCGGGTCATAACCGACTACAGCTACCGCTTCGACGAAGTCGCCCCCGGCTACCAGGGCCAGTTGTACGTCGAGATCGTGCCGCTCTCGTTCGCGGTGCGGGTGCGCCAGGGCCTCGCCCTCAACCAGCTGCGCCTGATGGTGGGCCACGCCGGCCTCGACGACGGCGAACTACGGGACTGGCACCACCAGGGCCCGCTCCTTTACATCGACGGCCGGCCGGCCCAGGACTACGAGCTGGCCACCAGCGGCGGGCTTTTCCTCAGCCTGGACCTGGGCAGCACCGCGGGCCAGCGCGTCGGCTACCGGGCCAAGGAGCACACCCTGGCCCTCGACATGGCCAAACCGGGCACCCACCGGACCGAGGATTTCTGGGAGGAGGTCCTGGCCGAGGAGGAAGGCAGGGTGGTACTGGGGCCGGAGCGGTTTTACCTACTGCTCTCCCGGGAGGCTGTGCGCGTGCCCCCGGGGCTCGCCTGTGAGATGACCGCCTACGACCCGACCAGCGGCGAGCTGAGGACCCATTACGCGGGTTTCTTCGACCCCGGTTTCGGCTACGACCCGGCGGGGGAGCTGAACGGGTCGCGTGCCGCCCTGGAGGTGCGCGCCCACGACGTCCCGTTCATGATCGAGCACGGCCAGCAAGTGTGCCGGCTCACTTTCGAGCGCATGATGTGCGAGCCCGCCAAGCTCTACGGTCGGGACATCGGGTCCAACTACCAGGGCCAGGTCGACACGCTGGGCAAGCACTTCCGCCGGGCGGACTGAGCCCGCTCTTGGCAAACGCGGCTAAATGGGCGGGGCCCGCCCGCTCACCAGAGCCGCTTTGGCCAAGGGGACGTAGAACACGACCGAGAGCCAGCCGAGGGCGATACCCGCGGTCCCGGCCACCCAGGCCATGACCAGGGCGGCACTGTGCCAGCTGACCGTCGAATGAGCGGCCAGGAACAGCGGGAAAGCGCACATGAGCCCGAACGTCCCGGCCTTACCGATCAGCGTCACATCGATCCGCCGGGCGCCGGCCAGGGCCAGACCGATGGCGGCCACGGCGACCAGGCCTTCCCGGGACAGCGCCAGTATGGCGACGGGGGCGGGCACGGCACCAACGGCGAGGATGCCGATCACAGCCGTCGCCAAAAGGGCACGGTCGGCCGTCGGGTCGAGGATCTTGCCGAGGTTGGTCACCTGGTCGAGGCGGCGGGCCAACTGACCGTCCACCCAGTCCGTCGACCCCAGGACGGCCAAGAGGACGGCCGCCGCGAACCAGTCCCGGTGGTGGGGCTGGACCAGCAACCAGACGAACATCGGCACCAGGACCAACCGCACGCTGGTGACTACGTTGGGCAGCGACAAGATGCGGTCCTCGCCGGTCCGACGGGCACGTTTGGGACGGGGGCGGGCTGGGGACGGGGCCACGCCACCAAACCTACGGCGGGTCAGCAGAGACCGTTGCCATCGGCACAGCCATCGGCACCGGGGCCAGCGGGGCAGGACGAGGCCCCCGGCCGGCACGCCATGTCAGCCTTTTCCCGCCGGCCACCTCGACGACGAGCATGGCCACGACGACGAGGCCGCCGCCGACGACCACCGACCAGCCCAATTTCTCACCAACGACCCAGGCGGCAAGGGCGGCGAACACCGGCTCCATGGTGAGCACCACCGCCGCGCCGGTAGTCGAGAGCTGTGACTGGGCCCAGCTCTGGACGACGAAAGCGATCGCCGTTGCTACCACGGCGGTGACCACTATCGCCGCCCAGTCAGAAGGGCCGGCCGGGAGACGGGGCCCGTGCGGCAAGGTGGCAAGCCAGCAGCAGGCGGCCACGGTGAGCAGCTGGACCGTGGCCAAGCCGTACGCGTCCTGGGCCGAGGACCAAAAGCCCAGCCCCACGATCTGGCCGGCGAACAGGAGGGCGGCGGCTACGGTGAGCAACGCCCCTAGACCGAACGACAGCCCGTGAAGGGACATGACAGCCAGGCCGCCGAGGGCCAGCAGGGTGGCGAGGAGCGCCCTGGCCGCCGGGCGGTGCCGGAACAGCCACCAGGCCAGCAGCGGCGTGAACACCACCTGGAGGCCGGTCAGGAAACCGGAGATGGCGGCCGAGGTGTACCGCAGGCCGAAGGTCTGCAGGCAGTACCCCCCGGCCAGCGTCAGGCCCAGCACGACGCCCTGTGCCCACCCCCGCCGCCCGAGCCGCTGCAGGGAACGGGGCCTGACCACGGTCAAGAGCCCGCCGGCGACCAAGAACCGCCAGGCCAGGAAGCCGACGACGGAGTTGTGGGCAGTGGCCCCTTTTACAATTACGAAGGTCGACCCCCAAGCCGCGGTGGCGGCCAAAAGGAGCACGAACGCCAGCACCTTGGGGTCCCTTCGAAGTTTGATCACCAACTCTGCCTCACTGTCCCGGCGGCCCGCCCCTGCACCTAGTGCAGTATATTGCACTGGCCAGCAGTGGCGCCTGTCCCGGGACGAGAATGTGGCTGTGCAAGACGATGGGGCCAGGCGCCCCGAGCCGGCGGCGCTTTTTCAGGCTGTCGGCGTCCGGGTGCGGTCCCTCCGTGCCACCCGCCAGCTCACCCTGGACGAGCTCAGCGCCCGCTCCGGCGTCAGCCGGCGCATGATCGCGCTGCTGGAGGCGGGTGAAGTCAACCCCAGCCTGGGCACTCTCGACAAGCTGGCCCGTGCCCTGGGGACCGATTTTGTCTCGCTGGTGGCGGCACGGCCGGTGGCGTCCTTGGTACCGAAGTCGTCCCAGGACGTCGCCCCGGTGTGGGAGGACGAGCGGGGCAGCACAGCCCGGCTGCTGGCGTCTAGGCCCGGGGCCGGGACCACCGAGCTGTGGCAATGGGAGCTCGTCCCCGGCTCCCGTTACGAGGCCGAGCCCGACCCGCCGGGCAGCGAAGAGATGGTCCTGGTCTCAACCGGGCGTTTGGTGATCGAGGTGGGCGCGGACAGGTTCTCGCTAACCTCAGGCGGCTACCTGCGCCTGCCCACTGACCAGTCCTACGCCTACGCCAACACCGGGAGGGACAACGTCCGCTTCATCCGGCTCATAGTTTCGGCTTGAGGAGCACGGTCCCGGGCTGAGGAGCACACGGCGCGGGGATGCTCACGGTTTCGGGCTCTTCTTTGATTTCTGTAACTGCGTCAGAGGGCAACTGACCGCCTTACGCGTCGACAATTACACTCGGAGCGCTAGGGGCCCGCCCTGGGGGGCATCTCGGAAAGGACTGGTTGGTGACAGCGGAACTGTGGCCCACCGACGCTGAGGCCCGTCGAGACGCGGCGCGGCGCCCCTTCGAGTGCCAACTGCCCGGGACACGAGAGGAGTTCGCCGCCATGGTCGCCGAAGGCGAACGCCGGTCATGGCCTGAGGTCGTGCGGTCGGGGATGTACGGGCTGCTGCGCCACGACGCCGAACCGGCGGGGGCCGACCCGCTCCCAGCCATAATGCGCCTCATCGACCGGGCCCAGATGGACGGCGACGTGGACATGCTCGCCTTGGCGCTGGCATGGCGGGCATGGGTGGCGGTCACCCGCGGCACCGACCCGGGCGGGTCCGCGGACGACGACCTCGGCCGGGTGTTGGTAATGCTCGAAACCCCCGGCAACCCGGTGGTCAAAGCCACGGCCTATTTCCGCCTCGCTTTCTCGTTCTTGCACCGCCGCTGGTGGGAGCTGGCAGACGAGCAGTACGCGGCGGCCGAGCGCATGGTCGACGACGTCGACCCCTTCGCCAAGGACCCGCTCCTGCACCGGGCGGCCCTGGCCTATAACCGGGTGATGGTGCAGCTGGACTGGGCGTGCGCCCTGCGCGAGGTCGGCGACAGCTCCGGGGTAGCCGATCGCCGCCAGGCGCAGGCGGCCGCCGTCGCCGTGGCCGAATGCGTGGACATGCCTCCGGCGTGGCGGGAGGATCTCCGGGTCGCCACCCTCCTGCTCGACGTAGTGGCGGGGACGGACCGCATCCCCGAGGTCCAGGATTGCCTGGACGAACTGGCCCAGGGGAAGCCCCTGGAGATGTGGCAGGGGTACCTGCACCTGGCCAAAGCCCTCACACCCGAGGTGGTCGGCTTCGCCTCCGCCGCCGAGGAGGCCGAACTGGCCATCCAGACCCTCGATGTGACAGAGAGCCCGGCCGTTTACGACCTGGCCCTTCACCAGGCCACCGTGCTCGAGGCCGCCACCGCCGGTCGGCCCACCGCCGGGCTGCGCAATGCCGATGCATTGGCCCTCCAACGGGAGAAGGGCCGGGAGCGCAGCGTTGCCGCCATGCGCGCCGTTATTACTTCGCAGCGCCTGCGGGGCGAGCGTGACCTGCTAGCTCATCATGCCAACATCGACCCCCTGAGCGGCCTGGCCAACCGGCGGGGCTTCGACGGCCACGTGGCCAGCCTGCGGACCGACGGAGTGGAGCAGGTGGCCATGCTCCTGTTCGATATCGACAACTTCAAGCAGGTCAATGACCGCTACGGCCATGCCGCCGGCGACAGTGTGCTGCGACGGGTGAGCGACGTGCTCACCGCCAACGTCCGGTCGGGCGACTTTGCCGTCCGCTTTGGCGGCGACGAGTTCGCGCTGCTGCTGGCCGGCTCGAGCGTCAGGGCGGCCCAGAGCCGCAGTGACGCCATCGCCCAGGAGATCGCCCAACAGACCTGGTACGACATCGACCCGTCCCTGCGGGTGTCCGTCAGTGTGGGCGTGGCCGCCGGCCACCCGGCCAGGATAGAGGCCCTGAGCCGGCAGGCCGACGCCGCTCTTTACCGCGACAAGGCCGACCATGCCGCCGCGGCCGCCTCTAGCGCCGGGGCCACGGCCCCGAACGGCGCCTTCTCGCCCCTAAAGCTTGGCTAGGGGACCTGTTCCTCAGGCGCCGGGGCCACCGACGCTTCTTCTTCGCCGACGGGGTAGAGGACCTGGTGGGCCAGAGCGGCCAGCACGCCGCCCACCAGCGGGGCGACGATGAACACCCACAGCTGGCTAAGCGCCGAGCCGCCCACGAAAATGGCGGGCCCGATGCTGCGAGCCGGGTTGACCGACGTCCCGTCGATCGGGATCCCGATCAAGTGGACCAGCGTCAGGCTGAGGCCGATGACCAGACCGGCGACGACAGCATTGCTCGCCCGACGGGTCACGGCCAGGATCACGAACACGAACAGGAACGTGAGCACCACCTCGGCCACGAACGCACCGCCGGCTTTAGCGTGGACCATCGAAGAAGTCCCGTACCCGTCAGCCCCCAAACCGACGCGACCGATGTCGTAGCCGGAGGTCAGGTTGAAGACGCCGAAAAGGGCGGCGGCACCGGCGATCCCGCCGATGACCTGGGCTACCCAGTAGCCAATGGCGTCTGGCAGCGTGATCCGCCGGGCGACGAGGAAACCGATCGTGACGGCGGGGTTGACGTGGCAACCCGAGACCGGGCCGATCGAATAGACGAGCACGAGCAACACCAGACCGAACGACAGCGCCGTCGCCACGACCCCGGCCGAGGCACTGGCGCCTGCCACCTTGAAACCGAAGCTCAACGTCGCGGTACCGACGGCGAAGAACACCAGGAGCGCCGTACCGAGTGCTTCGGCGAAAAGCGACCTCCATTTCATGCCACCCACCCCCTGTTCACGCCGCGTGCCGGAACGGGCGCGGCATGGCACAACATTGGCACATGCAGGTGGTCATGGGCTTGACCCGTACCGGGCCTCCCCTGCGGAGGGTATTAGCCCATGGTTTTGGCCCCGTCGAGGGATTCCCGGATGATGTCGGCGTGACCGGCGTGCTGGGCCGTCTCGGCCAGGACGTGCAGCAACGCCCGGCGGGCGGACCAGCGCGCCCCGGGCTCGAACCAAGGAGCCGGGGGGAGAGGCAGGGAGACGTCGAGCGATGGCAGGGAGGCCACGAGCTCGTCCGTCCCGCGGGCGGCCTCCGCGTAAGCCTCGAGCAGTCCCGCCAGCGTTTCGCCCGCCAACATCTGGAAGCCGGCGGCGTGCGCCTCCATGGACGCCTGGTCCCCCTGGCCCAGGGCAGACGGGCCCTGGACGATGAAGTTGGCCCAGTTCCGCTCGACCACGGTCACGTGCTTGACCAATCCGCCTAGGCAAAGCACGCTCACGGTGGTCCGTTGACGAGCCTGCTCATCGCTGAGCCCCTTGACTGTCTGGCGCAAGAAGGACCGGTGAGTGGCGAGCGTGCCCAGCAGATCGGCCTTCTCCTGAGCGTCGGTACTTGTCTCGGTCATGGGCCCCACCGTAGCCACGCCATGGCCCCCGGAGGCGGCCAAGTCGCGCTGCGGTGGTCACGGGCCGCTCCTCTCAACGATGGCCCCATGATGCCGATAGGAGAAGTGACCGGCAGGGATTGCCGCGGTAACGGCTCAGGCACCTCGGTCGGTGCCGTCACCGGGGGGCCGAGCGACCCGTGGCGAGCCTGCCGGTCTCCGGTCATTGCCGATGACGTCCTCGGCATCGTCGGTGCCCTCGGCGATGGTGCCGCCCCGGTCCCAAATGTCAGGCGGCCAGCCAAGCCCCGAGCTGGTCGAAGGCGGCGTCTTGCATTTCCCGGTCGAAACGATGCCCTCCGGGGTAGAACTGGCCGATGTACGAGCGTGGTGCGCCGGCCGACTCGTAATGAGCAGATATGCGCTCGTGTGCCGCCCGCATCCCGGCCAATGGGAACAGTTCGTCTTCTTCGGCGTACTGCACCATGAGTGGCGACGGGGCCCGAGAAGCGGCGAGATCCGGCCAGTCACATCGCGCCGCCAAGCCCGGCGGGAACAACATCCAGGTGTGGCATGAGACGTTGTGATCGAGCATATAAGGAAGGCTCGACATCATACAGACGATGACCGCGACATCAACGTCGGACGTCGCCTTGAGCAGAGCAGCCCGACAGCCTCCGCCCGAGCACCCTATGCAGCCGGTCCGCCCTTCGAACACGTCGACCCGGGACTTGAGGTAATTGAGGGCGACGCGGTCCTCGTAAGCCACGACCCCCGCCAGGGTGGTCCCCAGCAACCCGCAGTACTTCACGACAATGTCCTCGTGCAGCATCGCCGCCTGGTTGTAGATCTCCACATCGGCCAGGGTGGCGACAGGCGCCCCCTTCATGGATTTTCCTATCGACGCCTGTGGGATCCAGTCGAGGTGGGGTGCTGACAAAGCATTGACCATGACGTCCAGCGGGAAACGGCGGCTACCCCACATGAACACGTCCGGCACTAACACGCTGAACCCGCGTCGAGCCAGCTCGTTGGCAAAAGCGCGGTCCCCATAACCGAGGCTCCGGTAATCGCCGAGCAACGGCTCAGGTCCACCGGGCCCATCAGCGATCTTCTCTTTTCCGAGAAATTTGAAGACCCCGTGATCATGGAGGGCAAGTACGCCTGGCCATGGGCCAGGGCCGGAGGCGGGGCGAAGGAGCCAAGCGTGGGTACGCGGCCCATAGCCCACCGACCAGGACACCTCCTCGCCGGCGACGCCGTCACGTTGCCAGCTTTGCTCAACCCGCGCGTCGACCGGAGCTCCGTCAGCCGCGGTCCCGAGGATCTGGCGCACTTGCACAACGGTGAGCGAACCGTTGCCAGGCCCGGCGTAAAGTGGCTGTTCCCGCTGGGAAAACGGCAGCCAATCGCTGAACGGTCCCAGGTGTTGCAATTTCTCACCCATCGCAGGGCCCCCTCCTCGAGGTCCTAGTGCTCCTTGCCCACCGGCGGGCAGTGGCACCCGCTCGGACGGGGAAGCCAGGGGCGCCCCTTCGTCGCCGGTGCCACTGTTGCCGGAAGTTACAACTCCGCCTTATCGAACACCACGAGGCCCCGAAGATCCTCGCCGGCGGCCAGGTTTGCCAGGGCCTCGTTGATCTCGCTGAGCTGATAAGTCCGGCTCACCAGGTCGTCGAGGGGGAGCCGGCCGGACTCATAAAGCTCGATGAACATGGGGAAGTCAAGCGGCGGGTTGCACGAGCCATAGGACGATCCCATGAGGATCCGCTCCTCGCCCCTGAGGCCGTGGGGGTCGACGCTGATCTTCTCACCGGAAGGAGGGGCACCCACGACCACGCACTTGCCCCCCGGTGCCAGGGCCTCAACTCCCTGTTCTATGGCCAAAGAGTTGCCTACCGAAACGATGACGACATCGGCGCCACCTCCGGTGGCCGAACGGACCGCCTCGGCGATGTCATGGCCGGAGGCGCAAATGACTGCCGTGGCGCCGAGCTTTTGCGCCGCGTCGAGCTTGATGGCCACGGGGTCGACGGCGACGATCGGGTACGCCCCGGCCAGACTTGCCGCGATCACCGAGTTGAGGCCCACGCCGCCACAGCCGATCACGGCTACGCTCTGTCCACATTCGACCCGCGCCGTCCGTAGAACGGCCCCAGCGCCCGTGGTCACGGCGCAACCGACGAGCGTCGCCGCCTCCAGGGAGATCGAGTCCTTGATCTTTATCGCCGCCTTGGAGCTCACGACTACGAGCGGGCTGAAGGTTGACGGGCCGTTGTGGTAGATGGTCTCATCGCCTCTGGAAAAGCGGGTCGTGTCGCCAGTGAGGCACCCGGGCTCGGCGCTGGCCCGACAGCGCGCCGGCCGCCCCTTCAGGCACTCCTTGCATGTCCCGCAGCCGGGCGCCCAGGACAGCACGACATGGTCCCCGGGTTCCAGCCCGGCAGTGCCCGGTCCGACCTCCTCGATGATGCCTGCCCCTTCGTCACCGAGCACGGCCGGCAGCCGCGCATCAGTAAGGGAGCCGTCGAACCTGTGCAGGCAGCTGTGGCACACGCCAGTGGCCACCAGCCGCACCAGGACTTCTCCCTCCCTGGGCGGCAGCACGGTGATCTCCTCCAGGACCATCGGCACACGTGCCTTTCGCAGCACCGGCGCTCGGACAATACGACCTTGTGCGCTCACTTATTTCACGTCCTTTTATTTGAATAAAGTATTCCCGCCTTCACGTTAGCAAGGGCGGCACGATGCCGGAAGGGCCGAAAGACCCTTCGGGTTAGCCATAGTTGTGCGGCTCGAGAGCACACGGCACGTTGGCGAAGGGCGCCCAGGGCGCCGGCTGTTGTTGGCGGCAGGCCCTGCGCCCGTATTCGCTCTGGACGTAGCGCCCATGGCCGGGAGCCGACTTCTCTCCAGTGCCCGAGGCCCGGCTAATATGTGGCCCACGACCGTGCCACCCGCACCAAAGGCTCGCCACTGTGGTACCGGGCCCGCTCCCGAGGGACGCCGGTGCGGCCAGGGCCTGTGTGCTCATGCGCCGGTACCGGGGCCCTGGCGCCACACCCTGCCCCGGCCATGAGCCCTTCCCCCGAGCCCGCCCGTCGGCGGCGGGGAGACGGGCACTTGTTCGACCTGCTGGTACGGGACGGCGAAGTGATCGACCCCGGCAACGGCCGACACGAGCGTAGCGACGTCGCCCTGGCCGACGGGCGCATCGCCCGCGTCGCCCCCGACATAGAAAGGGAACTCGCCGCTGAAGTCCTCGACGCCCGGGGCGCCATCGTGGTCCCCGGGCTCGTGGACCTACATACGCACGTCTATTTTCCTGGCACTTTTTGGGGTATCGACCCGCGGCCCGTCGCCTGGCGTACCGGCGTGACCACCTGGGTGGACGCCGGCTCTGCCGGCGCCTACAACCTGGCCGCCCTGCACCAATTGTGCCTGGCCACCTGGCCCTGGACCACCCGCGCCTTTGTCAACATCAGCTCCATCGGGCTCGTCGCCGAAACGGGCGAAGCCCGACGGGAGGACCTGTGCGACCCGGGGCTCTGCGCCGCGGCTATATTGGCCCACCGCGACTTCGTCATCGGCGTAAAGTGCCGCCTCGACCGCGCCTCGGTGGGCGACATGGGGCTGGTGCCACTGCGACGTGCCGTCGACGCGGCAGGCGTTGCCGGTGTGCCGGTTATGGCCCATATCGGCGGGGGGCCGCCGGATATCGATGACGTCCTGGACCTGCTTCGTCCCGGCGACCTCGTGACCCACTGCGCCACAGGACAGAGCATGTCAATGATAGGTGGGAACGGAAAGTTGCGGCCCAGCGCCATGCGCGCCCACGAGCGAGGTGTGCTGTTCGATGTCGGGCACGGCTCGGGCGGGTTCTCCTTCGCCGTCGCTGAGGCCATGCTGGCCGAAGGCCTGCTGCCTGACGTCATTTCGTCCGATGTCCACCAGCGCAGCCTTCTCGGCCCCGCTTTCGACCTGCCGACGTGCATGTCAAAGTTCCTCGCTCTGGGGGTGCCGCTCGAGGACGTGCTCCGGGCGGCGACGGTCAACCCGTCACGCGTCATCGGGGACAGCTCCCCCGCAGGTGCCATCGAAGTCGGTAAACCTGCCGATCTGGCTGTTTTCGAGCTGGTGGCTGGTGATTTCGCCCTTTACGACACCTACCTCGAGCGGCGGCCGGCCCCGCGCCTTCTCGTCAACCGCGCCACCATAGTCGCCGGCGCGCTGCTGGCCCCCGTGCCCGCCGCCCCCCCGGCCCATTGGATCGCGCTCACCGAACGCCAGCGCTCCCACCTGAGCCGCCCGGCTCCCGAGCTTCGGTTCCCGTGGGCGGCCTCGCTCAGCGAGCCGGAGGCGTACGTGCGCCTCGCCCTGGAGGGGCCGCCGAACGTGGGCGGAGGGGACTGAGGTCAATGGCACGCTTCGAAGGGCAAGTGGCGCTCGTTACCGGCGCCGGTTCGGGGATCGGGGAAGCGATCGCAATGCGATTGGCCACCGAGGGCGCCACGGTCTGTGTCACCGATCGCAACATTGACGCTGCACGAACAGTGGCCGCGGGCGTGCGGGCAAAGGCGGGAGCCGCCGAGGCCCACCATCTGGAGGTGACCGACGACGCCAGCGTCCAGGCCGCGTTCAGCTGGGCGCAGGAGCACCTCGGGCCGGTAGATGTGCTCGTGAACAACGCGGCCACGGCCACAAGCACGCCGCTCGAGGAGATGAGCGAGAAAGATTGGGACGGGGACGTCGATGTCGTGCTAAAAGGGCCGTTCTTGTGCGCTCGGGCCGCACTGCCGGACATGGTCCGGCGGCGTAGGGGCGTCGTGGTCAACGTGGGCTCGGTCAATGGTTTCCAGTTCCTCGGCCAAGACGCCTACAGCGCGGCCAAAGCCGGCCTCGTAAGCCTGACGCGGAGCATCGCCGTCAGGTACGGTCCCTATGGGATCCGCGCCAACCTGGTCGCCCCAGGCACGGTGCGCACCCCGACGTGGACCGACCGGCTGGCCGTTAACCCAGAGCTGCTGGACCAGTTGACCCGGTGGTACCCGCTCGGCCGTCTTGGGGAGGTGGACGATGTGGCCGCCGCCGTCGCCTTCCTCATCTCGAACGAGGCTTCCTGGATCAGTGGCACGGTGCTCTGCGTAGACGGCGGCCTGTTGGCCGGCAATGCCATGATGGCCCACGAAACTTCCGGCGGTCTAGGGTGAGCCGGCGTGCCCCAGTGGTCTGGCGAGCTCACTTGCCGACTCCCGGTCCAGGTGCAAAACGGCGTGGGCTGCGGTCCGTAGCGCTGATGCCGGGCATTGGCCCGTTATCGGTCCCTCTAACGCGGCCCGGACGGCGGCCGCCTTGCGCCGCTCCGGCACGACAGCAAGGACTCGGGGTGGGGACAGCAAGGCGCGGACCGTGAGGGTTACGGCGTGGGGCGGGACGGCCTCGATGTCGGGGAAGAAACCCTCGCCGACTTGTTGCTGACGACAACGCTCGTCCAGTGTCACCTCGTGCACCACCTCGTCCGTGCCGAAGTCGGCCGGAGGGTCGTTGAACGCCAGGTGACCGTTTTCTCCGATCCCGAGCACGCACAGGTCCGGTCGCTCGCCCGCCAACAAGGTTTTGTAGCGCGCCATCTCCGTCGCCAGGTCAAGGGCGTCGCCCCGGATCCCGTAAAAGGCCCGAGGGTGTACGCGCTCGACAATATGCTCGGTCAGGTACCGCCGAAAGCTCGCCGGGTGGTCCTCGCCCAACCCGACGTACTCGTCCATGTGCAGGACGCAGATCTGGGCCCAGTCGACGTCCTCGCCGGCTAACCGGTCCAGGAACCGGACCTGGGAGTTGCCGGTGGCGAGCACGATGGCCGCTCGGCCCCGAGCGGCAAGAGCGCGGCGTAGGACCTGAGCAGCCGCCCGTGACGCCGCCGCGGCGAGATGCTCAGCGTCCTGGTGCACTTCGACCGTGAGCTCGTCGTACCTGGTGGTGACGCTTGGCTCATCTAGTTCGCTCATCTACGAAAATCCTCCCCACGCAACGCCGACGCCATGGCAGTGGCATGGCTATCCTTCGACGACCGGTACCGCGCCCTTCCCCCGGCCGACGAGGTGACCGGCCACGACGGTCGCCTCCAACCGGAACTCCTCGGTCTTCTCGTCCAGCTCGAAAATGGTCAAGTCCGCCGACACGCCGACGCGGACCTCGCCCCGGTCGGCGAGGCCGAGCAGACGCGACGGGTTTGCCGAGGCCATCCTGGTCGCCGCGGTGAGACCTACATCGGTATGGGTGACGACCCATGCCAGGCAGTCGGGAAGGCTGCGCACGGAGCCGGCGAGCATGGAAGTGCCGGTGAGGCTCAACCGCCCGTCATGAGACAAAGTGACGTCCTGGCCTATGGACACGTCGCCGTAGTTCCCCGGAGCGCTCCCGGCGAGGGCGACCGAGTCGCTTACCAGGACCGACCGGTCGACCCCTTTGGCCCGCACCATGGCGGTCAGGGTGGCAGCCGGCAAATGGTGGCCGTCGGCGATGAAGCTGGCCTGAAGGCGGTCCTCGGACAGCTGTGCCCAGAGGTGGTTGGGGTGGCGCGGGACCATCACATGACAACCGTTGCCGAGGTGGGTCGATAGCCTCGCCCCGGCGTCGACGGCGACGACGATCTGTTCAGCGTTGGCCGCCGTGTGGCCTAGGGCGACGATGACACCCGCGCTGGAGGCGGCACGCACATAAGGGACCGCCCCTGGCAGCTCCGGGGCCAGGGTGACGATCCCCACCAGCCCGTCGCCCGCCCGCTGCCATCTCTCGAGCTCGGCAAGGTCGGGGGGCCGAAGGGCGGCGACGTTGTGGGCACCGCGGGGGCCGTCTTCAGCAGATAGGTACGGGCCCTCCACATGAACGCACGGGATGGCGTGGCGCACGAGCGGATCTGTTCGCCGGGCCTCGGCAATGACGGCGAGGGCGCTAGTTATCCGCTCCTCCGAGGCGCTGACCAGCGTCGGGCAGAAGGAAGTCACCCCCTGGCCCCACTGGCGTGCCACCAGCTCGGTCACCTGGTCGGCGTCGAGGTTGTCACTGTTGAAGTCCAAACCGCCATAGCCGTTCACCTGTAGGTCGACAAAACCAGGAGCCACCCAGCACCGCGCCCCGCCGGGGGCCTCGACCACGGACGTGACCCGGCCGCCGGACATGCCCACCTGGACCGTCCGCCCGCTACCGACGAGGCGCCCTTCGGCCACGACCGTCATCCGGTCCGCTCCCGGCCGGTCGTCCCGCGCCAGCCCTCCGCCCTCTGCGCCCAGCGGCGGCCGCCCGCACCCCGCGCCCCAGCCAACCTGGCGGCACTTACCGGGCGCCGGGCGCGGCGAGGAGGGAGGCCTAACATTGCACTATCTCCTAGCCAGGAGCCCTTTCGACAGGACCTTGTTCTCGGGGTCCAAGTGCTGGCGCAGGCCGTCCCCCACGAACAAGAACCCCAGGATCAGCACGACCAACGCTATCGAGGGGAAGGCTATCAACCACGGGTCGGCGGTAAGGTACCCCTGTGCGCTAAAGAGCATGGTCCCATAGTCCGGCGTCGGGGGCGGGACCCCGAAGCCCAGGTAGCTCAGCACGGCGTACGAGCCTTCAGCGTTCGACAACGTGAGCCCCACCATCACCGACACCGGGGTAGCGATGTTCGGCACGACATGGCGCATGATGATCCACAGGGTGCTCCGGTGCGCCAGGCGGGCCGACTCCACATATGCCCGACCACGTACCTCGGTGGTGGCCGTACGGGCGATACGGCCGAACTGGGGAGAAAACACTATGCCAAGAGCCAATGTCGCGTGGCTGAGCCCCGGGCCCAGCACGACAATGACGGCGATGGCCAGCAGCGTCCCCGGGACCGAGAACAACAGGTCCATGAGCCGGCCCAGTAGTTCGTCGATGAACCCGCCGAAGTACCCGGCAATAACGCCCATGGGCGTGCCCAAGCAAATCCCCACACCCACTGACTCCACCGCGGCAAGGATGCCGATCCTCGATGCCACTATCACCCGGCTCAGCTCGCTGCGCCCAAGCTCGTCCGTCCCGAACCAGAAATGAGCCGACGGCCGAAGGAACGGAGTCGTTACCAGGCTGTTGGCGTTGACCGGCACCACCAGCGGACCGAAAATGGCGGCGAGACAAAAGACGGCACAAATCACCAGCCCTATGTTGCCGATCAGCCCGATCCCGCCCGAGGCGACGACGCGCCTGAGGGCGTACGGCAACCTCGGGCCGGTCTTGCGCCCCACAGTCACGCCGACGTCCACTCCTACCACTCCCTACCCGACCGTGATCCTGCGGTCCACAAGCGGACTGATCAGGTCCACGAGAAGATTGCCGACGATGAACGCAATTACCAGTACGAGCACTTGCGCCTCGAGCTCCAGAAAGTCTCGGTTCTCGATCGCGAGCAACAAGCCCCTCCCGATGCCCGGCAGGCTGAACACGTCCTCTACCACGACCACGCCGCTGATCAGTATCCCGAAACTGAAACCCTCCAGCGACAGGATGGGCAGCGAGGCGGCCTTCAGGGCGTAAACACCGTAAAGCCTCAGCGGGGCCAACCCGTTACCGCGCGCCGTAGTGACAAACGGCTGCGACAGCACCTCGGCCATGGTGGCCCGGGTCATCTGCACCAGGTTGCCCGAAACCGGCAGTCCGACGGCGATGGCCGGCAGGATCATCGAACGGAGATTGGCGCCCAGGTCAGAAGTTATAGGTACATATGCGGCCGTATAGATGCTGGGAAAAAAGCGGGAAGACAACAGCAGGAGGATAGCGCCCGACACAAAGAACGGTAGCGCGTAAAAGATGAGGAAGGGTAGCCGGACCAACATGTCCCTTCTCGGGCTCTGGCGCCCCCACAGGGCGGCCAAGGCCCCGATCGGCACCCCGAGCAGAGTGGCGATCAGCAGCCCGAACAGCGCGAGCTCGATGGAGACGGGTGCCTGCTGGGCGATGACACTACTGATCTTGAGACCGGAAATAGGGGACGTCCCGAAGTTGCCGTGCAACGCTTTCACCAGCCAGTCGGCGTACTGGCTGGTGATCGGCTTCAATAAACCGAGATGCTTTTCAACGGCGCGGACCTGCGCCGGGCTGTCCCCCAGGGAACCCGCTAATATGACGGCCTCCGTACCGGGTATTATCCGCTGGATAGAAAAGAAAATAATGGCCGAAAGCACGAAAATAAGGGCCACCGAAGTGACAAGCCGCCGAAGTACGTACCGGATGGCCGGACGGTTGGCAATTTGCTTCCACGGCCATAGCGCGGCCGTTTTGAGCCCCGATGGGCGTGTAGAGGTCATCTGCTCTCCTACCTTGCCTGACGACCCGGCAGGGAAAAGAGGAACTTCGGGCCCTCGGGCACTCTGTGCGGCCTTTTCTCAAAGTAGTTCATGTCATGGCCGGGCTGTCGTACTGTTCGGCCACTAACGCCCCAGGGTAATAACAGGCAGCAAAATGGTTGGGAGCGTGCTCCGTCAGGGGAGGATCGGCCGTGCGGCAGCGCTCGTCGGCCAATGGGCACCGGCTGGCGAACCGGCAGCCCTGCATCTCTTCGATGGCACTCGGTGGGTCGCCTTTCAGGATGATCGGTTTCCGCCGCGTCCCGTCGGGTCGGGGCCTGAGCTGAGCGGACTGGAGGGCCACGGAATAGGGATGGAGAAGTTGTCCGGTCGACTCTTGGGCCGGTAGCACCTCGACAACCCTGCCCAGGTACATGACCATCACGCGCGTGCTCAGGGCGGCAACGGCGGCAAAGTCGTGAGAAATAAAGACATAGCCGACTCCGGTGCCGGCCTGGAGATCCACCAAGAGGGCCATGACCTCTTGCTGCAGAAGGACGTCGAGGTTGCTGACGGCCTCGTCCAGCACTACCACCGAAGGAGACCCGATCAGCGCCCGGGCTATGCAGGCACGCTGCTGTTGGCCCCCGGAAAGCTCGTGCGGGTACCGCCGGGCATGGTCGTTGCCCAGCGCCACCGCTGCCAACGCGCTGCGAACACGTTGTCGACGCTCCGACCGACGGAGGTGCCCCAGCGGCTCACCTATGCTCGCCGCTATCCGCATCCTCGGGTCCAACGACTCCACCGGGCTCTGGTACACCATCTGGACGCCGGCGCGCCCCGCCCGCCGCTGGGAGGGCCCGTCCTGGACCAGGCCGCGGACGACAACCGCCCCTGCCGTGGGACGGACCAGGCCCGCCACTAGCCGGCCGAGAGTCGTTTTCCCGCAACCCGATTCGCCCACCACGCCGACCGTCTCACCCTTTTCGCACGAAAAGGACACCCCGTCCACGGCCCGCAGCCGACGGTCCATCCCCTGGCCTCGTATGCGGTAATCCTTGACCACCCCCTGGACGCTCAGTAGCGGCGGCTCCGTCACACCACCCGGCTGAAGCCTCTCGGCGCCGGCGCGGGCGGGCCCGTTAGGTCTCTCCGCCGGCTGCTCACTCCGGAGCCCGCTCATTGCCCCGGCCCCTCCGCCGGCGGTCCGCCCGGAGCCAGTTCACCGTCCGGCTGACCGCTTAGGCCTCCCGATGCCGCGAAGCACCTGACACGACGCCCGTCGATCTCCTCCAATTGCGGGCTCGCGGTGCACACCTTTAGCGCTTCGGGGCATCGAGCAAGGTACTTGCAGGCCCCGGGTGGCGGCGCCCCGGCAAACCTCGGCTCCTTGGTGGCGTAAAGAGCACTCCCCGGAGAGGTCGTGCTGGCACGGGCCAGGAGCTTGGTGTACGGGTGGAGCGGTTTACCGAGGACGGCTCCGGTGGGCCCGTCCTCCACGATCTGTCCCCCGTACATGACGACCAGACGCTCGCAAATACTGCTCACAACGTGGATATCGTGAGAAATGAGCATCAGCGACATGTTGGTCGTGTCGCCGGCCCGCCTCAGCAGCTCGAGGATCTGTACTTGCACCGTGGAGTCCAAGGCCGTAGTGGGCTCATCTGCCACTACTAGCTCCGGGGCATTGACCAATGCCATGGCGATAAGGACCCGCTGCCTCATCCCGCCTGACAGCTCGTACGGGTACGACCGCAGTTTGACCTCGATGTCCGGCATCCCCAGGTCCGTCAGCATCCCGACGATGGCGGCGCGCTCCTCTGCCTCTTCCAACCGTCGGTGCGCCCGCACGACGTCCCGAAGCTGGTGGCCTATGGTAATAACCGGCGTCAGCGCCGCCAGCGGGTCCTGAGGCACCCTGCCTATCCGGCTCCCCCTCACCTTCCTGAGCTCACTGCCACCCAAGCGCAACAGGTCAAGGCCGTCGAAGTCGACCGAGCCACCTTCAATTCTCGCCGAACTTGGGAGCAACCTGGTGACGGCAGTGGCCAGGGTCGTCTTCCCGGAGCCGGACTCGCCCACTATCCCTACGCGTTGGCCCACTTCCACATCAAGGCTCAGCCCCTCGACGGCCGCCACCGGGCTGTCGCCGTACCTGACCGTCAAGTCCTTTATCGACAACAAAGAGCTCATACGGCCCGCCCGGCCCCACCAACGGGACAAGCGGCCACCACGCACGGGTGGTGCCGGCCCTGCCCACGAAAAAGCTGCCTGCACTCGAAGCTCACAAACCCTCGAGTGCAGGCACTGTCGCTCAATTCTTTACAACCTCTCTCAGCTCTTTACCACATTAGCGAGGAAGTTAAGGCTCCCGTTCGCCCCGACGTCCACACCGCTCACGTCTGTGCGGAAGGCCACGTACGCCTTCTCTGCCAGCAGCGTGATAGTGGGATAGACCAGGGTGGCCTCCTCCTTCTGAAGAGCATTGATGTCCGCCTCATAGGCCTGCACCGACGTGGCGTCCAGGATCTTCTCCTGGAGAGCCTGCACCGGGGCCAGGACCGGGGGAGGTATCCGGCGAGACGGGACGTTCACGTAGAAGTAGGGGTCGGGATAGTACGACTGCTCGTTCCAGTTCAATTGGTAGTCCTGCTTCGTGTTCGTCTCGTCCAACCAAGCCGCTACCTCCATGGGCACGAGGGTCGCCGTGAACCCAACCGCGTTGAGCTCGCTCTGCATTTGGGCAACAAGGCTGTTCGTCCCGAAGTCGTAGTCGGAAATGTACGACAAAGTTATCGGCACGTTGCCGTGGGGATAACCGGCCAGGGCAATGAGATGTTTGGCCTCGGCAGGGTTGTACTGCGAGTAGGGCAGGTCATTGACGGGCGTGGCCCAGCCGTAGGTGGGCGGCACGTACCCGCTCGGGACGGCTGCGCCGGAGTACGCAATACTGGCCAGCGACGCCCGGTCGAGGGCAACGGAAACTGCTCGACGAAGGTCCAGGTTATTGAACGGTGGGCGCGCCTCGTTGATCTCGAGGAAGACGGTCACGTCCGAAGGCACAGTTTGGACCGTTATATTGGCCGCATGTGTCAGGCTCGCCACTCCCGCCGGCGTAGGCTCGATTATATCAGCGGTCCCCGCTTGCAGGTCCGTGATCTGGCTCGTGCTCTCCGGGACGTACAGGACCTCCAGGTTGGCCGTCTTTGTCTTCGGTCCCCAATATTGGTTGAACCGTGCCAACTTGATATAGCTGTCGGGCTGGTAAGACACCTGCTCCCAGGGCCCCGTCCCGACCATTTTCGTGGCCAGGATCCCCGATTGGCCAGCTGTCTTGCTCAGAATGTTGCAGCCGTCGGCGTCAGGGTCGGCGTTTGCGTTGACAAAGCCGAAATCCGGTGATGTCAACGTGAACTCGACACTGTACGGGCCAAGCGCCTTGACGCTACTGTACGTCGGGAACGTCGCTCTTAGCGATGGTGTCCCGGTAGTGAAGAGCCGGTCAAAGGAGTAAACGACGTCCGCTGACGTAAAGGTTTCGCCATTCTGGAAGACGACCCCGTGCCGCAGGTTGAACGTGTACTGCAGGCCGTGGTCACCGACAGAGTAGCTCGTGGCCAGTGCCGGCTCGACAGCGCCCGAATTAGAGGTCGTGAGCAAGCACTGGTAGCTGAGCGACCAGGTCAGCCGGTCCGCCTGCAGGTTGGACGCCTGCGGGTCGAGGGTGGCGGGAGGGATCGTCTCTGCAAACACCAGCGTGGTAGCTGCAGCCGAAGACGCGTTGGCCCTGTCCCTCGTGGTGGACGCACTAGCACCAGTCGGGATGACCGCACTGGTCAGCGCGCAGATCCCGATGATGGCTAAAATCACCCGACCGCGGTGCGCCGACAGCGCCGTAATGGGCGATCTTTTTCGTGTTGATATGCCTCTCATTTCGTAAAGCCTCCTATTTTTTTTGGGTGGGGCCTCCTGCCATCCGGAGGTGCGCGCAAAAACTACGCAGTCCTATCTTCGGTCAGCGCGGCAGAAAGCCACGTTGGCCCACCCGGAGGGTGAGCCTAGCACCCCTGAGCACCCCCCTCTCTTCTCAATCGAGCGCCGCGGCTATGCTCGGCCAGGGTGCACAGGTAGTCTCCGGACCTGCACATAGGCCTACCGACCGGTGGGAGTTCCCTTTACCTAACGTAAAGGGCTCCCGGGGCCGCCTCATATCCCGTTGGCCCTGGAGTACTGGTGCCATAAACCGAGAGGCGCCCGATCAGCCCGGCGGGGGTGATGTCGAAGATCATGGCTTCCCTGACGTTCAGTTCAACGCCGTCGGCCTGGGTCAAGCTTTCGGCGATCTCCACCAGCACAGTGCGGCCGTCTTGGCTCGCTACAGAGCGCCCAAGTTCGTAACGGTAGCCTTTCGCATCCCCCAGAACGCTTTCGAGATAGGCAAGGTACTCGTCGCGGCCGGACTTGACGTCACCGTGGGGACCGGTCCTGGTGATGTTCTCGTCGAGCAGCTCCCGGGCCAAAGAAAAATCGCGCCGCTCTCCACAGGCCAGGAAGGACAGGACCACGTCGACCGGCGACCGGTCCCCGGTCATAAGGCCATCTTCACGGCTCGGCCCTCCTGGAGCACGACCCGGACGGCACCGAGGGCGGCTAGGTCGTCCAGGGGGTTCTCGTCGACGACCACCAGGTCGGCGCCAAATCCAGGCTGTACCTGGCCGATATGGTCCGCCGCGCCCATCAATTTCGCCGGGTTGGTCGTCGCCGTCTGCAGGGCGGCCACCCGGGACAGGCCTGCTTCCTGCAACAGTTTCATCTCCAAGACCGTGGCCGGCAAACCGCCGACGTCGTCGGCCGGAGGCAGGTCCGTGCCGCAGAGCAGCGGGATCCCGGCCCCGATGGCGTTCCTTATGCTCTGGAGATGGCCGTCGGCCGCCGCCCGGGCGTTGGCGATGGTCGCCTCGGCGAACCCATTGGCGCGCATCCACGGTTCGCACCGGGTGACGACCAAAGTGGGCGTCACGTAGGCGCCCTCCCGGGCCAGCAGCAAAGCGGTCGGCATGTCGAGGTCGTAAGCATGCTCGAAACAGCGGACTCCTCGGCTGAGGGCTTGGCGGATGGCCGGCGAGGCACCCGAATGGGCGACCACGTACGTGCCCTGCTGGCGCGCGGCTCGCACGGCGCCGCTCAGCTCCTCATCGGTCATCTCCGACCGCGATGGGCCCTCGCCCTCCCGGGCCAGGCCGCCGTTGATAAAAATCTTTATGTGGTCGGCACCGGCCTTCAGTTCTTCACTGGCGGCTCGGTAAAACTCGTCCTCGCCGGCAGCGGCAACGCACGCCGCGCCCGCCCCGTGGCCGTGCGGGGTGGTGATGGCGCGACCAGCGCCGAATATGCGGGGCGCCTCCGCCCAGCCCCAGCGCTGGGCGTCCCGGAGCCACAGGTCGGCCCGGTTCTGTTCGTGGACGCACCGCACCGTGGTGATCCCGGCGTCGAGCGCCTCCCGAGCTCGCTTGGCCGCTCGCAGGACGGTGGCGGCCGGGCCCTCGCCCTCGTCGGTGGCTGACATGGGGAACACGATCGACAAGTGGGTGTGGCACGAGACCAGGCCGGGGACGACGAAGCGGCCCTCGGTGTCGACAACGTTGGCCTGGGCTGCTGGGAGAGTCGTCGAGACGGCCCTAATGACCCCGTCGACGATCTCGATGCTGCGGTTGCGCAGCACCGTACCGTCCGTCACATCAACTACGTGGACGTTGGTCAGCCAGTCCGCCTGGTCGCTCGACATCACCACCAACAATGCCAACATTTCCCCTCCTCCACCACTACGGCGCCCCCCGGCGCGGGGATGCCGCCCGGGCTCAGGCGTACCGACTAGACCTGGCCCGAGAGCTGAGGAGGTGGTGGACCATGGAATTGTGGGACCTTAGGGTCACCGTGGACTCGATCGAGGGCCGGTCGGTCTGTGGCCTGTCTGTCGGCGACTACTTCGAGGTCACCCAGTCAAGCCACCTCACCGTCCCACCGGGCCGTCACTTCTGCATCTATGCTCTGGCCGCCGTGCTACCCCTGCTGCCGGCCAAGCAGCGGGCCCTCGCCGAGGACGACTGGCTCGAGACCGAAGCGCTGGTGTGCTGCCCGGACCCCGACGAACGCCTGGTGATGCGGGTCGAGCGGCTGGGGCGCGCCTCCTTCGGCCCCCAAGAGCTCACGTGAAGAGTGGCCCGCCCCGGTTCGGTCTTGGCTTCCAGGCCGACAAACAGGTCTCGGATTACGAGCGCCTGGCTTCCGCCGCGGAGCACTACGGCTTCGATGTCGCCAGCGTTTACGGCGACCTCTACTTCCAACCCCCGTTGCCCGCCCTGCTGGCCATGGCCCGGGCCACGTCCACCATTGCCCTGGGCCCGGCGTGCCTCAACCCGTTCACGCTCCACCCCGTCGAGATCGCCGGCCAGGTTGCCCTTCTCGACCTGGCCAGCCGGGGCCGGGCCTACCTGGGCTTGGCCCGTGGCAGCTGGTTGGGCGAGCTCGGCATCGACCAGGTTGACGCGCCCCAAGCTATCGCCGAGGCCGTTGCCGTGGTGGCCGCTCTGCTCAAAGGCGACCGCTCGGGTGTGGAGGGGCGGCGTTTCCGGCTGCCTCCGGGCGCCGAGCTGCGACAGCGCCCCTTCCGGCCGTCGGTCCCGCTGCTCATCGGGGCCTGGGGGCCGCGTTTGGCGGCAGTGGCGGGAGGCCTAGCCGACGAGGTCAAGGTGGGCGGTTCGGCCAACCCGGCCATGGTGCCCCTCATGCGCCGATGGACCGGCGGGGCCGGGACGGGGACAAACCCCGCCCGGGTTGGCCCCGTTCGGGTTGGCCCCGCCCGGGTTGACCCCGTTCGGGTTGACATAGTGATCGGAGCGGTGACCGTGGTCGACGAGGACGTGCGATCGGCCCGCGCCCGGGCCCGCCGGGAGGTCGCCCCCTACCTGGACGTGGTCGCCCGCCTCGACCCGACAGTCGAAATCCCAGAGGAACTGCTAGGGAAGTTGGGCCGAGCCCTGCGGGAGTCCGGCCCCGCGGCGGCGGCCCGGTTCGTCCCCGACGAGATCCTCGACCTCTTCGCTTTCGCCGGCACCCCGGCGGCGGTGGCCGAGCACGCCGTGCGGGTCCTGGACGCCGGGGCCGACCGCATCGAGTTCGGCACCCCTCATGGCCTTACCGACACTACGGGCGTCGAGCTCCTCGCGACCGCGGTGCTGCCCGCGGTCCGCGAAGCGTGGGGCGAACGCCGATAGAGCACTTCTAGGGGGCGACGGGCCGGCGGGGCTTGGCCAGCAGGCAAAGCGACTGCCAACCGGGCTCGACCTCGACTGGCGGGGGGTCCTCGACCCGGCAGCGATCGACGGCGTCGGAGCAGCGGGGGTGGAACCGGCACCCCGACGGCGGCCGAGCGGGGTTGGGCACGTCGCCGGCCAGCTCGCCTGGCAGCGCCGAACCGGCCCCTGGTTTGGGGACGGCGGCGATCAGCGCCCGGGTATAGGGGTGCGCGGGCTGGGACCAGACGGGCTCGGTGGCGCCCGCTTCCACGACCCGGCCCAGGTACATGACGACGGTGCGGTGGGCGATCTTGCGCACCACGGACAGGTCGTGAGAAATGAACAGCATCCCTAGTCCCGAGCCGGCCACAATTGCCGCCAGCAGGTTGGCGATCTGGGCTTGAGCCGACGCGTCCAGGGAACTAATGGGTTCGTCGGCCACGATGCAGCGGGGCTCGGTGGCCAGCACGCGAGCGATGGCGATGCGTTGGCACTGGCCACCGGAGAACTCGTGAGGGTACCGGTGGGCGATATGGGCGGACAGGCCCACCCGCTCGAGGAGAGCCGTCACCTGCCCGGTGGCTTCGCCGTCGTCCAGCTTGGCCCCGGCGCCCAGGCGGATGGCGTCAGCGATCTGGCGCCCGATGCGCCGGCGGGGGTTGAGCGAGGCATAGGGGTCCTGGAAGACCATCTGCAACGAGCGCAGCCGCGGCGGCCGGGTTGGCCTCCCCATGGGCTCGACGGGCTCGCCCTGGTAGCGCACCTCCCCGGCGGTGGGCGCGACAAGGCCCACGGCGGCCCGGCCGAGGGTTGATTTCCCGCACCCCGACTCACCCACCAGCCCGACGATCTCCCCGGCGGCGACCGACAGGCTGGCACCGATCACCGCCCGCACGGGGGCCTGGCCCCGGCGGGGGTAAGAGACGTCCACGCCCTCTACTTCGAGCAACAGCGCCTCCCGGCCCGATGGCGAGGGAGCTGAGGGAGCTGTCATACCTGGGCCACCTCGGCCGGGTCGGCGAGCTCGTGGCCCTGGAGGGGGTCGACATCGCACGCCAGCCGGCGGCCGTCTTCGACCGTGCGCAGGGTGGGCACGATGTTGCGGCAACTTTCCCGGGCGTGTTCGCAACGGGGATGGAAGGCGCACCCGCTCGGTATATTGTCCAGGCCGGGCGGCGCGCCCTGGATGGGCACCATGGCCGCCCCCACCCCTGACGCCCCGGGCAGGGAACGCATAAGCCCGTCGGTATAAGGGTGGCGCGGTCGGCCCAGTACGGCGGCGGTGGTGCCGTACTCGGCGACCCGCCCGCCGTACAGCACGCAAATACGGTCGGTGACGGTGGACATCACCCCCAGGTCGTGCGTGATGATCATCACCGACACGCCCCGTTCCCGGCGCAGCCGGTCCAAGAGGCGCAGGATCCCGGCCTGGACGGTAACGTCGAGGGCCGTGGTGGGTTCGTCCGCCACCAGCAGGCGCGGCTCGCAGGCCAGGGCCATGGCGATGGCAATGCGTTGCCGCATCCCACCTGAGAACTGGTGCGGGTGGGATAAAAGTGCCGCCTCGGGGTCCGGGATGCGCACGGCGTCCAGCATTTCGATGGCCCGCTGGCGAGCTTGCTCCTTCGAAAAACCCAAATGGGCCCGGACATGTTCGGTCATCTGGACATCGATGCGCAGCAGCGGGTGTAAAGACGTGGCCGGGTCCTGGGAGACCAGGGCCACCTGCTTGCCCCGGACTTGGCGCAGCTGGCGGCGGCTGAGCCCGAGCAGCTGGCGTCCCTGGAAGCGCACGCTGCCCGACGTGCGGGCCCCGAGGGGCAGCAGGCCGAGGAGCGAAAGCGCGGTGATGGTTTTCCCCGAACCACTTTCCCCGGCTACGCCCAGGATCTCGCCTTCACCGATGGAAAAGGACACCCCGTCGACGGCCCGCCGGATGCCGCGCGCCGTGCGCAAGGCCACGGTCAGGTTGTCGACTTCGAGCACCTGGCCCCCGCTCATTTGCGGATCATCCGGGCCGTGCGGGGGTCAAGCATGTCACGCAGGGCATCGCCGATGAAGTTGAAAGCGAGGACGACGGTCAGGATGGCGAGCCCGGGGAACAGCCCGATCCACCAACTGTTGAAGTTCGCCGCCCCCTCGGCGACCATCGCCCCCCACTCGGCCGTGGGTGGTTTGGCCCCCAGGCCCAGGAACGACAGCCCGGACAGGAGGAGCACGGCGTTGCCTATGTCCAGGGCGGCCAGCACAAAAATGGGCCCGGCGATATTGGGCCGGAGCTCCACCCAGATCGTGCGCCAGGCCGAGCTGCCGAGGAGGCGGGCCGAGGTCACGTACTCCGAAGAACGGGCGGCCAGCACCAGCGCCCGGGCCAGGCGGGCGTACGACGGCCACGACACCACGATGACGGCCAGGACGGCGTTGCGCAGCGATGCCCCCAGGGCGGCGGTCACGGCCAATGCCAGGATGATGCCGGGGAAGGCAAAAACCAGGTCGGCCAGGCGCATGATCACGGCGTCGACAGCCCGGCCGAAAAAGCCGGCGACGGCGCCGAGAGCCGAGCCGATGAGCATGGCCACTATGACCAGGAGGGCGGCCAAGGGCAGCGATAGGCGTGCCCCGTAGAGCACCCGGGTGAGCACGTCCCGGCCGAGCTCGTCCGTCCCGAACAGGTACAGGTGCGAGGGTGCCGCGGTGAGGGGGGCGAACTGGTTGTCCGGCGCATAGGGCGCCAGCTCGGGGGCGAAGATGGCGACCAGGGCCCAGACCAGGATGGTGGTCATGCCGATGACGGCCAGCGGCTGGCGCCACGGCGGCCGTAGGGCGGCCCGGTCCTTGCGGGTGAGGCGGTCGCCGTTGGTGGCGGGCCCTGCCGCCGCCGACGGCGGCCCGGCGTCCAGGGGGAGGGCACCGAGGCTCAACGGAGCTCGATCCGGGGGTCGAGGACGCTGTAGGTCAGGTCGACG
>JBKQUU010000268.1:0-21904 GCA_052325485.1 Acidimicrobiales bacterium | reverse complement strand
GTGGCGGAGCTTGCCGATCCCATAGGCGAGCGGGTCGTCCGCCCCGACGCAGACAACGACGACCGCGGCCCAGTGGCGGTCGAGCTGGTGGCCTAGGCTGACCAGGTCGCCTCGCCGCCAGCCTTCGGCCACTCCGAACCGCTCGTAGGCGCGCTGCTCCTGCCGCAGCCGCCCCACCCGGCCGGCGACCTCCTCGTAGCGCTCACGAGCAGCGGCCGCCCGTTCCCTGTCGGTCTCACAGCGGTCGCCGAGGAAACGGCGCTGGTCCCGGCCCTGGCGGCTCAAGCCGGCCAACCGGCCCAGCTCGTCGAGCTGGCGTGCGCGGTGAGCGGCGACGGCGTCCATTTTTTCCAGCCAGGCCAAGGCCGAGCGCATCTCGTCCACGGCGCTGGTCAGTACGCGCTGGCGGTCGGGGGGCCGGGCCGACAGGGCCCGTTCGTGCTCGGCCATCAGCTCGCGCAGACCTCGGTCGAGGGCCGACGGGTCGCTGCGGGCGGCCATGGAGGGGTCGGGTTGGCTGGGCAAGCTGCTCGCCACTGTCCGCTCCGACGTCACTTATCCCGGCGACCCCGGCGGTGTCCTCCACAAGAGCAGGCGCCCGCCCTGCCCCGTCACCACCCCGCACACCCGGGACCTCGACTGGATCCCAGTGGTGGCGCGAGCCGGCTGGGTCGCCATCACCCGGGACCGCCACATCCAAGACCACCGAGCCGAACTGGCCGCGGTGCGAGGTCACAGCCTTCGCCTGGTGGCCCTCTCGGCTCCCGAAGCCCGCACCACCTGGGAACAGCTCGAAGTAGTGATGTGCCAGTGGCGGGCCATCGAAGCGCTCGTCGGTCAGGAAGGCCCGCTCCTCAGCGTGGCCACCCGGACGTCGCTTCGACCGGTCCCCTTGGCGTAGTCCTCCCCACTGATCCCGGTCCGTACCGTCCGGCGCTGGTCCGTGTCAACCCGTGCCGTTAGAACTCGTTAGAAGTTCCGTTAGAAGTGGAGGCGAGACAAAGAAGAAAACCCGGCAGAATAGGACTCTGACCAGGGCTTTTGTGGTGGCGGGGGCTGGATTTGAACCAGCGACCTCTGGGTTATGAGCCCAACGAGCTACCTGACTGCTCCACCCCGCTGAGGACTACCTTACCATCTGATGACATCCCCGCCGTCCGGGGTTCGGGGAGCGTCCCGGACGCCGGGCGCGGTCCCCTCGCTGACCCTAGGGTCCTCGCCGCTGGGGACGATGGCTCTGGCACCATGGGTAGTGTGCTCTTCCTAATACTCAGCATCATCATCGGGGGGCTGGTGATCGGAGCCCTTGGCCGTTTGGTGGTGCCCGGGCCCAACCCCATCGGTTTTTGGTGGACGGTGGCTTGCGGCGTCGGCGGTGCCGTCGTCGGTGGCATCGTCGCCCGCTTGCTCTTCTTCAACCCTGCCACCCACTGGTTGGTCACGCTCGTGATCGAGGTCGTCGCCGCTGCCTTCCTGGTCTCACTGGTCAGCAAGAGCCGGCGCCGACACCACGTCTGAGCGATGCCCGAGGGGCGCGGCTCACCTTTAGCCGCCATGCGCTCTGCCCGCTCGCGCACCCGGCTGATAGTGATGGCGTTGGTGGGCTTGGGCGCCCTGGTCCTGAGCGGGATCTTGGGGTCGTGGAGCTATGCGCCCCTGGTCGGTTGGGACGCGGCGGCGGCGATCTTTTTGGTATGGGTGTGGGTGGCTGTGATCGGCATGGACGCCGACGAAACTGCGGCCCACGCCCGCCGCCAGGACCCTACCCGGGCCGCCACGGACGCCTTGACCCTGGCCGCCAGCGTGGCCAGCCTCATCGCCGTGGGGGTGGTGCTGGTCGCCGCCAGTTCCGCTCACGGCTCTGAAGAATGGGGCCTGGCCGGCCTAGCGGTGGTCAGTGTGGCCCTGTCGTGGATCCTCGTCCACACCCTTTTCACCCTTAGATATGCCCGCCTCTACCACTCCAGCGGCGGAGGGGTGGACTTCAACCAGGACGACCCGCCCCGCTATGTTGACTTCGCCTACGTCGCCTTCACTATCGGTATGACGTTCCAGGTCTCGGACACGGACCTGAAGTCCACTGCCATCCGGGGCACCGCCCTTCGCCAAGCGCTGGTCTCTTACCTGTTCGGGGCCGTGATCCTGGCCACGACGGTCAACTTCGTAGTGAGCCTGGCGGGCAGCCACTAAGCTGGGGAGGAGTCCCCGGACGTCGTCCGCGTTGCGCCACGGCGCAGTTTGGGTTGCTCCCGCTTCAGCAAACGAACTGAACGGCACCGCGCATTGTCGCGGCCCGCCGAAGAAAGGAAAGAGCTACCGATGAAGGACGCTCAGGTCGAAGAACTGCTCCTGCAGGCGTTGGAAACCGAGGTCACCGGGGCCAAGGTCTACGAAACAGCCCTGAAGTGCGTGACCAACAAGGGCCTGCGTGACGAGTGGGGCAAGTACCTGGCCGAGACCAGGCACCACATCGCCGTTGTCGAGAGGCTGTTCGGCGAGCTCGGTCTCGACACCAAGGCTTCCAGCCCCGGGCGCAAAGTCGTCCATGACATCAGCGCGTCGCTCATCGCTGTCATGGAGAAGGCCCTCGGCGACGGCCCCAACGAGGCCGCTCAGCTCATAGCCGCCGAATGCGTCACGCTGGCCGAGACGAAAGACCATCTCAATTGGGAGCTGATCGGCGAAGTGGCCAAGAACTCCCAGGGCGAGCGGGGTGAGGCGCTGACCACGGCCTACAGAGAGGTCGAGGACGAGGAAGACGAGCACCTGTACCACACCGTCGGCTGGTCCCGAGAGCTGTGGATCCAGTCGCTCGGGCTGCAAGCCGTGCTCCCTCCCCCCGAGGAGCGCCGGGACGTCAGGACCGAGGTCGGCGCGGCGCGTGCCAAGGGCGCACGCGACCAGATGACGTTCTGACCAAAGACGTCCTCAACCAGCACGTCGGGCTCAACTAGCCGGCCGGGTCGCTCCGGCGCGGCGCCGCCTCCGGGCTCTCGGTGGCGCGCCGGTCAGCGGACAGCTCGGCCAAGCAAGTGGCATAGCGCCGGCTCCAGCTCCGGGAAGCGAAAATGGTGGCCGGCGCCCAGAAGTACGGCGGGCTCGACGCGTTGGCTGGCTTCGGCGAGCTCGCGCCGGCCCTCGGCACCGAGCGCCACCTCAGCGGCGAAGGCGGGCACGGCCACCACGGCCGGCCGGTGCAGTACCCGGGCCAGGGTGGCGGTGTACTCCTCGTTGCGCACGGGCTGAGGGCTGACGGCGTTGACCGGCCCGCTTAGGGCCGGGTCGAGCAAGGACCGGTAGTAGACGTCCACCAGGTCGTCGATCCCGGTCCACGACGTCCATTGCCGCCCTTGGCCCAGCTTGCCTCCCAGGCCGAGCAGGAACACCGGGTAGAGCAGGCCGAGGACGCCGCCGCGGGGCGACTGGACGATGCCCGTGCGCACTTTGACGACCCGCAGCCCGGCCTGGGCCGCCGGCGCCGTGCCCTGCTCCCACTTGGCGACCACGTCCGCCAGGAAACCATCGCCCTGTGAGCTGGCTTCGGTCAAGACCTCGTCGCCCCGGTCATGGCCGTAGTAGCCAATGGCCGACGCGCTGACGAAGACGGACGGGCCATGGCCGGCCTCGGTCGCTGTTGCCGCCGCTTCCGCCAAACGCCGCGTGGGCCCGCTCCGGCTCTCGAGGACGGCCCGCTTGTGGCGTTCGCTGAAACGACCGGCAATGGACACCCCCGCCAGGTGGACAACGGCGTCGACCCCCTCCAGGAGCCGGGCGTCGGGGCGGTCCGGGCCCCATTGGCGCTCTTGCGGGCTCGCCGGGGGGCGGCGCACCAACCGGACAACGCTATGGCCGCCGGTGGTCAGGAAGGCGGCCAGGGCCGAACCGACCAGTCCCGAGGCCCCGGTCATGGCCACGGTCAGGGGCCGTGCCCGCCACGACCTACCCCGGGCGTGAGACGCCAGGTCGTCGGCCAGCTGACGATGGCGGTAGGCGAAAATAGCTCTGAGCAGTCGGGGCGGCACGCCTGTGCGCACCTCGTCGGTGACCCTGGTGGCACCCTCTCCGGCCTCGCTGAACAGGTGCGTGTGCCGCCAGCCGACTGCTCGGAAAGGCAGGGACGTCACCTCGTCCACGAAGCGGCGCGGGGGGTCGTAGCCCTCGATGCGGTGCTGGGCCACCCAGCGCAGACCGGCGGGGAACGCCAGTACCGCCTGCCCGTCGCCGAGCGAGCCCGCTTCGGCGACCACCTTCCCCGGCAACCAGGGGGGCGAAAGGCGGGCCAGGGCGCCAGGCCGGCCGTGCCAGTCGAACACCTCGGGCAGAGGTGCACCAACGACGCTGCTGTACGAAAACCCCATGCCCAGGAAGCTAGGCATTGGCCCGCCTGTCGCGGGGTTTACTTGGGCGCCTTCGTGCCGTCGGGCCCCGCCGACGCCGCCGCGCCCACCGCAGCGGGCGCTCGAGCTGCGCCCGGACGGCCGGCGCCCGTCTCCCCAGCACTTTTCGGGCCACGGCGCCCACCCGCCGGCGCGCCCGCACCCTCACCAGGAGCTCATCATGCTCGAGGGGGCTCACGGTCCCGGGCGGGAACGGCGACGGGCGCGGGCGCGCCCCTTGGTACGGTTCGCATGCTCTCACCGACGGGGCGCCGGCGGCGCGCAGAGAGGCGGCGAGCTCCTCGGAGCCGGCCGTGAGCAGATCGGCGGCGCCCCACAAACGAGCCAGGTGCCCCCAGTCCCCGCCCACCTCGCCGGTCACCACGACCTCGGCGTGGCGGAACGACGACAGGGCGCCAGCCAGCGAACGGGTACCCCCATCGGTACGACGGCGCTTGGGCCACGCCGGCTCTATGCACAGGACCACCTGGTCGCAGGCGTGGCGGCGGCCCAGGCGGACCATGTCCCGGGCGATGCCGCGAGCGCCGGCCGACGGGAGCACGAAGGGCGCCGCGCTCGGTCGGGGGGACACGACGACGACGTCCTGGCCCCCCGCCCAAGCCCGGCGCACGGCGGCTACAGTCGCCGCCGCCGCCGGCCCGGGCACGGGTGGGTAGCTCCCCACCACCAGGCACCTGGGCGCGGGCACAGAGGGGCTCACAGGGCCGGTCTGAGGGCGGCCCGAAGGGTTGTCCTGAGCCTGGCGCACAGGGCCGTCCTGGGGGGGGCTCACAAGGCGGCGCCCAAGCTGGCCTCCATGCGGTCGAGCACGGTAGGCCACGTGTAGTTCTCGATCACGTAGCGCCGGCCGGCGGCGGCCATCTCGGCCGCCAGGTCGGGCCGAGAAGCGACGAGGCTCAGGCCTTCGGCCAACCCGGCCTGGTCGGAGAAGGTGATGCCTCCCCCCGAACGCCGGCAGTGCCAGGCCACCACGTCGCTCTGGTCGAAGGCGATCACCGGCGTGCCCGCCAGCCACGCCTCCATCACCGTGCGGGAGAAGCTCTCCATCCGGCTCGGCTGCACATAGGCGGTGGCGGCGGCAAAGGCGCTGTCGCGTTCGTGGTCAGGGACAAAGCCGAGGTCCACCACCCGCCCCGCGGATGCCCCGCTCCCGCTCCGGGCCGCCCCCGCCACCTGGCCCCGGCCCAGGACGACCAGGTCAAGGTCGAGGTGGCCCTGGCGCACGGCGGCGACGAACGCCTCCAGCATCCAGGATGTGTTCTTGCCTTCCTCCTGCCGCCCGGCGTACAGCACGAAAGGGCGCCACAGGCCGTGCCTTTCCCTGAAGCCCTGAGGGTCGTACGCCGAAGGAACGGGCACCCCCGCACCGGTCACGCTGTGGTACCGGGCCACCGGCCCGAGCCGATGGGCCAGAGCGTGCTCCGGGCCGGAGAGGAACCACACCAGGGCCGGCTCGGACAGCACCGGGCGCAATATGTCCAGCCGGGCGTAGGTCTCGTCGTGCAAGCACGGGACGACGACGGCCCGCTCGGCCACGAACGGGACACAAACGCTCGTCGTCCACAGCAGGTAGGGCGAAAAGACGATGGCGTCGTAGGCCTCGCCGAAGCGCAGTAGGTGCTCGAAGACCCCCGGCGCGCTGAACTGGAAACCGAGCCAGCTCACCTGGTCGTCGAGATCGGGGGCGCGGCCCGCCTCGATGGAGAGCTGGGCCTTCAAAGCCGCCCGGCTGGGGTGGCGCACGACCGGGGAACGCCGCACCAGCACGCCATTTTCCTCCCTGGTGCCCTCCGCCAGCACGTTGGCCCAGCTGTAATGGTCGAGGGCGCAGGTGGTCACCACCTCTACGTCATGGCCCCGGGCGGCCAAACCCAGGGCCGCCTCTCTCATCAGCGCCTCGGAGCCGCCGAGCACACCGGGACCGAAGCGAGGTGGGACGAACGCCAGCTTCATCTAGGACCGGGCGAGGGCACAGGCACGCAGCACGACGCCAGCGTAGCGGCCCCTCAGACAGGCCCTGGCGGCTCCCACCCGGACCGGGACCGGTGAGCCCGGGGGGGCCCCTTTTGCCCGGTCCCAGCCTGGTACCCTTCACGTGCGCCCTCAATAACCCAGGACGAGCGTCTTGGCCGCGCATGATCAAACGAGGCGTCCCTCTAGAAAGAAGGGAAATGGCTGATGTTCGAGCGGTTGGCTGTCCACCCGAAGATCGTCGTGACCGGCCCTCAGCGTTCGGGGACGCGGATCGCGGCTCAGATGATCGCGGCGGACACCGCTCATGAGTTCGTAGACGAGGTCGATTTCCTCATAAAAGATGGTGACCTGTTCAGGGAGATCCTTCAACGCGACGGGATCGTGGTCCAAGCCCCGCACTTCTTGAAGGACATGGTCGACGACCCGCCCCCCGGAGTTTTTGTCGTACTGATGCGCCGGGACCTGGACCAGATCCACGCCAGCGCCCTACGTATCGGCTGGGCCGAACTTGGCGGCATCCGTACAGAACTGGGCAAGTTCGGCCTCACCGAGGGCGACCCCGCCGCCGTCAAGTACAGCTACTGGGACGCTCACGAGAAGTCTGTCCCGTACGAGGAGCTGGAGTACGAGTCCCTGCGCGCCCATCCCATGTTCGTCCCCGAGGCGCTCCGCCAGCATTTCGGGCCCCTACAGACTCAGCCGTAACCCAGGACTGCCGCGCCACGCCCGCGCCGCGGCCGCTTCTACCAGGCCCGGGTGGCCCAGGCCCGGACCGGGCCCGGTAGAGTCGGGTTCCCAACGCCATGCCCCAGACAAATGGCCAGCCGGGACCGGCCCTGTCGGTCGCTCTCGACGCCACGCCACTACGAGGAGCCCGCACCGGCGTGGGCCAGTTCTGCCAGGGGCTGCTCGAAGCCCTGGGGCGACGGGGCGACGTCGATGTCGGAGCGTTCGCGCTGAGCCGCCACGGCCGGGGCGGGATCGAGGGCCTGCTGCCCCCCGGGGTCAGGGCGCTCGGCTGGCCCGGCCCGGGCATCCCCGGCCGGTTGCTGAACGCCTCCTGGGCGCGCTGGTCGTTCCCGCCGGCGGAACTTTACAGCGGAGCGGCCCGGGTGGTGCACGGCACCAATTTCGTCGTCCCCCCGGCGCGCCGGGCGGCCATGGTCGTGAGCGCCCACGACCTCGCCCCTCTGCATTACCCGCAGTGGTGCCGACCGGCGGCGCGGGCCTATCCCGAACTGGTGAAAAGGGCGGTGAGCCAGGGCGCGTGGGTGCACGCCGACTCGGCTTTCGTGGCCCAGGAGCTCACCGAGCTGCTCGGCGTCCCCGCCGAGCGGGTGCGGACGGTCCACCTCGGCGCCCCCCCGGTGGACGGCCGCCCGCCCCTGGCCACGGGGCACGCGGAGGCCCGAGGCAGCGCGGCGACCGGCCCGGCGCGCGCCCTCCTGGAGGACCTGCGCGCCCTGCTGCCCGACTGGGTGACCGCCTACGTCCTGGCCATCGGCACAGTCGAGCCCCGCAAGGACCTGCCGACATTGGTGCGGGCGTTCGACCGCCTGGCCGGGGCACGCCCCGGCCTGGCCCTGGTCATCGCCGGCTCGGAGGGCTGGGGCGGCACTGAGCTAGACGAGGCCATCGCCGCCTGCTCGGCCCGGGACCGGGTGGTGCGGCTGGGGTGGGTGGACGACGAGGCCCGCGACGCCCTCACCAGCGGCGCCACTGTTTTCGCCTACCCCTCCCGCTACGAGGGGTTCGGCCTGGCCCCCCTGCACGCCATGGCCGCCGGCACCCCGGTGGTGGCCAGCGACTGCGGCGCCCTGAAGGAGGTCCTGGGCGACGCCGCCCGCCTGGTCCCCCCAGGCGACGCCGACGCCCTAGCCGACGCCCTGAGCGACCTGCTCGATGACCCGGACCGGCGCCGGGACCTGTCCCACCGGGGCCTCCAACGCGCCGCCGGCTATACCTGGGAGGCGTGCGCCGACGGACTAGTCTCCCTCTACCAGGAGGCCGCCGCCGGCCGGGGCCGGTCTCAGCTGGCCAGGTAGCCCTCGATGCCCGCCAGTAGCTGCTTGGACGTGTTGGCCAGGGAGAAAGCAGTAGCCCTTTCCCGTCCCGCCTTTATCAGGCGCTCCCGGGTGGCTCCCGGGCGGCAGGCCCGGTCCACGGCCTTGGCCACTTCGAGCGGGTCTTTGTCGTCCAGGACGATCCCTGAGCCCCCGAGCGTTTCGGGCACCGCCGCCGCCCCGTAGGCCACCACGGGGACGCCCAGCTCCATGGCCTCGAGCACAGGGACGCAAAAACCCTCATGCTCGGACAGGCACACGAAGACGTCGGCCACCGCCCAGTGGGCGAGCAGCTCGGCATCGCCGACACCGCTCAGGATCTCCACGCTGTCGCCCAGGTCCAGTTCGCCAATGAGGCGCTGCACCGCTCCCAGGTAATTGGGCGAGGTCCCGCCGCCCACCAACGTCAGGTGGGCCTGGGGGTCGAAGACCCGGCGGTAGACGGCGAACGCACCCACCACGTCGTGCTGGCACTTGTTGGGCGCCACCCGCCCCACGAACAGCCACTGCGTCCCCTCCCGGCGGCGGCGCAACTTGTCCAGCGTGGCCCGGTCGGGCGGGCGGTGGTACTCGTCCAGGTCCACCAGCAGCGGGCACACCAGGGTGCGTTCGTAGCCGCAGTCGACCAGCTCCTCCTCGTTGTAGGCCGAATCGGCGAACGAAAGGGCGGTGTGCGGGGCCAGCATGTAAAGCTCCTGGCGGGCGTTGTTCATGGCCAGGGCGATGTGAGGCTCCCACCGGGCGAAATAGGACGCCGGCGTGATGTTGTGGTAGTGGCCCAGCACCTCTTCGCCCGCCCGGGCCCGGGACCGCAACCAGCCGGCCATGGCCGACCCGGTGGACATCTGGTAGACCAAGAGGCGGTGCTCGCCCGGCAGGGGGCTGTCCTCCTGGTAGGGCCGGGCCTCCCGGCTGAGGTTGCCCAGGATGTGCTCGGCCCAGATGTGGCTGCCGTAACCCGCCTCCCGCAGAACCCGGCGCGTCTGGAGGGTGTGGTTGCTGATGGCGTCGTGAGGGGCGAACCCGGGCAGGTAAAGGTCAATCCTCATCGGGGACGTCCTTCCTCGCGCTCGGCTTGGGCGCTGTCACCGCGGCCGCCTTCGGCTCCAGGCGGTTGAGGCGGGCTTCGACGGCGCCGACGCGCGCCGTCAGGTCATCGTTGTTGCGTTCGAGCTCTTCGAGCCGCGAGGCCATCGTTTCGCCTAGTCGCACCACGCTGGCGGAAAAAACGTTGAACTGCCCGGCCAGGTAGCCCATGTAAAAGGCGACGAGCCGTTTCACGCCCGTCTTTACCAATTGCACCTCGCGCCGGGCCCCGACGATGGGCACCTCAACATTGACACCGGCGACGTTCTTCACCGCTTGCAGAGCACCGCGAACGTCCTCGGGGTTGGTCTCGTAGGACCGCAGGCGCTTGGTCGCCTTGCGCACCTTCTCGATGTAGACCAGGGCGTCGGCGCCGAAATCAGGGCGGCGCGGAGCTTTGAGATTGGCTGCGGAATTGTTGGACATACGGGACGGCCAGGTTAGCGCCTCCGGCACCCCCGCTTCACGGTGAGGCGATCCCGACGACGGCGCGGGTGGGGCGAGCGGTGGCCGCCGAGCCGAGCTGAGTGGCCGTGCCGAAGCAGAACAATGCCCCACCCCCGTCTACAAGACGGTAACCGCCGCCCCCGGGCCCGGCCTGGATCCCGGCTATGGCCGTCTCGGTCGTGCCGGCGGGCACCGAGCCGAGGAACGGGGCACCAAAGGAGTAAACGGAGCCATGGGCGCTGACCAGCCAGTACCCGCCGGTGGCGGTGTCGGCGGCGATGCCCACGATCGTGCTCGAGCGCACCGCCGGCCGCCCCGGGTGGGGCGGGGCGTCCCCGAAGCTCCAGACCGTCCCGTCGGCGTCTACGACCCAGTAGCCCCGGCCGTCGGCGGTGGCCGCCATCCCCACCACTGGGGCCGGTGGGCGCGGCGCCCGCCGGGGCCCGTAGGACCGGGCGTCACCAAAGGCATAGACCTGGCCGCCCGCCGAGAGGAGCCAGTAGCCCTGGCCATCGGGCGTGGCCGTCACGGCCACCACGGGCGGGCCGGGGCCGAGGCCCGGGAGGGAGCCGAAGGTCCGGGCGTCGCCAAAGGCGTAGACCCGTCCCGCCCGGTCCACCAACCAGTAGCCGCCCCCGTCGGGGGTGGCGGCCATGCCGGCTACGGGCGCGGCCGGCTCCTTCCCGCCAGCCGTGCGAGACCCGCACAGGGCAAGGTTGCCAAAGCCGAACACGTGGCCGCCCTTGTCCACCTCGTAGTAACCGTCAGGCCCGCCGGGCGGCACCGCGCACCGGCCCGTCGGCCGGGACAGCTCGGGGTGGGCGGCCTCCCCGCCCTCGGCGGGCACACCGGCGTCGCCCGTCAACTGCGGGTCGTGGTGGAACACCGGCCACGCCCCCGGGCCGGCGACCGAGGCGCCGCTGGAGCCGACCAGCTCGAAGTGCTCGATCTCTCCCTGGTTGTGGCCGTTGTAGCCGGCGACGGTGATGCCGATCGTGCCGTTGGGGTCGTCAGTCACCAGGGGCGAGTTCTGCAACCCGACGCCCCGTTCGAGGACGCTGACCACCCGGCCGGTGGTACCGTCCAAGACCTCCGCCCCCCTCGTCGAGGCGACGATGACGTCCTGGTGGCCCCGGCCCGGGCCGGCGCCGCCCAGGTCGGCCGTGACCGCTCCCCCGTGGACGGCGCCCACCGGCCGGCTCCAGATGACGGTGCCGTTGGTAGCGTCCAGAGCGTACACCGACCCGCCCCCGGGGCCCCCGTCGGTCCCCTCGAGCACCGCCAGGGTGCCATTTCCCAAGACGTCGGCCAGGGCCGGGCTCGACTCCGTCGACCCGTTGAGGGCCGCCTGCCAGGCCAGCTGGCAATGGGTGCCGAAAGCCAGGACCTTGTCTGTGTCCGAGCCCTGGAAGGTGGTGCCCGTGCCCACGACGATGCCGGTGGACCCGCCGGGGAGGAAGCCGCCCACGGCCGGCGACGACTCCACTCCCACATCGGGGTTGGCCTCGCAGTCAAGGCCTCCCGTCGGGCTGCGGGTGCCCGCGTTGCCGGTCGGGGCCAGGACCCGCACATGGCCCCCTTGGGTGTACTCGACGCCGAAAGCCAGCCCCGCCGTCTGGTCGCCCCCCTCGACGATGTCGGTCCGGCCATTGCCGTACAAGTCGGCCAGCGCCGGGGTGGAGAAGCCGCTGTCGGCGCTGAACCAGGGAAAGCCGGCCAATGTGGCCCCCGAGGCCGAGTCCAGGGCGTACTCCTCCTGGCCCACCGAGGGGGCGACCACGTCCAGGCTGCCCTGGAGGTCGCCAATGGCCAGGGAGGCCGTCACCGCCGACGTGGCCCCAGCCGAGCGGTCGGTGGCCGGGTTCTTGACGGCCACGTACCAGCGCCTGGTCCCGTCAGGGTTGAAGGCCTCGTAGCCGCCCTCGTGGGGAGTGGACGAATTGCCGGCCCCGACGAAAACGGTGTCGTAGCCCGGGCCGCCGCCCAGGGGGGCCACCGAGGGCGTTGAGTCCACCGGGGCTCCCCCGGTGCTCGCCGGCCAGCCCGGCACGGCCCGCCCGGCGGCCAATGAGAAGGCGTACACGTAACCGGCCCTGTCCCCCACCACGACGGCGGGCACGCCTCGCAGGGTGGCGACATTGGGCGACGAGAGAGCGACAGGGTGGCCGGCGTCGGGCAAGGTGACCGACCAGACCTCGACGAACGCCAAGCCCTGGGCCGCCGCCGGGGCCGGGGCCACTAAGCCGGTCGCAGCCAGGAAGACGGCGGTAGCGGCAAGCCAGGCGGCGCCGTCGGCGCGTCCTGTTCGGTACAGTTCCGCCACCCTAAGCCCCCGTCGCGCCGGCTCCCCCATACCCTTCTGGTCTCGGCGTGGCCCGGGTACACCTTGCGGGCGAGCGGTCACAGACGAGAAGCTCACGAGAAGGAGGAAAGACTGGGAACCGAGGTGGCTGGTCGGTGCCCGACTGCCAGTTCACTTATAAGTGAGTCACTTATAAGTGAACAGCTCATAGATCGTTCACTTATAGGATGCTAGGGTGGTCGGATGGTCCGTGAAATGGTCGACCGAGAGCAGGAACGGGCCGCGCTCCTCAAGGCAGCCCAGACCTCACCGGCATTGATCATCCTGGTAGGCCGACGCCGGGTGGGAAAGAGCTTTCTGCTCAACCGGACCTTCACAGGCGGCCGCGTCGTCTTCTTTCAAGGTGACGAACAGGACGAACGCCGCCATCTTGACCTGCTGGCGGCCGAGGCGGGCCGTGCCCTCCTCGGCACGGGGGCCCTGCACTTTGAGACATGGGACGCGGCGTTGACCTTCCTCGGCCAGCAGGTCTCGAGCGGTCCGCTCACCGTCATCCTGGACGAGTTCCAGTGGCTGAAACGCTCACAACCTGCGATCGACTCCATCATCCAGCGCCACTGGGACCGCTGGGACCGGGACCGAGCGCCTATCACCCTCGTACTTGCGGGTAGCGCCCTGACCTTCATGGAGCAGCTGCTCGTGCAAGGCGCACCGCTGTACGGACGAGCGACGGCCCGGCTGTGGTTACGGCCCCTCGACTACCGGGAAGCAGCCGCCTTCGTGCCCACAAGCAACCCGGAGGCGCTGCTACGACGCTGGGCGGTAATTGGGGGGACCCCCCAATACCAGGTGTGGGCGGGCGAAGGTCCCATCGACGAGATCCTGGCCGAGCGGGTCCTTTCGAAGGACGCTCCGCTCTACGATGACCCTCGCCACCTCCTGCGGGAGGGGGAGGGCATCCGTGAGCCCGGCACCTACCTGTCGATCATGAGGGCCATCGCCGGTGGCGCCACGCGGCACAATGAGATCGCTCAGCAAGCCGGCCTGGCCCCGAACTCCCTGTCTCCCAAGCTCGACCGGCTCGAGGACCTTGGTTATGTCGAACGGTGCTTCCCCATCGATCTTGACGGTCGCCAGGAACGTGTCGGTTACCACGTCTCGGACCCTTACTTCCGGTTCTGGTTCCGCTACCTTGCCGGCAACCGGAGCCGCCTGGAGCGTCGACGCGTGACGGAGGTCCTGAACGAGATCCTGGCCGACATGGACGGCGTGATGGGCTGGGCCTTCGAGCAGTGCTGCCGGCGCTGGGCCGGCGTCTACGCTGACGACGCAGCTGTCGGAGCGCCGAAGGAGGTCGGCTCCTGGTGGTCGCGTGACGGCCAGGTGGAAATCGACGTGGTGGGTGTGGCACGGCACCGGTACGTGCTGCTCGGTTCCTGTAAGTGGCGCCGGTTCGTCCAAGAGGAGGTACTCGACGCTCTACGCGACCATCAGGCCGTACTGGGTGGCCAGGCCGCCACCGCCAAGCTGGTCCTGTTCGCCCGGGAGGGCTTCAGTGGCTCACTGGTCGAACGTGCCCACGATGAAGGCGTCCTACTTGTGACCGCCGCTGACCTCTTCGGTCCCTGAGCCGGGGACGTGGCGCTTTGACGGCTGCACCGGCGCGAGACCAGGACCGCGGACAGCACTTCCTACCTGTCCCTCATCGCCGCCTCGACGCCACATGGGCCCGGATCAAAGGCTGGCCCGCGCTGGGCCTGATGAGCGCGGTAGTGACCCTGCTGAGCTGGCGGAGCTTGCCTTGGCGCGTCGTCACCGCCGGCTTGAGCTCCTGGCAGGCGGGCTTGGCCCTGGGCTTCGAGCAGCACCGGCAATGGGGGCCCCAGGTCGTGTTCACCTTCGGGCCTTACGGCTTCGTCGAGGACGTCCTGCCCTTCTTCCGGGCCACGGCCGCCCTCGGCCTGGTCTATGCGCTCGTGGTCACCGCCGGGTTGGCCGTCCTGGTGATCAGCGCCCTGCGGGCCTCCTGGGGCCTGTTGGCGGCGAGCGCGGCCGCATGGGCGTCGGTCACCATCGCCGCCAACCTGCTGGAGGCACCCGAACTGGCGCTGGCCACCGCCCTGGGCCTGGCCCTGGCCGGCCTGGGGGCCGGCAGTGAAAAGGCCCGCCTGGCCCTGCTGACCGCCCTGGGCGCCCTGGCCGGGTTCCAGGTGCTGGTCGAGGTCAACGTGGGGCTGGTCACCGCCTTACTGGCCGTCCTGGCCGTGGCCGGGTCGACGGACCGATGGCGACCGGGGGCGGTAAGGGCCGGGGCCGCCTTCCTCATCGTGACCGTCGTGGCCCTGGTGGCCGCCGGCCAAAGCCTGGGCAACTTCGTCAGTTACCTCCACGGCGCCTTCGCCGTCGCCGTCGGTTATGGCTCGGCCATGGGCCTGTCGGCCGGTCGGCGGGCCGAGGACTGGTACGCCCTTATCGACGCGGCCCTGCTGGTGCTGATCTTCGTCTTGGCCCTGAGGGGGTCGCCACTGCGGCGCCAGGTCGCCGTTACCCTCATGCTCGCCCTGTGGGGATGGGAAACCCTGAAGGAGGGTTTCGTACGCCACGACCTGCACGACCTGACCTTCTTCGGGCTGTTCCTGGTGGCTCTCGCCCTGGCCCGGCTCCCTCGCCGCTACGTACCGGCCCAGGCCGTCAGCATCGCCCTGGCCAGCCTGCTGGCCTGCCTGGCCAACGGTGGTGTGCCCCCCTCGTTGCGCTCCCCCGTCGAGGACGTGAAGGCGTTTTACGCTGAGGTCGCCGACCTGTCCTCGGCCGCCCGCTGGTCCCGGGTGCAGGCCATCGCCCGCTACCAGGTCCGGGCCACCGGTGACGCCCTGCACCCGGGCATGGTCGCCTCGCTGGCCGGCCTCACCCTGGCCGCCGAGCCCTGGGACGACGCCGTCACCTTCGGCTACCCGCAACTGCGGTGGCGGCCCGAGCCCGTCCTCCAGTCCTACAGCGCCTACACGCCTTACCTCGACGGCCTGGACGCCTCTCTCCTGGCGTCGCCGGGCGCCCCCCAGCGCATCCTCTACCAGCACGTGGCCCTCGACGACCGGGACCCCTTCTGGGACCCGCCCAGCGCCATGGTGGCCATGTACTGCCACTACCGTCAGCTTTACGTGAGCGGCCCCTGGCAGGTGCTGGGCCGGGCCCCTGACCGCTGCGGCCCGGAGCAGGTGGTGGGCCGCGCCCGCGCCCGCTTCGGCCAACCCATCGACGTCCCCCTCGAACCCGGCGACCTCGTCCTGGCTTCGTTCTCGCTCAGCTCACCGGTCCTGGCCCGGGCCGAAGGCCTTTTCTTGAAGCCGCCCCCGGTGCGAGTGACGACATGGGCCCCCGGCCAGGTCGCCGGCACCGCCTACCGCTTCGTCCCCGGCACGGCCGGTGACGACCATGTGCTGCGCGCCCCCGCCTCGCTCGGCTACTCCCCGGCCTTCACCCCCCCGCCCGTGCAGCGCCTGGAGGTGACCGGCGGAGGCTGGCAGCAAGGCCAGGGCCAGGTCAGCGTCACGTTCCTGGCCGTGCCCATGGGCCGGTAGGCCGGCTTGACCGCGCCGCCTGGGCCCGCACCGGCGCGGTGGCGCCGGGTGCCCGGCGCCGATGTCGGGGCCGTCGTGGCCCTGGTGGTCATCGGCGTCGTGGTGCCCGCCGTCCTGGCCGGCGCATTTCATGTTTTCTCCGTCCCCCGCAACGACGACTGGGCCTACCGGCGCGACCTGTGGGACTTCGTGCGCACGGGGCACCTGTCCTTCGTCGGCTGGGGCGTCATGAGCCTGGTCGGCCAGGTCCTGTGGGGGGCGGCGTTCGCCGCCGTCCTCGGTACGGGGGCCTGGGTGCCGGGAGCGGCGGTCGCCGTCCTGGCCACGGCCGGGCTGGCGGCCGCTTACGTCCTGGCCCGCTCGGTGTTGCCCAGGCCGGGGGCGGCGGCCTGCGTGCTGGTCGTGCTGGCCCTGCCCGGCTTCGCTCTGAGCACGTCCAGTTTCATGACCGACGTGCCCGCGTTCTCCGCCGAAGCCGTGTGCCTGGCCCTCGCCGCCGCCGCCCTGCGCCGGGAGGGGGCAGCCCGCTGGGGATGGCTGGCGGTATCTCTGGGCGTGGGCTGCTTCGGTTTTTCGGTCCGCGAGTTCGACATTGCCGCTCCCCTGGCCGCCATCGGTGCCCTCGCCCTCCAGGACCGCCGCCATCGTCCCCACTACGGCCTAGCGGCCGCCGGGCTCCTACTGGCGTGCGGCGCTATTTACCTGTGGGCCGCCCAGGTCCCGGGGGCCCAGAGCGTGGCTCTGGCCCTCTCGGGACCGGTCCGGTTCATAAAGGGCCTCGGTAATTCGTACTTCACCCTTTCGTTGGGCCTGGCCCCGCTGTTGCCTGCCGCCCTGCGCCGTTACCGGCCCCGATTTTCGGCCCGGCCCCTGGTCCCGTCCCTCGCCGCTCTGGTCGCCGGCACGCTCCTGCTCGCCGCCGACCGCTCGCTTTTCACCGGGAACTACTTGTTGCGCCAGGGAGCGTCGGGCGCCGCCGTGCTCACCGGGCGCCCGCCGCTTTTTCCGGGTCCGGTGTGGTGGGCGCTCCAATTGGTGGCGTTGGCCAGCGGGGCCGTGCTGGCGGCGGTGGCCGCCAGCACTGGCCGGCCGTCAATATCGCCGGCCCGCCTTTGTTACCCCCGGGCCATGCTGGTCATTTTCTCTGTACTTACAGGACTTTCTATCGGTCTTTTCCAGGGCCTGACCAAAGGCACCGTTTTCGACCGGTACCTCTGGCCCCTCGTTCTCAGCCTTGCTGTCCTGCTGCTCTCTCGCCGCCCCGTCCCCTCGGGGCCGGCGCCCTACGCCCCGGCACACGGCCGGCGCCTCACCGGATCCGGCCCACCACTGCCCGTACTGCTGTGCACGGCGGTGTTGGCCACCGTGGTCGGAGGCGTGGCCGCGGTCATAACTCTCAACGCCGACGCCTACGACGCCGCTCGCTGGTCCGCCGGCCATCAGGCCGTGGCCGCCGGGGTACCGGCCGCCATGGTCGACGCCGGCTTCGAATGGGTCGGCAGCCACCAGTCCGACATCGCTGTCCCTGGACGCCAGGTGCGGGGCAGCCCGTTCTACCTGACCTGGTACGACCAGATGTTCCCGGCTTTCAAAGAGTGCGCTTTCGTTTCCGGCAACCTGGTGGCCCTCCCCTGGCTCAGGCGGCTGACCACGGTCAGCTACCAAGAACTCGGTTTCGCCGGCCGGGAGGACCTCTACGTCTACCTGGTCCGCGCCCCCGGCTGTTAGCCCCGCCCTACCGCCTCGGCCCTGCTCAGGTCGCCCGCCGCCGAGCAGCCAGCGTGGCGGCCGCTTCGGCCAAGGCGGGGTGGCCGGGGATGTCCTCCACCGATGCGACCGTCAGGTTCGCCGCCGCCCACAGGGCGACCGCGGTCCACTGCGGGCGATAGCACGACCACCACTGGATGCCCGCCCACCGCTGTTCGGCGAAGATGTCGGCCGCCATCTTCTGCGTGCGGGGACGGTCCCTGATCACCACGTGCGTTGGGCGAAGGCCCCGGTCGGCCAGGACGCGGGCATCGTCAAGGTCCAGGAGCGGGTTGGCCGTCTCGTCGAAACGGTACGTCCCCAGGCGCCTCCTGGCCCCGGGAACGACGGGCACGCTGAGCATCTCCGGGGCCCACGCGGCCAGGTGGCCAAAGGCTTCGCCGATGGCGGCGACGGGGCTTAGCGACAGGTACCTGACCAGGTACAGCGACGGGTTGTCCCAACGGCCCTTGCCTTGCCCAGCGCTCACGTAGAGCGGGTGCCCCGGCTTTTGGTCGGGCACCGCCGGTAGGTGGGGAAAGACCCGGTAGAGCAGCAAATTCCTACGCGTAGGCCCCGCTGGCCTCGGCTTCGATGGCCTCGATGACCTCGGTGGTCCCCCGGGCCGTGATCACGTCGATCGGGCGGGCCCCGTCAAGGAAGCCATTGGGCCCGGTCAGCCAATCGAACACCATGGCCCTGTCCCAGATGAGCAGGAGCCGAGCAATGACGTGGTCGAGGTCGACGAGGAGCGGGGCGACGGCAGCACCCGGCGTTTCCTCGCCGGTCCTCCAGCGGCTCGGCTGGCTTTGCGACACGTTGAGCAGTTCGGCCGTTCTCTTATTGCCGAGGACGCCGACGACCAGTTCGGCCCGCGTTTGGGGCGCCCACGCCACCGGGGCTTTTCTGGCCCGGCTTATGTCCTGGCGCTCGACGGTGCCGGCGGCACGGGCCGCGGCCGCGACCTTCCCCGCCCTTTTCGCGGGGACGGTGGCCGGTCCGGCCACCGTCTTTCTCGCCCCAGGAGCCACCGGTCCACCCTATACCCAACGAGATCGTTGGGCACGACGGCGCCGGCGCCCGGCCCTAGGAACCTGAGTAGGAGGTCTCTACGGTGAGCCCGCCGGTGTTGGGCACGACGATCGAAGGCGTGCCGCCATAACCGTCGGCGGCCAACTGGCGTGTGGACTTGAAGGGGAAAAGGTTGTCCCCGTAGCTCACGTAGACGGTACTGCCCACGGTCAGGAGAGTGCCGTCGGCGATGGGAGCGTCGGCAAGGGGCCCGATCGCTCCCACCAAGAGCTGGGCCTTATCGGCGGCCTTGACGCTCTTGAGGGCGGCGGGGCTGGGGACCCCGAAAGCTCTTCCCCCGGCCAGCACGTAGTAGGTGCCGGACGACTTCACAAGAGCTCCGTTCGACGCTGTGGCCAGGGCGCTGACTGCCGCACCTTCGGCACCGGCCGTCGATCCCAGCGTGATGCGGCCGTGGCTCGGGACGGTGATGACGTCGGCGGGGTCGTACCCGTCCCGGATGAACTGCCCCGGCGTAGCAAACCCGTGCAGTTGCCCGTCGGCGCCGACGACATAGACCGTCGGGTTGTTGTAAACGACCACCAGCGTGCCCGGGACGGCGTTAGTCGAGGGCACGGTCCCCGGGCTAGCGCTCACCACGGCGTGGTCCACGGCTTCGACGGCCGCCGCCGCCGCCGGGGAAGGGACCCCGAAGGCGTGGCCACCGGCAAAGACGTACAGCGTCCCCACAAAGCTCAACAGGGCGCCGTCAGGGTACGCGACGCCGGCGCCCGGGAACACCAGCCCCGTGCTCGAGCCCGTCACGTCGCCTCCGAGCGAGATGGCATAGGCGCCGCCCGCACCGGGGTTGAAAGAATCCTCGATGGTTATCGAAAGCGTGTCACCGCCGTTGATGGTATGAGGCACGGTGAGCACCACGGTGCCGGTGCCACCACCCGAGATGGTGCTGACCGCCCCGCTACCGGTCGAGGTGGTCGAGTCCTCGATGATGTACAGCCCGGCATTGTTGGGGAAGATGGTGCCTGCCGGCGCGCTCACCGTGATCGTGCTCGACCCCCCGATGAGGGCGGCGCTGGCGAGAAGGTTAGAAATCGTGTAGGTGGCCTCGGCCGCCGGCGCGGGTGGGTCGACAGTGACGGTCACCCCGGAACCGGAGCTGGCGCCGATGGTGTAGGTCGGTGCCAGGGCCGCAACGGCGTCGGCCGTGGTCGAAACCTTGAAGTCACTGATCGGGCCGGCCGCCGGGTTGATGACGTTGACCAGCGTCAGGGTCACTGTGTCCAGCGCCGAAATGCTCTGGCTCAAAGGGATGGCGGCATCGCCCGAGGACAATGTGGCTCCGGCAGCAATGAAATGCCAGCCCTGGCTGGCATCGGAGACCAGGATCCCCGTCACGTGAGAAAAGTCGGTCCCCGATTCGGAGATAAAAATATCGTCGCCCACCGGTGCTGGCGTCGTCGCCCGGAAACTCACAGTGTAGATAGCGGAAGCGCCGGCCACCGCCGGTGAGGTGGTCACGTCGACGACGCTGACCGAGCTCCCAAAAGCCAGCCCGTTGGTGGTCGTCTCCGGTGTGCCGTTGCCCGGCGTTACCGTAAAGCTGTCGGTGCTGGAAGTCACTGGGTTGGTCCCCTCGGCGGTGATGTCCACACTGCCCCCCGCCGACAGCGCCGAACCCAGGGCCAGGACGACCGTATCGTCGGCGTTGGCCGTTTCGAGCACCGTTACACCGCCCACCGGTACGACGACGGACGCCCCACTCGTCGGCGTGTAGGTGACTGTATAACCCGAAGCGCCGTTGTACCACGCCACGGTACCGGCGCCGGCTACCGCCTTGGCCACCATTACGAGCGAAGTGGCGCCCGACGTCAATGCCTCCACGGGCACGCCGGCGATGGTGTACACGGTGTTGACACCAAGCCCAGGAGAAATGGCAGAGGCCGTCGGCGGGGCCGGGCTGACCGTGACGGCATCGGAAATGGCGGCCGTCGAGTTGGAGCTTGTCACAACGTCAAAAGTGAACAGGTTGGGAGAGGCGGCCACAGAGGCGGTGAAGTCGACCTCCGCCATGTCGCCGGTGCCTATGTTGCAAGTGCTTCCCAGGGTGACCTCGAGCCCGGCTCCCCTTTGCGCTGTATAGGAGGGGAACGGCTCCAAGCACGTGGCCGCGCCGTCCAGCACTTGCACTTGGGAGGCACCAGCCGTTACCGAATCGGCCGCCGTCGAGTCACCGATCGTGATGGTGCTCCCGCTGGTCAGCGGGGCGGTAGCCACAAAGTGGACCTCGAACTTGGTAGGGGTGGAGGCGCTGGTGGCCGTGGGGGCCACGGTGACGGCGCTCACGGCCGTCGAGGGCGTCCCAATCGTGTAGGCGTTGGTGGCCACGTCGGCATAGGCCGGTCCCGCCGCGAGCACTTGCCCGGCCCCCAAAGCCGCCGCCGTTAGGGTGATAACAGCCATCACGACGCGGGTCGGCCGTCCCGGGCGGTGCCGCATTTTCGCCCAAAATCCCCGTCGCACCATTGCCTGCATGCTACCTCTCCACGTCCTGGTCGTCCGACCGAGGTGCCAGAGACCGGCTATTTCTGGGCACAAAAGCAGGAGGGCGGCCCGAGGGCCGCCCTCCTCATTTATCTTCTAATTGTCGACGACAGGTGGTTTACCTGCCGCAATATGCCTTTTTGTTGCTCAGGACCCGGTGTAGCTGGTAACGGCAGAGAGGTTACCAGTGTTGGGGATGGCGATGGAAGGCGTGCCACCATAGCCGTCCTTTTGAAGCTGAGCCATGGCTTTGAAGCCGAAGAGGGCAACACCACTGGCAACCCACACCGCGCTGTTGAGCGTGACCACCGTACCCTGGCGCGGCGTAGCACCGGTCTGGGTCGAGGTGATAGTACCCGAAAGCGGGGTAGCCGTATCAGCGAGCTGGATAGCGGCCAGTTTAGTGGGGGTGGGGATACCGAACGCCTTACCACCGGCGAACACATAGTACGTGCCGGAGGAGTCGACGATGGCGCCGTTAGACATGGTGGCAAGAGCCGTTACGGCGGTGCCTTCGCTACCGGCCGTGGCACCCACAGTCAGCCCTCCAATATTGGGCACCGTGATGACGTCAGCCCCGTCGTAACCGTCGCCCAGGAACTGGGCGATAGTGGCGAAGCCGTGCAAGGCGCCGTCGGTGCCGACCACGTAGATGGTCGGGTTGTTGTAGACGACGACCAAGGTGCCAACCGCGGGAGCCGTGTTGGGCACCGTGGCACCGCTGGCTGCGGTGAG
>JBKQUU010000267.1:0-34664 GCA_052325485.1 Acidimicrobiales bacterium | reverse complement strand
ACTCGTCCCCCCCGAAACGGGCGACAGTGTCGCCGCGCCGGGAGATCCGCGACAGCCTCTGGCCGACCTCGACGAGCACGCGGTCACCGGCGTCGTGCCCGAGCGAGTCGTTGATGACCTTGAAGTTTTCGAGGTCGACGAAGAACAAGCCGACGCGGGCGTGGGAACGGTCGAGGGACACCAGGGCCTGGGAAAGGCGGTCCATGAGGGCCAGCCGGTTGGCCAGCCCGGTGACGCCGTCGTGCAGGGCCTGATGGGCGAGGGCCTGCTCGGCCAGGACCTGCGCCGTCACGTCGCGCGAGATCCCGAAGGTGCCGACGATACGCCCCTCGTCGTCTCGCAGGGGCAACTTGGTGGTCGAGACCCAGGCGTCAGGACGGTCGCGGAAGGTCTCGCGCTCGATCTTGGCTACGAGGGCCTCACCGGTATGGATGATCCGCTGCTCGTCTTCGAAGGCGGCGATGGCGTGCTCGTCGCTGAACAAGTCGAAATCAGACTTGCCGATAACCTCGTCGAGGCTGCGGCCGTTGGCCGCCTCCATAAGAAAACCGGTGCTCACCAGGAGGAACCTGCTGTCAAGGTCCTTGAAGAACACCCTCTCCTCGGCGTTCGCCAGCAAGTTGCGGAAACACATCCGCTCGAGGACGTGGCGGTCGGGGTGCGCGTCGGCAGTCATGCGCCGGTCGCGGTCTACCACCGTTCCTCCTTCAGGCATCTCAGCCCTATCGGCTCGATCGGCCACGACCTGAAACCGGCCTTGTCGGCGGCCCGACTCCATAGTTGCGGCCGGCGAAAGGGCGTGCGGTGGCGCTGGGCAAGGCTGGCCCGGGCGAAGGGAGCGCTCTGGCCGGGGAATAGGGGCCGGTCGAGGCGCGTTAGCGCAATCATGGCTCTTTTCGACACGACCATTGCGGCCCTAGACGGAGGGCCCCTCGACCTCGACGAACTGACAGGCAAAGCGGTGCTGATCGTCAACGTCGCCTCCCGCTGTGGTTTGACCCCGCAGTACGAGGGCCTCGAGAAGCTCCACGAGCGCTACCGGGACCGGGGGTTCAGCGTGCTCGGCGTACCGTGCAACCAGTTCGGCCAACAGGAGCCGGGCTCGCCGGAGGAGATCGCCACCTTCTGCTCGACGACCTACGGCGTGACGTTCCCCATGACGGAGAAAGTCGAGGTGAACGGGGCGGGGCGCCATCCTCTCTATCAGCAGCTCACGGACAAGCAGGACGCCGCCGGCCAGTCGGGCGACGTGCAATGGAACTTCGAGAAGTTCCTCGTCTCCCCTAAGGGCGAGATCGTGGCCCGGTTCCGCCCCCAGGTGGTCCCCGACGCCCCCGAGGTCGTCTCGGCCGTCGAGTCGGTCCTGCCCGCCTGAGCTCTCGCCTGCCCGCCTGAGCTCTCGCCTGGCCGCCTAGGCTCTGCCACGGTGACCGCCAGGATCCGCTACGGAGGCGACTACAACCCCGAGCAGTGGCCGCGCCACGTTTGGGACGAAGACGTCCGCCTCATGGTGGAGGCGGGCGTCAACCTGGTCACGGTGGGCGTGTTCTCCTGGGCCCAGCTGGAGCCCGCTGAGCGGGTGTACTCCTTCGCCTGGCTTCACGAGCTGCTCGACCTGCTGGGCGAGGCCGGGATCGGGGTGGACCTGGCCACGCCGACGGCGGCGCCACCACCCTGGCTGTCGACACGATACCCAGACGTGCTCCCGGTCGACGTCCGAGGGGCGCGCTACAGCCACGGCAGCCGCCAGCACTTCTGCGTGTGCAGCGCGACGTACCGCACACGGGCGCGGCGTATCGTCGAGCGCCTGGTGTCCGAGGTGGGAAGCCACCAGGCCCTCGAGATGTGGCACGTCCACAACGAGTACGCCTGCCACGTGCCCTACTGTTACTGCGACAACCACGCTCAGGCTTTCCGCGCTTGGCTGCAGCGGCGCTACGGTTCGGTCGAGGCGCTCAACGACGCGTGGGGCACCGCCTTTTGGAGCCAGCGGTACGGGGATTTCACCGAAGTGGTCCCCCCGCGCCTGGCACCCACTTTCGTCAACCCCGGCCAGGAGCTCGACTACAAACGCTTCAGCAGCGACGCTTTTTTGGAGGAGTTCCTCGAGGAGCGCCAGATCCTGCGGTCGGCTCGGCCTGACATCCCCGTGACGACCAATTTCATGGGGTTTTTCAAGCCCCTCGATTACTTTGCCTGGGCGTCCGAGCTCGACGTGGTGTCCACTGACAACTATGCCGACCCGGCCGACCCCGACGGCATGATGCTCAGCGCCATGCACTATGACCTGGTCCGCTCCTTGAACAAGAACGTGCCCTGGATGGTGATGGAACAAACCCCCTTCCGGGTCAACTGGCGCCAGCACAACAGCGGCAAGGTGCCCGGCCAGATGAGGGCCATGAGCTATCAGGCGCTCGCTCGGGGCGCCAACGGGGTGCTCTTTTTCCAATGGCGAGCGTCCCGGACGGGAGCGGAGAAGTTCCACTCGGCGATGGTCTCGCACTCAGGGATGGCGTCGCCGGTGTGGGCGGAGGTGGCCGGCCTCGGCGGGGAGCTGGCCCACTTGGGGAGCTTTGACGGGGCCTCGGTCGAGGCCCGGGTGGCCCTGGTCTTCTCCTGGGCGAACTGGTGGGCCCTCGAAGCCCCGGCCAAGCCGGCCAACGACCTCAGCATGACGGACCAGGTGTCGTGGATGTACCGGCCTCTTTTCCAGGCCGGCGTCACCGTCGACTTTTGCCGGCCGGACGAACCGCTCGGCCACTACGAGGTGGTGCTGGTGCCCAGCCTCTACCTGGCGGGGCAGGCGGAGGGCGCCAACCTCGTGTCCTACGTTGAACGGGGCGGTGCCGCAGTGGTGTCTTTCTGGTCCGGCATCGTCGACGAGATGGACGCCGTCCACCTCGGGCCCTACGGGGGCCCGCTGCGCCCCCTCATCGGGTGCGACGTAGTAGACGTGGCCCCGTTGCCCGCCGGCGAGACGGTCGAGGTGGAATGGGAGGACGGGACCAGGACCAAGGCCGCTTTCTGGGCCGATGTCTCGGCCGAAGGCGAAGGTCACGTGCTGGCCCGCATCGCCGGGGGGCCCTGGGCGGGCCGGCCGGCCGTGGTGGAGACGCGGGTGGGCGAGGGACGCGCCTATTACTTGGCCACCCGGCTCGACGCCGCCGGCCTGGAGCGCGTCTACGCCAAGAACGCTCCCTTGTCGAGCAACCCTCCACTGGCCGGGGCGGGGCCGGGCGTGGAGCGGGTGGTGCGCACCTCGGCCAGCCAGAGCTTCGAGTTCCTCATCAACCACTCGTCCGCGGACAGGGTGCTCGAGATCGCCCCCGGCGGCTTCGAGCTCCTGGCCGGCCGGCTGGTCGACCGACGGGTGGTGCTCGGCCCGATGGGAGTTGCCATCGTCCGTCGGGGAACTGGTGCTCCGCCGTCGCCCGAAGGACCTTGACCAGGCGTGCGCCCCTGCTGCGCCCCGGGCGTTCTGCCACCTGAAGACGGTGTGGGTGGGGGCGTCAGTGGGACAAGGGCGCGCCGACGGCGACGCTGAAGCGATCGGCCAGCAGGCGGCCCATCATTTCCGGGCTCAGCGGGCGGGCGAAGAGGAACCCCTGAGCGTTGTCGCAGTCCATGTCCGTAACCTTGCGCAGCTGGTCGTCGGTTTCCACCCCCTCGGCCACGACGTCCATACCCAACGCGTGGGCCATGGCGACCACCCCCGCCACTATGGCCCCGTCGCTGCCCTCGGCACCGAGCTGCTCCACGAAGCTGCGGTCGATCTTCAGCGTGTTCACCCGGAAAGTGCGGAGATGAGCCAGCGAGGAGTAGCCCGTGCCAAAGTCGTCGAGGGCCAGTCGGACCCCCATGGCGGCCAGGGCGTCCAGCGACTCGCGACAGCGGTCGAACTCTTCGATCATCCCCGTCTCGGTGATCTCGAGGCACAGCTGGCGGGGCGAGATGTGGGTGGTGGAAACGGCCTTGGCGACGACGTCCACGAAGTCGGGGTCGGCAAGCTGGCGCGCCGAGACGTTGACCGCCATTATGAAACCGGCCGCCGGCCCGTCGGGCGGTGCCCACTGCGACAGCTGGCGGCAAGCCTCCTCGAGCACCCACGTGCCTAGAGCGTTTATGAGGCCGAACTCCTCGGCCAGAGATATGAAGTTCACCGGAGGGACAACGCCTTTGTCGGGGTGCTGCCAACGCACCAGTGCCTCGGCCCCGATGAGACAATGGTCCTCCAAGGAGAAAAACGGTTGGTACACGAGGAAGAACTGGCCCCTCTCAACGGCGTGGCGCAGCTCCTGGGCCAGCCTGTGGCGCTCGTTGGCGTGGTCGCGCAGCGTGGGGTGGAACAGCTCGATACGGTCGCGGCCCTTCTCCTTGGCCCGGTACATGGCGACGTCGGCGTCCCGCAAGAGGTCCCCGGCGTTGGCGTCCGGGTCGGTGTTGACGACGACCCCGATGCTGGCCGTGAGCCGGAACTTCTCGCCTCCGTGGGCGAAGGGCTGGTTGAGGCTGCGCAGCACCCGCGTCGCCAACCAATGGGCGTCATAGCTGCCCGACACGTGCTCCGGCATCACTACGAACTCGTCGCCGCCGAGGCGGGCGACGGTGTCCGACCGGCGCATGACCCGGGTCAAGCGCGCCGCCACCTCGACCAACAGCTGGTCGCCCACCTCATGGCCGCGGGCGTCGTTTATGAGCTTGAAGTTGTCCAGGTCGATGAACAGCAAGGCGATACGGCCGGGGTTGCGCTCCAGGTCGGCCAGGGCGTGGTTGAGCCGGTCGATGAGGGCGAGGCGGTTGAGCAGACCGGTCAACGGGTCGTGCAGGGCCTGGTGGGCGAGCACCCTTTGGGCCGCCTTCAGTTCGGTCAGGTCCCGGGTGGCGGTGATGACCCCGGTCACGGCACCGTCGGGGGCGAGGTTGGGGACCATGCGCACGTGCCACCAGCTCGTGGCGCCTTCGGCCTCGGTCGAGTACTCCACCTCGCACATCTCCCTGGTCGCCAGCACCCGGTGCAACCCTTCCAGCACGGCGGCGACCACTTCGGGCGAGCGTCCCAGCTCGGCGTCGGTCCGGCCGACGACGTGGTCCGCGGCCACCCCCAAGAGGGCCACGGCCTTGGCGTTGACCATCTCGTAGCGCAGATCCGGGTTGTAGCAGGCGATGGCGTCGGGGGAACTGTCCAGGACCGCCCGCAGCTGGGCTTCCCGGCGCAGCAGTTCCTGTTGGGCTTCGATCTGGGCGGTGACGTCCCGGGAGATGCCGAAGGTGCCGATGATGGTCCCGTCGTCGTCTCGCAAAGGGGCCTTGCTGGTCTGGAACCAGCCACTGGGGCCGTCGAACGAGCTGTCGCGCTCGAGGACCTCGACGATGGCCTCGCCGGTCTCCATGATCCGCTGCTCCTCGGCGATCCACTCCAGGGCGAGCTCGGGGTCGAAGAGGTCCAGGTCGGTCTTGCCCACGTAGTCCTCGGGACCGAGCTCGAGCTGGTCGGTGACACCGTTCCGGCGCTGACGCTCGATGTGGTGTTGGACGACGCCCCTGCTCACGAGGATGAAGCGGCTGTCCGTGTCCTTGAAGTAGACCGCCTGGTTGGTACTGGCCAGAAGGTTGCGCAGGCAGAAGTGCTCGATGTGGTCGCCCCAGACAGTGCTCTGAGGTCCCTCGTCCCGGTCGTCCTTCTGTACCACGAGTCTCCCTGCCTCGGTCAGCGCGCGGCCAATGCATTATGTATCGGCAGGCCGCCCGCACCTTTGAGAACGGTGCGCAGTACTCCGCTACCGTCGGCTACCGCCCCAGGCGCATCATGAGCAGCGAGCCATGAGCAGCGAGCCATGAGCGGCGAGCCATGAGCAGCGAGCCATTAGGAGCGAGGAGGACTGAAGCGGTTGCCCGACCATGCCCGCCACCGGCCACGACGTCGCCGGGAGCAGCCGCACGCCCAACCCCGCCACGGCCCTTCGGAGGGCCGGCCGCGCCCGGCGCGCCGACGGCTCCTTGTCATCGTGGCCACGGTCGCCCTGGCACTGGCCGCCGTGGGCCTGGTGGCCCTGGTCGGGGCCCATGTGCGTCGCCCGGCCGTGGCCAAACGGAGGCGCTCCCAAGCTCAGGGGCAGGCGCTCGACCCCGCCATCTTCAGCCCCGGTTCGTGCGTGTCGTTCCCGCCCACGGCCGGCGACCGGCGGGAGACGGTCTTCCTCGACGCCGGCCACGGCGGGATCGACCCCGGTGCCATCGGGACGACGGCCTCGGGCCGGACGATCTACGAAGCCGACGAGACCCTCCCCGTGGAGCTGGCCACCATGAAGCTCCTGCGGGCCAAGGGCTTCGGGGTGGTCGACTCGCGAACGCGGGCGTCGTCGGTGGTCCGGCTCGCGTCGGCCGACGTGGCCGAGGGCGTCCTCACCGAGAAGGGTGCCCACGACGACGTGGCCGCCCGGGACATCTGCGCCAACCTGGCCCGGGCTTCGGTCCTGGTGGGGATCTACTTCGACTCCGGGACCAGCCCTGACAACGCCGGCAGCGTGACGGCCTACGACGCCGCCCGTCCTTTCTGGCGCAAGAGCCTCCGGTTGGCCACCCTGGTCCAGCAGGACGTGCTCGCCGCCATGGACGCCCAGCACTGGGCCATCCCCGACGAGGGCGTGCTCCCCGACAGCGGGCTCGGTTCGGCCGTGCCCACCGAGCCCGGGACCGGCGGGTCTCTGGCGGCCGAGGCCGAGCAGTACGACCACCTGCTGCTCCTAGGCCCGGCCATGGCCGGCTACTTCTCCACCCCGAGCCAAATGCCCGGAACGGTGGTCGAGCCTCTGTTCATCACCGACCCGTTCGAAGGGAGCATCGCCGCCAGCTCGCAGGGCCAGGAGGTCATCGCCTCCGGAATCGCCCGGGCCGTAGAGCAGTACTTCGGGCCAGCCTCAGTTCGCCCAGGGGCGGGCACCGGGCGAGCCCACCACCCGGGCGGCGGCGGCTAGAGCGGCCCGTAGCGCCGCTCCCGGTCCCTCGCCGCGCAAACGCCCGGCGAGGAAGGTGCCGGTGAAGGCGTCGCCGGCGCCGGTCGTGTCGACGACGGCCACCCGGTCGGCCGGGCAATGGAGGAGCTCGGTCCCCGGCCCCGAGAACAAGGCCCCGTCCGCCCCGAGGGTCAGCGCCACCTCGCGGTAGTGGCGGCGCAAGCCGGCCAGGACCTCCTCGGGCCGGCGGGCGCCGGTCAAGGCCCGGCCCTCGTCGAGGTTGGCACAGCACCAATCGAGCCCCTCGGTCCAGGCCAGGAACGCCGCCGGGCCGACAGCGGCCAGGGGGCCGGCGGAGCAGGGGTCGACCGAGCGCGTCATCCCGGCGCCGAGGGCGAGGCCCAGCGCCGCCCGCGCCGCCGGCCGGGTGGCCTCGTCGAGCAGCTCATAGCCCGAGAGGTGCAGGTGCCGGCCGGCGACGAGCAGCTCGGGCCCGAGATCCCCCTCGGCGAGGTCGAGGTTGGCACCCCGGTCGGTCAGCATCGAACGTTGCCCCGAAGCGTCGATGACGGCGACGACCACCCCGGTCTGGTGCCCGGGCGCCACCCGTAGGTGCGCCTCGACCCCGCAGCGGCCCAGGGCACGGGCGGCGGCGCGCCCGAGCTCGTCGTCGCCGACCACGCCGACGAGGTGCACCTGCGCTCCGGCGGCGCCCAGGGCGACAGCCTGGTTGGACGCCGAGCCGCCCGGTGTCAGGGCGATGCGCGAGGGGGTATCGCTGCCCCGGTGGAAAGGGCCGAGGGGGCGCACGACGACGTCGACGATCACGTCCCCGACCACGATGACCAACGGGCCGGGAGGGCAGGTTGGCGGCGCCGGCTCGGGGGGCTCCACGCCCCGACCAGTGTAATCGGGCAGTGTAATGTCGACGGCGTGCCCACCGGAGGGGACTCGGCCGTGCTGGGTGCCCCCGGTCCCGTCCCCGACGGGCCCGTCCCCGATTGGGCCGTGCTGCGGGAAGCCGCCGGTGCGGTGGCGGCGCGGGCTTATGCGCCTTACTCGGGCCTCCGGGTCGGGGCCGCCGGGCTGTGCGACGACAGCCACGTCGTCACCGGGTGCAACGTCGAGAACGCCTCCTTCGGCCTCACCCTCTGCGCCGAGTGCGGGCTCGTCTCCGCTCTTGTCGCCCACGGCCGAAGCCGGCTGGTGGCCGTGAGCGTGATGGCCGCTGACGGCCGGCCGCTGGCCCCCTGCGGCCGCTGCCGGCAAGTACTGATGGAGCACGGAGGGCCTGAACTGCTCGTCGATGGCGGCCCCCAGGCGGCGGCGCAGCGCCTGGGGGACCTGCTCCCGGGAGCTTTCGACCGCTCCGAGCTGGAGGCCAGACCTGGACCAGGGGCCCGACGTGGACCAGGGGGCAATGAGCCGGCCCGCCGCTCCCGCACGGCGCCGGCGGCACGATGACCCTGAGGGACCAGGGCGTAGGCCATTTCGACGCCGTCGACATCATCCGCACCAAGCGGGACGGCGGCGAGCTCGCCGACGAAGAGATCCGCTGGCTCGTCAATGCTTACGTGGCCGGCACGGTCCCCGACGAGCAGGTCTCCGCCTGGTTGATGGCCGTTTACTTCCGGGGCATGTCGCCCCGCGAGTTGGCTTGCCTTACCGGCGCCATGGTCGCCTCCGGGGACGTCATGGACATGTCCGGGCTGTCCCGGCCGAGCGTCGACAAGCACTCGACCGGCGGTGTGGGGGACAAAGTATCGCTTGTCCTGGCCCCGCTGCTGGCTTCGCTCGGCGCCGCTGTCCCCCAGCTGTCGGGCCGGGGCCTGGGCCACACCGGCGGGACCCTGGACAAGCTCGAGGCCATACCCGGCTGGCGTTCGCAGCTCAGCACGCAGGAGGTCCTGGCCCAGCTCGAGTCCGTGGGCTGCGCCATATGCGCGGCAGGGGCGGCGCTGGCCCCGGCCGACCGCCGGCTTTACGCCCTGCGGGACGTCACCGGCACCGTGGAGTCCGTGCCCCTCATCGCCTCCTCGATCATGTCCAAGAAGATCGCCGAGGGCACCTCCGCCCTGGTCCTCGACGTGAAGGTGGGTTCAGGTGCCTTCATGCAGGAACGCCCGCGGGCGGCGGAACTGGCCCGGGCCATGGTCGAGATCGGGGAGCGGGCCAACATGAAGGTGGCGGCGCTGCTCACGGCCATGGACGTCCCGCTCGGTCGAGCGGTCGGCAATGCCCTCGAGGTGACCGAGGCGGTCGACGTCCTTGAAGGCAGGGGCCCGGCTGACCTGGTGGAAGTCACCGTGGCCCTGGCCGAGGTGATGCTCGAGCTGGCCGGGCTCACCGGCGACCCCCGCCAGGCCCTCCGGGACGGCTCGGCCCTGGCCACCTGGAGGGCCATGGTCAGGGCCCAGGGCGGTGACCCTGACGCCCCGCTGCCCGTAGCCGCCGTGACCGACACGGTGCGGGCCGGACGGCCCGGGTACCTCTGCCGTCTCGAGGCGCGCGCCGTCGGCGTGGCGGCCTGGCGCCTCGGCGCCGGACGGGCCCGGAAAGAGGACCCCGTCAACGCCAGCGCCGGCGTGCTCTGCCTGGTCAAACCGGGCGAGCCGGTGGAAAAGGGGCAGCCCGTCCTGGAACTGCGCACCGACGACCCCGGCCGCCTGGAGCGGGCCCGAGAGGCGCTGGCGGGAGCGGTCGAGATCAGTGCTGAGGCGGCCGGCGCTGCCCCTGGCCCGCTCGTGCTCGAGCGGGTGGGCTGAGCCCGACCGTGCAGAGCGCCGCCCCCAGTCTCGAGCAGATCCGCCGGGCGCCGAAGGTGCTCCTCCATGACCATCTCGACGGCGGCCTGCGCCCGGCCACCTTGGTCGAGCTGGCGACGGCCAGCGGTTACGCCGGCCTGCCCACCGACGGCCCCGAGGAGCTGGGCCGGCGGTTCGTGGCGGACGCCTCTGGCCAGGACCTCGTGCGCTACCTGGAGGGCTTCACCCACACGGTGGCGGTGATGCAGACGCCGGAGGCGCTCGAGCGCGTGGCCCGCGAATGCGTAGAGGACCTGGCCGAAGACGGGGTCGTGTACGCCGAGGTCCGCTTCGCGCCTGAGCTGCACACCGAGGCCGGCCTGCACCTCGAGGCCGTCGTCGAGGCCGTGCTGGCCGGCTTCGGCACCGGGGTGGGCCTCGCTCGGGCGCAGGGGCGCCGGATTGTGGTGAGGGCCCTGCTCACCGCCATGCGCACGGCCGCCCGCTCGCTGGAGATCGCCCGCCTGGCCGTGCGTTACCGGGACGCCGGTGTAGCCGGCTTCGACGTGGCCGGGCCCGAGGCGGGCTATCCCCTGGTCCCCCATCTCGAGGCGTTCAGCCTGGTCCAGCGGGAGAGCTTCCACGCCACCGTGCACGCCGGGGAAGCCTTCGGGCTGCCGTCGATCTGGCAGGCGCTGCAGCTGTGCCGGGCCGAGCGGCTGGGCCACGGGGTGCGCATCCTGGACGACATCACCCTGGCCGAGGACGGCGGGGTCGCCCTCGGCCGGCTGGCCAGCTACGTCCGGGACTGCCGGGTCCCTCTGGAGCTGTGCCCGACCTCCAACGTCCACACCGGCGCGGTGGCCACCCTGGCCGAGCACCCCATCGGGATGCTCCGCAAGCTCGGCTTCCGGACCACCATAAACACCGACAACCGGTTGATGAGCGGCGTGAGCCTGTCGGCGGAGACGGCCCGCTGTGCGGAGGTCTTCGGGTGGGGCTGGGCCGATCTCCGGTGGTTGTCGATCAACGGCATGAAGAGCGCCTTTTGCGACTTCGACGAGCGCTTGGCACTGATCAACGGGCTCATCAAGCCCGGCTACGACGCGCTGGCGGCCGAGGCCGCCTTCCGGGTCTCGGGCCCGGGACGCCTGGGCTCGCGGCCAGGGCTGAGCTAAGCCTGGGCCAGGCGTGGGCTTAAGGACGGGGCTAGGGCGGGACTAGAGTTGGTCCGCTGTGGGCCCTCCTGAGTTGCTCGAACGCCACCGCAAGGTCTTGCCGTCGTGGCTCTCCCTCTATTACGACGAACCGCTGGAGCTTGTCTCCGGCAAGGGTTGCGTGGTCACCGACGCCGAGGGCCGGGACTACCTCGACTTCTTCGGTGGCATCCTGACCACGATGACCGGCCACGCCGTGCCGGAAGTGGTGGAGGCGATCCGGGAGCAGGCGGGCCGCATCCTGCACACCTCGACCCTGTACCTCATCCGCCCCATGGTCGAGCTGGCCGAGAAGATAGCGGCGTTGTCGACCGTCCCCGATGCCAAGGTCTTCTTCGTGAGCTCGGGCACCGAGGCCACCGAGGCCGCCCTCCTGCTGTGCTGCGGCGCCCGGCGGTCCAACCAGGTGCTGGCCTTGCGCAACAGCTATCACGGGCGGTCTTTCACGGCCATGGCGGTCACCGGGAACCGGAGCTGGTCGGCTTCGAGCCTGAGCCCGCTGCAGGTGAGCTACCTCCACAATGGGGACCGCCGGCGAGGGCCGTTCGCCGGGCTCGGTGACCACGAGCTCAATGCCGCCTGCGCCGCCGACCTGCGCCAAGTCATCGAGACGACCACCGCGGGGGACGTCGCCTGCCTGATCGCCGAGCCCATCCAGGGGGTGGGCGGCTTCGTCGTACCACCCGACGGGTTCTTCGCCGCTTTGAAAGAGGTCCTCGACGAGTACGGCATCCTTTTCGTCTCCGACGAGGTGCAGACGGGCTGGGGGCGCACCGGCGAGCATTTCTGGGGTTTCCAGGCCCACGGGGTCACGCCCGACCTGCTGACCTTCGCCAAGGGCCTCGGCAACGGCATGGCCATCGCCGGCGTGGTGGGCCGGGCCGACCTCGTCGACTCGGTGCGGGCCAGCTCGATCTCGACCTTCGGCGGCAACCCGCTGGCGACCAGCGCCGCCCTGGCCAACCTGGACTACCTGCTCTCCCACGACCTCCAGGCCAATGCGCACGCCGTCGGCTCGTTCCTCCTGGAGGGCCTGCGCCGCCTGGCCGAAGGCAACGACGTCGTCTGGGACGTCCGGGGCAAGGGCCTGATGATCGGTGTCGAGCTCGTAGAGCCGGGCACCTCTGCGCCCTCCCCGAGGACCGCCGGCCTTGTCCTGGAAGAGGCCCGGGCGCGGGGCGTCCTGATAGGCAAGGGGGGTCTTTACGGGAACGTGCTGCGCATCGCCCCGCCGTTGTCGGTGAGCCGCCAGCAGGCCGACGAGGCGCTGGGGGTGCTCGGCGACGCCCTCCGAGCCGCCGGCCAGGGGGCGCGCTCCCCCGGTGGCGCCCGCTAGGCCCGAAAGGAGCACCGCCCCCATGCCCGAGGTCGTACGAGCGGCGCTCGTCCAGTCCCGCTGGACCGGGGACAAGGCGTCGATGGTCGAGGCCAACGTCGCCCTCGCCCGCCAGGCGGCCGCGCAGGGCGCCCGGGTCGCCTGCTTCCAGGAGATCTTCTCCGGCCCCTACTTCTGCCAGGTGCAGGACCCGGCCTACTTCGACCTGGCCGAACAGGTCCCCGACGGCCCCACCGTCGCCCTGATGCGGGAGCTGGCCCGGGAGCTCGGCATGGTGCTCGTCGTGCCCGTGTTCGAGGAGGAGCAGGCCGGCGTCTATTACAACTGCGCTTTCGTGGTCGACGCCGACGGCTCCTACCTCGGCAAGTACCGCAAGACCCATATCCCCCAGGTCCAGGGCTTTTTCGAGAAGTACTACTTCCGCCCCGGCAACCTCGGCTACCCCGTGTTCCAGACCGCGGTCGGGCCCATCGGGGTGTACATCTGCTACGACCGCCACTTCCCCGAGGGCTGGCGGGCCCTGGGCCTGGCCGGGGCGCGCATCGTGTTCAACCCGTCGGCCACCAGCCGCAGCCTCTCCCAGTACCTGTGGCGCCTCGAGCAGCCGGCGGCGGCCGTCGCCAACGAGTACTTCGTCGGCGCCATCAACCGGGTCGGCGTGGAGCCGCTGGGCGACGACGACTTCTACGGGGGCTCGTACTTCGTCGACCCCCGTGGCCAGCTCGTCGGGGACGCCGCCCCCGACGACAGCAGCGCCGTAGTAGTGCGTGACCTCGACATGGACCTCCTGGTCGAGGTGCGCCAGACCTGGGCCTTTTACCGCGACCGCAACCCGGCCGCCTACGTCCCTCTGGTCCAACCCTGAAGCTAAAGGAGCCCCACGTGCGCACGCTGATCTCGGGAGGAACGGTCGTCTGCCCTACGGGCGCCCAGGCCGCCGACGTCCTGGTGGAGGACGAGCGCATCGTGGCCCTGGCCGCCCCCGGTTCCCAGGTGGTGACCGCTTTTAGCGAGGGCGCCCGGCTCATCGACGCTTCTAGGCGCCTCGTCGTCCCCGGCGGGATCGACGTCCACACCCATATGGAAATGCCCTTTGGCGGGACGTACTCCGTGGACACCTTCGAGACCGGTACCCGGGCGGCGGCCTGGGGGGGGACGACCACCATCGTGGACTTCGCCGTGCAGCGCAAAGGGGATGCTTTACGGCCCGGGCTCGACGCCTGGCTGGCCAAAGCGGAGGGCAACTGCGCCATCGACTACGGCCTCCACATGATCGTGTCGGACGTCAACGAACAAACGTGCAAGGAGATGGACGTGCTCGTCGACGAGGGGGTGACGAGCTTCAAGCTGTTCATGGCCTACCCCGGCGTCCTCTACTCGACCGACGGCGAGATCCTCCGGGCCATGCAGCAGGCCCGGGCCAACGGGGCCACGGTCATGATGCACGCCGAGAACGGCATCGCCATCGACCGGCTGGTGTCCGAGGCCCTGTCCCGGGGCCAGACCGCCCCCCGCTTCCACGCCAGCACCCGCCCGGACCGGCTCGAAGCCGAGGCCACGAGCCGCGCCATCGCCCTGGCCAGGGTGACCGGGGCGCCCCTCTACATCGTGCACCTCACCACCACCGGGGCCATGGAAGCCGTGGCCGAGGCGCGCCGCCAGGGCCAGAACGCTTTTGCCGAGACCTGCCCCCAGTACCTTTTCCTGTCGGTCGACGACCTGGCCCGTGACGGATTCGAAGGGGCGAAGTACGTGTGCTCCCCGCCGCTGCGGGCCCGGGAGCACCAGGCCAACCTGTGGCGGGGGTTACGCACCGACGACTTGTCGGTCGTCTCGACCGACCACTGCCCGTTCTGCTTCAAAGAGCAGAAGGAGCTGGGCAGGGAGGACTTCTCCAAGATCCCCAACGGCCTCCCGGTGGTCGAGCACCGTATCGACCTCACCTATCAGGGGGTGGTCACGGGCGAGATCACCCTGCCCCGCTGGGTCGAGGTCAACTCGACGACACCGGCCCGGATGTTCGGCCTCTACCCGAGGAAAGGGGTGCTGGCGCCGGGGTCCGACGCCGACATCGTCCTCTACGACCCCGACGCCACCCAGACCATCTCCTCGGCCACGCACCACATGAACGTCGACTACTCGCTCTTCGAGGGCTGGCCCATCAAGGGCCGGGTCGACACGGTGCTGTCCCGGGGGAGGCTCGTGATCGACGCCGGCCGGTACGTAGGCGACAAGGGCCACGGGCGCTACCTGCCCAGGAAGACCAACGAGTACCTGATCTGAACCCGATCGGAGAGCTGTGAACTTCGGCGTGGTGCTGCAGACCGACCCACCGGCCCGGGACGTGGTCGAGCTGGCGCAGCTGTCGGAATCGCTCGGCTTCGGCTACGTGTGGACTTTCGACTCGCCCGTGCTGTGGCAGGAGCCGTTCGTCATCTACTCGCAGATCCTGGCCACCACCAAGTCGGTCATGGTGGGCCCGATGGTGACCAACCCGCTGTCCCGCAACTGGGCCGTCACCGCCTCGCTGTTCGCCACCCTCAACGAAATGTACGGCAACCGCACCGTGTGCGGGATCGGCCGGGGCGACTCCGCCGTCCGGGTGCTCGGGGGCGTCCCGGCCAGCCTGGCCACTCTGGGCCGGGCCATCGACGCCATAAAGGACCTGGCCGAAGGCCGCCGGGCCCAGGTCGGCGCCACTTCGGTGACCATCCCCTGGGTCCGTGACGGCCGCCTGGAGGTGTTGATGGCCGCCTACGGGCCCCGTGCCCTCGAGCTGGCCGGCCAACGTGCAGATGGGCTCATCCTCCAGATCGCCGACCCCTTCGTGGTCGGTTGGGCCATCGGCGTGGCTCGGGCGGCGGCGGCGGCGGCCGGGCGCGACCCGGCCGCGTTCAAGGTGTGCGTGGCCGCCCCGGCCTACGTGGGCGACGACCTAGCGGCCCAGCGCCAGCAGTTGCGCTGGTTCGGAGGCATGGTGGGCAACCACGTGGCCGACATCGTCGAACGCTACGGCGCCGGTGCCGGGGCCGTGCCCGAGGCGCTGACCTCCTACATTGCCGGGCGCAAGAGCTATGACTACCGCCACCACGGCAAGCCCGGCAACCCGACCACGGATTTCGTGCCCGACGAGGTCGTCGACCGCTTCTGCGTGCTCGGCCCCCTTCCCGCCCACCTGGAGCGGCTGAGGGAGCTCGAGGCCCTCGGCGTCGACCAGTTCGCCATCTACCTGATGCACGACCAGAAAGAGCAGACGCTGCGGGCCTACGCCCGAGAGCTCCTACCCGCCTTGGCGAGATAGTCTTCCCAGCCGTGAGCACCCCCCCAGGCGCGCTCGAGCCCTTTGCCGTCGCCGAGCAGGCCGCCGAGGAACTGGTGCTCCGCCTCGGGGCCCGTCCCGAAGTGGCGCTGGTCCTCGGTTCGGGGTGGCGACCGGCGGCCGACGCCCTCGGGGCCGCCGACGCCGAGTGCCCGATGGCCGAGCTCCCCGGTTTCGTGGCCCCGACCGTGCCCGGGCACCAGGGGGCCGTGAGGTCGCTGCGCGTGGGCGGGCGCCAGGTACTGGTGCTGCTCGGCCGGTCCCATTATTACGAAAGCCGCTCGCCCGCCCAGGTGGTGCACGCCGTGCGCGCCGCCGTGATCGCCGGCGCCGGCGTGGTCGTGCTGACCAACGCCGCCGGCGCCGTCAACCCCGTGCTCCGCCCCGGGCAGGTCGTGCTGGTACGGGACCACATCAACCTGACCGGCGCCTCCCCCCTGTCAGGGGCGGCGCCGCCCCCGCCTTATGGGCCGGTCTTTGTGGACCTCACGGATCTTTATTCCGCCCAGCTCCGCCGGGTGGCCCGGACGGTCGACCCGAGCCTGGCCGAGGGAGTGTACGCCGCCCTCCCCGGCCCCCATTACGAAACACCGGCCGAGATCGCCATGCTGCGGTCGGCGGGCGCCGACCTGGTCGGCATGTCGACCGCCCTCGAGGCGATCGCGGCGCGGCACCTCGGCGCCTCGGTCCTCGGGCTGTCCCTGGTGACCAACCTCGCCGCCGGGGTCTCGCCCGCGCCGCTCGACCACGCCGAAGTGCTCGCCGCCGGTAGGGCCGCCGTACCGGTCCTCGGCCGCCTCCTCGCCGCCCTGTTGCCGTCGCTGTCCCGGCCATGAGCCAGGACGCGTTACCGGCCACCGAAGGCACCGTGCTGCCCGCCGACCTGGTGGCCCGGGTAACGGCATGGGTGGCCGAAGACCCCGACCCGGGGGCGCGGGCCGAGCTCAGAGCCTTGCTGGCGCAGGGGGACGAGGCCGGCCTGCGGGACCGCTTCGACCACCCGTTGGCCTTCGGCACGGCGGGCCTGCGCGGCCCCCTCGGGGCCGGCCCGGCCCGGGTCAACCAGGCCGTCGTCCGCCGGACCACCGCCGGCCTGGTCAGCTACCTCCGCCAGCGGGGCCAGGGCACCGGTGCCGGCGTGGTCGTCGGTCACGACGCCCGGCACCGCTCGGCCGAGCTCGCCGGCGATGCCGCCCGAGTGGTGGCGGCCGGCGGCCTGCGGGCGTGGCACTTCCGCAGTGCCCTGCCCACCCCGGTCACGGCCTTCGCCGTGCGCCACCTGGAGGCGGCGGCCGGGGTCGTGGTCACCGCCAGCCACAACCCGGCGCCCGACAATGGCTACAAGGTCTACCTCAGCGACGGCGCCCTGGTGTTCCCGCCGCACGACGCCGCCATCGCCGCCGCCGCCTCGAGGACGGCCATGCCCCTGGGCCCGACCTTTGAAGGCCCCTTCGGCGACCGCCTGGTCGATATCGACGAGGCCGAAGTGCTGGCCGCCTACCGCCGGGCCGTTCTCGCCGTGGTCAGCTCGGCCGGGCCCCGCCGGCTGCGCGTCGTCTACACGCCCGTGCACGGGGTGGGCGGCGCAGTGCTGCCCGGGCTCCTCGAGGAGGCCGGCTTCGACCGTCCCGCCCTGGTGGAGGCCCAGGCCGCCCCCGACCCGGACTTCCCCACGGCACCCTTCCCCAACCCCGAGGAACCCGGGGTGCTCGACCTGGCCCTGGCCGAGGCCGGGCGCCTCGGGGCGGACCTCCTGCTCGCCAACGACCCCGATGCCGACCGCCTGGCCGTCGCCGTGCCCGACCGGCGCCGGGCGGGCTTCCGGGTGCTGTCGGGCGACGAGCTCGGGGTGCTGGTCGCCGACCACCTCATCTCGACCACGACCGGTGCCGACCGCCTGGTGGCGACCACCGTGGTCTCCTCCTCCATGCTCTCGGCCCTGGCGGCACGGACGGGGGTCGCCTACGTGGAGACGCTGACGGGGTTCAAGTGGATCGCCCGGGCCGCCCAGCGCCGTCCCGGCCACCGCCTCCTGTTCGGCTACGAGGAGGCTCTCGGCTACGCCGTCACCAGTGCCGTGGCCGACAAGGACGGGCTGTCGGCGGCGCTCGTGGTGGCCGACATGGCCGCCCGGGCCCAGGACCAGGGGCGCTCGCTGCTGGACCGCCTGGACGAGCTCGAATGTCTCCTGGGCGTGCACGCCACCGGCCAGTGGTCGGTGCGCCTCCCGGGCAGCGGTGCCCCCGACGTCCTCACCGCCCTCATGGCCCGGTTGCGGGCCGCCCCCCCCGGCCGCCTGGCCGGCCTGGAGGTGACCGGGGTACGTGACCTGGCCCAAGGGGATGGCGAGCTACCCCCCTCGGACGTGCTCGTACTGCAGCTCGGCGGCGGGGCGGGGCGAGTGGTGCTGCGGCCGAGCGGTACCGAGCCCAAGCTCAAGGCCTACCTCGAGGCGACGACCGGCCCCGGCGCCCTCGAGGACCTGGGCGAGGCCCGGCGGGCGGCGAGCGCCCGGCTCGACGAGCTCCGCCACGAAGTCGCCGACCTCGTAAGCGGTGGCGCATGAGCGCACCACCCGGAGGGCCGGGCAGGCTCGTGCTGAGCCCTGAGGTGGCCCAGGCGCGACGCGACGGTAAGCCCCTCGTCGCCCTGGAGTCGACCATCATCGCCCACGGCCTGCCCCGGCCCCGCAACCTGGAGGTGGCCCGGGAGCTCGAGGCCGTCGTGCGGGAGGAGGGAGCCTGCCCCGCCACCGTCGCCGTGCTGGACGGCGTCCCCCGCATCGGGCTGGGCCCGGACGAGCTGGCCCGGGTGGCGCAGGACACTGAGCTGCGCAAGCTGGGTACCCGCGACCTCCCGGTGGCCCTGGCCCTCGGAGCGAGCGGGGCCACGACCGTCTCTGCCACGGCCTGGCTGGCCACCGCCGCCGGCATCCGGGTCTTCGCCACCGGCGGCCTGGGCGGGGTGCACCGGGGGTACGCGGAGACCTTCGACGAATCGGCGGACCTCAGCGTGCTGAGCCACACCCGGGTCACCGTGGTCTCGGCCGGGGTGAAGTCCATCCTTGACGTCCCGGCCACCCTGGAGCGCCTGGAGAGCCTGAGCGTGACCGTCGTCGGCTTCGGAACGGCCACCTTCCCGGGCTTCTACCTCCACAGCTCGGGGCGCCCGCTCGACTGGACCGTCCGCACGCCGGCCGAGGTGGCCGGGATCATGCGCCAGCAGGACGCGCTCGGCACGGGGTCGGCCCTGCTCGTGGCCAACCCGGTGCCCGAGGCCGATCAGCTGGACCCCGATCTTCACGACCAGGCCCTGGCCGAGGCGCTGGCCAGCGCCGGGAAGGAGGGCGTGACCGGCCAGCGGCTCACGCCCTACCTGCTGGCGGCGCTGGTGCGGGCCACGCACGGGGCCGCCCTGGAAGCCAATCTGGCCGCCGTGAGAGGCAATGTCCGCCTGGGCGCCCGGGTCGCCGTCGCCTACGGCAGCTGACGCCGTCGGCGGCTCCGGCACCCCACGGGCGCCCTGCGCCCTATACCGTCCCGAAGAGACGGTCCCCGAAATCGCCCAGCCCGGGGACTATGTAGGCGTTCTGGTTGAGGCCCTCGTCAATTGACGCGGTGACGATGTTGACGTCGGGATGGAGCTGGTGGAGGTGGGTGATGCCCTCGGGTGCCGAGACCACTGACAGCAGGGTTATCTCCTCGGCGCCGGCCCGCTCGAGCGCATGGCAGGCGGCCGCGGCCGAGGCGCCGGTGGCGAGCATGGGGTCGAGCAGCAGGACCGCCCGCCCCTCCAGGGGGGGCAGCTTGGAGTAGTAGAGGGACGGTTCGAAGGTGGCGTGGTCACGCTCGAGGCCGACGTAGCCGACCGTCACCTCCGGGAACAGCTCCGTCACCGCCTCGAGCATCCCGAGCCCGGCCCGCAGCACGGGCACGGCCACCAGGGGCTTGGCCAGCCTGGCCCCGGTCGTGCGGGCCAGGGGCGTTTCCACCTCGACGGGGGCGGTGGGCACGGCCCTGGTCGCCTCCAGGCAGAGCACGAGCGCCAGCCGTTTAGCCAGCAAGCGGAACAGAGGGGGCGTTGTACTGCGGTCGCGCAGGGCGGCGAGCAGGGCTTTCGCCAGGGGATGGTCTACGACCTGTACTCCCAAATTGCCAACCTCCTCGGGCCGCTCGGCCTGGACCTACCCGGCGTTTCAGACGCCGATGGGGTGCCAGACGGTCTTGATCTCGGTGAAAAAGAGCATCCGGGCGGGGGTCGGCTCGGCCGCCCACTCCGGGCCCGCCCGCTGACGGGGCAGGACGCGCTTGACGTTGTCGGCCGCCGCCGCCTCGAGCTCGGCCTCGAGGGCGGGGGGCGCCCCGGCGAGGTCGAGGGCGTCGACGTCACGGTGGGCCGCCAGCACCGGGGCCAGCTCCGAGGTCCGCCCGGTCAGGACGTTGACCACACCGCCGGGGAGGTCCGAGGTCGCCAGCACCTCGGCCAGCTCCAGGGCCGGTAGGGGGCAGGCCTCGCCGGCGACCACCACGGCGGCGTTGCCGGTCGTGACCACCGGGGCGACCACGCTCACCAGCCCGAGGAGCGATGAGCTTTGCGGCGCCAGCACCCCGACGACCCCCGTGGGCTCGGGGACCGAGAAGTTGAAGTAGGGGCCGGCCACGGGGTTGGACGAGCCCGCCACCTGGGCAAACTTGTCCGACCAGCCCGCGTACCAGACCAGGCGGTCGACGGCGCCGTCCACCGCCACGGAAGCGGCGGCGGCCGTCAGCCCTTCCCCGGCCACGAGCGCCTCGACGAACTGGGCGTGCCGGCCCTCGAGCATCTCGGCCACCCGGTAGAGGACCTGGCCGCGCAGGTAGGCGGTCGCCTTGGCCCAGCCCGGTTGTGCCCGGCGCGCCGCCACGACGGCGTCGCGAAGGTCCTTGCGCGAGGCCAGGGCGGCGTTGGCCAGGGGCTGCCCCGCCGGGGTGCAGACCAGGTAGGAACGCCCGGACTCCGAGCGCGGGAAGGCCCCGCCGACGTACAGCTTGTAGGTCTTGCGCACGGCCAGCCGGCCGCCCGCCAGCGGGCCCTCAGGCACCGAAGGAGCCTTCGAGGTAGGCCTCGAGACCGTGCCGGCCACCCTCCCGGCCGAACCCGGACTCGCGGTAGCCCCCGAACGGGCTGGCCGGGTCGAAGCGGTTGAAGGTGTTGGCCCACACCACCCCGGCGCGGAGGCGGGAGGCCATGTGGAGGATGCGGCTCCCCTTCTCCGTCCAGACCCCGGCGGAGAGCCCGTAGGTGGTGTTGTTGGCCTTCTCGACCGCCTCCTCGGGCGTGCGGAAGGTGAGCACGGAGAGCACCGGGCCGAAGATCTCCTCCCGGGCGATGCGCTGGGCCGGGACCACCTCGGTGAAAAGAGTGGGGGGGAACCAGTAGCCCCGCTCGGGCAGGGTGCAGGAAGGTGACCAGCGCTGCGCCCCTTCGTCCTCGCCCGACGCCGCCAACTGGCGGATCTTCTCGAGCTGGACGGAGGAGTTGATGGCGCCGATGTCGGTGTTCTTATCGAGGGGGTCCCCCAGGCGCAACGTCTCGAGCCGCCGCTTCAGGGCCTCGACGACACCCTCGGCGATCGGCTCCTGTACGAGCAGGCGCGACCCGGCGCAACAGACCTGGCCCTGGTTGAAGAAGATGCCGTTCACGATGCCTTCGACCGCCTGGGAGAGGGGGGCGTCGTCGAAGACGATGTTGGCCGCCTTACCTCCGAGCTCCAGCGTCAGGCGCCTCCCGGTCCCGGCCAGGCTGCGCTGGATCTGCTTACCAACCTCGGTCGAGCCGGTGAAGGCCACCTTGTCGAGCCCGGGGTGGGCGACCAGGGCCGCTCCCGTGGCCCCGGCGCCCGTAAGGATGTTGACCACGCCCGGGGGCAGCTCGGCCTGCTGGAGGATCTCGGCCAGCAGGAGGGCCGAGAGCGGGGTCGTCTCCGCCGGCTTCAGCACGCAGGTGTTGCCCGTGGCGAGCGCCGGGGCCAGTTTCCAGGCCGCCATGAGGAGGGGGAAGTTCCAAGGGATGACCTGGCCGGCGACCCCGAGGGGCAGCGGACGGGGGCCGAAACCGGCATAGGCGAGCTTGTCCGCCCAGCCGGCGTAGTAAAAGAAGTGGGCGGCAGCCAGGGGCACGTCGACGTCTCGGGACTCTTTGATGGGCTTGCCGTTGTCGAGGGTCTCGAGCACCGCCAGCTCCCGCGAACGTTCCTGGATGATGCGGGCCACCCGGAAGAGGTACTTCGCCCGCTCTTTGCCGGGCATCGGGCCCCACACCTCTTCCTGGGCACGCCGCGCGGCGCGCACCGCCCGCTCGACGTCGGCCAGGCCGGCCGAGCTGACCTCGGCCAGTACTTCCTGCGAGGACGGGTCCTCGGTCTTGAAATGGCCGCCGTCGACGGGGCTCACGAACTCGCCGTCGATGAACAGCCCGTACGAAGCCCTCAGGTTGACCACGGCGCGCGACTCGGGCGCCGGTGCGTAGGGGAAGCGAACGGGAGCCATGTTGGGCCCGGCTACTCGACGCTGAAGTCCTGGGCGCCCGCGTAGGCGCCGCGACGTTGCTTGGAGCGCTGCATCAACAGGTCGTTCACCAGGCTGGAGGCGCCGATACGGAAAAGGTCCGGGCCCAGCCAGGTGTCGCCGGCGACTTCGTTGACCAGGACGAGGTACCGGATGGCGTCCTTGGTGGTGCGGACACCGCCGGCCACTTTCACCCCGACGGTGCTGCCCGAGACCTCGGCGAACTCACGGACAGCCTCCAGCATGACCAGGGCGACGGGAGTGGTGGCCGCCGGGCTCACCTTCCCGGTCGAGGTCTTTATGAAGTCGGCGCCCCCGATCATGGCCGTCCAGCACGCCCGGCGGACGTTGTCGTAGGTGACCAGCTCGCCCGTCTCCAGGATCACCTTCAGGTGGGCGTGGCCGCACACCTCTTTTACCGCCCGCACCTCTTCGAGCACCAAGCCGTAGCGGCCGGCCAGGAAAGCTCCCCGGTCGATGACCATGTCCACCTCATCGGCCCCGGCGGCGATGGCGTCGGCGACGTCGGCCAGCTTGACCGCCAACGAGGCTCGACCGGAGGGGAAGGCGGTAGCCACGGAGGCCACCTTCACCGGGCTGCCGGCCAAGGCGGCCCGGGCTATGGGGACGAGGTCGGGGTAGACGCAGACCGCCGCCACCGGCGGGACGCTCGGGTCGGCGGGGTCGGGCCGGCGGGCCTTGCCGCACAGGGCCCGCACCTTGCCGGGGGTATCGGCCCCCTCCAGCGTGGTGAGGTCGACCATCGAGATGGCGGTGTCGATGGCCCACAGCTTGGCGCCGGCCTTGATCGAGCGGGTAGCCAGACCGGCGGCGCGCTGCTCCGCCCCGACCTGGTCCACGCCCGGGAGCCCATGCAGGAAGCGGCGCATCGACACCTCCGAGCGGGCCACGTCGGCCAGCTCGGAACGCCGCCCCCGCTCCGCCACGCCGCCCGCCCCGGCGGGGCTGGGCGCCCTGTCCACTACAAGCAGCTGGTCACCTGGTTGGGCGCTCGGGGGCACCGGTCCAATGTACGCCTGCCGGGGTTCGTACGACTAATGGGCGCCTGGGTACTGTCGTGGGGTGCCCGAGACCCGGACTGAGACCTGGACTGGCCCGGCAGGGACCTCGCCCGTCGACCTGGTGGTCGCCGGGGCGGAGGTGGTGGTGACGATGGACAGGGTGACGACGGACAGGGTGACGACGGACAGGGCCGGGGAGGTGCCGGGGGGCTGGGTGGCCGTCCGTGACGGGCTGGTGGTCGGGGTCGGTCCCCCCGGGAGCGAGCCGGCGGCCACGGTGACGCTCAGGGCGGACAACTGCGTCGTGACCCCCGGCCTCGTCAATACGCACCACCACATCTACCAGAACCTCACCCGGTCGTTCGCGCCGGCGGTGCGCGCCGGGTTGTTCGATTGGCTGCGTGCCCTGTACCCGCACTGGGCGCGCTTGGACGAGGAAGCGGTCTATCTTTCGACCTTCGTCGGCCTGGCCGAGCTGGCCTTGGGCGGGTGCACGACGACGACCGACCACCTCTATGTCCACCCCGCCGGCGGAGGCGACCTGCTGGGGGCCGAGATCGCCGCGGCGCGAGAGATCGGCCTGCGTTTCCACCCCACGCGGGGTTCTATGAGCGTGTCCGAGGAAGACGGCGGCCTGCCCCCGGCGTCGGTGTGCCAGGACGAGGACACCATCCTGGCCGCGTGCGAAGCGGCGGTGGCGGCCCACCACGACCGCTCGGTAGGAGCAATGGTCCGTATCGCCCTGGCTCCCTGCTCGCCCTTCTCGGTGAGCCGCCGGCTTATGGCGGCGACGGCGGAACTGGCCGGACGGCTCGACGTGAGGCTCCACACCCACCTGGCTGAGGACCTGGACGAGGACGGTTACTGCCAGGAGGTTTATGGCTGCCGCCCAGTCGAGCTGTTCGAGGAAGTCGGGTGGCTTTCCGACCGTTCCTGGATCGCCCACTGCGTCCACCCCAACAGCGCCGAGATCGAACGCCTGGGACGGGCCGGGGTCGGCGTGGCCCACTGCCCGAGCTCCAACCTGTTGCTCGGGACCGGTCTGGCCCCGGTGGCCGAGCTGGTGGCCGCCGGTGCCCCTGTGGGCCTGGGCTGCGATGGTTCGGCGTCGGCCGACTCAGCCTCGCTGTGGCTTGAGGCCCGGACGGCGATGCTGCTGGCCCGGTGCCGCTCCGGGGCGGCGTCGACGGGGGCTCGAGAAGCGCTCCAGCTCGCCACCCTCGGGGGCGCCGCCTGCCTGGGCCGCCAGGGCGAGCTAGGGGTGCTGCGCCCCGGAGCGGTGGGGGACCTCGTGTGCTGGCGCCTCGAGGGGCCGAAGTTCGCCGGTGCCCTGAGCGACCCGGTGGAAGCGCTGTTGCGCTGCGGCCCGGTGTCGGCCTACCACACCATCGTGGCCGGCAAGCCCGTCGTAGAAAAAGGGGAGCTGGTGAACGGAGCGGTCGAGGACCGGCTCAAGCGCCACCGGTCGGCCTCTGCCCGCATCCAGGCCCTCACGGCGTGAAAGGGGGACGCCCCCGCGGCGCTCCTTTTTATAGTTTCTATAGTTTTTTGGCGTTTATAGCGCCCCGGCTATAACGCTCCGGCTCGTTGAGGCCCGGAAAGGCCTCGCTGGCGGGACTGGCCCGAGAAACGGGCCAGCACGTGCTCGGTGACCAGGCGGGTTACCAGTCGCCTCTGGTCGGCGATAAAGAGGTCGTGCTGGAGGCCGGCCACGTGCTCGACGCGCAGCTTTCCCACCCGGCTCAGCCGGTGCAACCGTGTCGCCGGCACCGCTCGGCGGACCGTCCTGAGCTCGGCGTCGCCACAGACCAGCAAGGTGTCGGTGCCCTGTTGCACGAGGTCACTGAGCCATTGGCCCGAACTGCGCCCGGACGATGCGATGGAGCGGGCTGTCCAGGCCACCTCGGGCCGGGAGCTATCGGGCCGCGAGCTATCGGGCGGGGTGTCATCGAGCTCGTCATCGGGCACGGGGATGCGCCGGCGCGGGTCGGGCGGGAGGCCGGCACGGACCTCGGCCGGCTCGAAGGACACGAAGGGGTTGATGGCCACGACACCGCGGGCCCCGACGGCCAGGGCGCTCTCGAGTGCCTGGTAGCCACCCGAACACAGCCCGACCAGGACCACATTGGAGGGGTCGTCCGGCGACGCCCATCGGACAGCGTCCACGACGTCGTCGAACGCCTCCGGTTTGAAACATTCCCACCGGCCCCCCGCCCCATGGCGGCCCGGGCTGTCCCCCAGTCCGCTCAGGTCCAGCCGTAGGGAGCGCACACCAGCACCAGCCCACTGGCGCGCCAGCTCGACCCAGAGCCGGTTCGGCCCGACATGGTGCTGGTTGGCGACGTTGAGGAACACCGCCGTCGGCTTATCCGGCGAGACCGGGAGGTCCGGGTCATAGGTCAGGACCCCGAACAAGCCCACCGGGGGCACACGCACGGGCTCTTCGACGGTCAGGGGGCCTCCACGGCCCCGCCCGACCGGCCGTGGCCCCCCGGTCTCAGGGGCGCGCACCGAGACCGGCTTAGCCCCGGCGCCTTCAGCCAGCCAACCCACGATGCCGGCCATGGCCTCGTGCGGCAGCTCCTGGAGGGGCGGGTAGCGGTCCATGAACTCGGCCTGGCCGGCCGCCTCTTGGTGGGAGAACTCCTGGCTGGCCAGCGCCGGGTTGAGGACCGAGCGGTGCACGGGCCGGTCCGCCCGGGTGAGCACGAGCACCCGGCGAGCCAGCGGGGGCGGGCATTTGGCGATGCTGACCCCCTCGATCTCACCGGCGGTGATGGCGTCGTACCGGGTGCCCGGGATCTCGACCGACCCGTCAGGCGAGTCGGGCGGGCTGCCCAGGGTGATCGTGCTGATGGCCCTCTGCTCTCTCAGGAACGAGCGACCGGAGGCACACGGGTCCCACAGGACGACCTGATCGGCCCGGCCGTCGCTGGCCGCCGCCTGAGCGGCGAGGGTGGCACCGAAACGCATCCCTATCAGGCAGACATCGTCAACGCCAGCTTCACGTACCAGGGCCATGGCCGAACGGACTGTCGCCACCCAGGCCTCGACCCGGCCGGGGTCGTCGTTACCGCCGGCCGAGTCACCGGTGCCGTCGTAATCGAACCGGACGGCACAAAAGCCGTTGGCCGCCAGCCGTTCCGCCAACAACCTCAGCGCGTAGTGGGTGTGGAGGTAGCTGAACGCCAGGGGTGGGCAAATAACAGCTCCGGCACGGGCCCGGCCGTGAGCGGGGCGGTGGAACCACCCGAAGGCGGGGCGGTCCGTGTCCCCGAACCAGACCGGACGAGAACTCGTCACGCGGCGGCGATGGGGTGAGTGTGGCGCTCCGCTAACCCTGGAAAGGCACAGATAGCGCGCGGACCAATACTTGACGTGATAATAGTGGGCACGCGCGACACAACGCTTTCCACGGCCCTCACAGACCTCAACCCTACCCTCCTTATACTCTTGTTGGCGTGGTGGTAAACCCAGCGACCACCCAGTGTGGCCGGAGCAGCCCAATTGGGAGGGTCCGAGGACCATCGACGAGACGACCATCGACAAGGAGGTCCCGGTGAAGACAGACCAACAGATCGCTCGGTTCATCGAAAGCGAGCTCCTTGAGGGCGCCGCGCCCGGTGTTGACCCGTTGGCCGCCGGGATGCTGGACTCGCTCGCCATCGAAGTCTTGATCGGTTGGCTGGAGGACGAGTTCGACATCTCGCTGAGCCACAAAGACGTCGTGGCCGAGAACTTCGCCAGCGTCGTCGCCCTTTCTGCCGTCGTGGACGCCAAGCGACTAGAGGCCTCGGGCCAGCCCACCAGAACCTCGAAATGACGGCGACGACCACCGAGCCCACGCTTTGTGGGTTGCTGACCGAGGTGGCGGCGCGGGGAGCCGGTGGGTATTTCTTCCACCTGGGCGCAGAACCGCTCGCCGTGCCCGTGGCCGAGCTCTATGCCCGGGGCCTTAGGAGAGCGGCCGAGCTCGGGCGGGCCGGCGTCGGCATAGGCGACATGGTGGGCCTCATCGGGCCTAACTGCCCGGAATGGGCGGAATGGGCGTGGGGCACCTGGCTGGCCGGGGGCGCCCTGGTGCCCCTACCCGCCCCGCTGCGCGTTCGCGACCCGGCCGCCTTCTCCGCCCAGGTGGCGTCGTTGGCCGAGGCCACTGGTTGCTCCCTTATCGTCGGGGAGGGCCAGTACCTGGACCTCCTGGACAGCGAGCGCCCGAAGCTGGACTGGTCCTCCCCGGCTCCTCCCGCCCCCGACCAGCGGCCGGCCCGAGTTTCGCCTTCTGACCTGGCGATGGTGCTATGCACGTCAGGGAGCACGGCCGCACCCAAGGGCGTGCGCATGACCCAGGGCCGGGCCGTCGCATGGTCGCGCGCCAACGCCGCCAACGCCGGGACGCCCCCCACCGGCACCGTGCCTGCCATGGTCTCGTGGTTGCCCTTTTTCCACATCGCCGGGCTCGGCGCCCTGTTCGAGATCGCCACCCCCATCGACTGGCACGTCTTGCCCATGGCCCGCTTCGTGAGGGATCCGGCGGAGTGGCCCCGGTTGGTCGGCAAGACGCGCGCCACCTACACGGTCGGCCCGTCGTCGGCGTGGGCCGCCGCCCTGCGGTCATTGGCCAAGAAGCCGGAGGGGGTCGACCTGTCGGGCCTGCGGGGGGCGGCGTTAAATGCCGAGATGGTCGACCCCGACGTGGCCGAGCGCATAGCCGAGGTGTGCGTGCCCCTGGGCCTGTCCCCCCAAGCCATCTGCGTGCACTATGCCTCCTCAGAAGCGGGCATGGTGACCGAGACAAAGCCGGGTGACGACCTCCACGTGGACGTCGTGGACCTGGACGAGCTGGCGAGCTCCTCGCGGGCGGTACCGCCCCAAGCGGGGCACCCCGTCAAGAGGGTCGTCTCCTGCGGCACCCCATATCCCGGCGTCGAGATCCGCATCGGGCTCCCCGACGACCCGCTTCCCGACCGCCACCTGGGAGAGGTGTGGGTGCGCGGGGCGGGTGTGACAGACGGCTACGTGAATGTGGGCAGGGACGGGCGGTTCATGGGCGATTGGTTCGGGATGGGAGATCTCGGCTACATGGCCGAGGGGGAGCTGTTCGTGACGGGCAGGTCGAGCGAGGTCATCATCCGCCTGGGGCTCAAGTACCACCCCGAAGACATCGAGCAAGCGGTCCAGTCCGCCGCTGGTGTACCGCCGGGTAGGTGCGTGGCCTTTTCACCCCTGGGCGGCCGGCAGGAAGACCTGGTCGTAGTGGTCGAGGTCGCCAGCGAGCAGGAGGACATCGCCGGCCTGGTGAGCGCCGCCATCGTCAATGCGGTCGGGCTGGCGCCTTCGCAGGTCGTGCTCGTGGCCGCGGGCTCGCTACCGACGACGCCCAACGGCAAGCTCCAGCGCGGCCGGGCCCGGGAGATGTACCAGCGGGGCGAGTTCTCGTCGTCCGTTCCGGACGTGGCCCCCCTGGGGGCCGACCGTTGACGCCTCCTAGACGCCGAGCGACCTAGGCGCCAAGCGACCGACAAAGCCGATGGTCCCGTGGAGCTGAGCCCGATGAACGACCAGACGACGCTCTGCGAGCTGCTGACCGAGGCCGCGGCCAGAAAAAGCGGTGGGTACTTCTTCCACTCGGGCGGTGACCCGGTCGCCTTGCCCGTGGCCCATCTTTACGCCAGGGCCCTGCGCCGAGCAGCCCAACTTGGCTTGGCGGGCATAACGAAAGGCAACATGGTGGGCCTTTTGGGGACAAATGCCCCGGAGTGGGTGGAGTGGGCCTGGGGCACGTGGCTGGCCGGAGCCGTCTTGGTACCTCTCCCCGCTCCTGTGCGCGTTCGCCACCCGGCCACATTTTCCTCTCAAGTGGCGTCCTTGGCGGGGGCGACCGGCTGCCGCGTCATTGTCGGCCAGAGCCGCTACCTCGACTTCCTCGGCCCCGGCGCCGGCCCCAAATTGGACTGGGCCAATGAGCCACCGCTCGCGCCCGGCCCCCGGGCCGACCTTGTCCCGCCCACCGACCTGGCCCCCACCGACCTGGCCATGGTGCTGTGCACCTCAGGGAGCACCGCCACCCCCAAAGGCGTCCGCATGACCCACGCCCGGGCGGTGGTGTGGGCTCGCACCAACGCCGCCAAGGGCCCGCCCGGCACGGTACCGGCCACGGTCTCGTGGTTGCCCTTTTTCCACATAGGCGGGCTGGGTGCCCTGTTCGAGGTGGCGTCGCCGGCCAACCGGCATTTCCTGCCCATGGAGCGTTTCGTGCGGGACCCGCCCGAGTGGCTGCGACTGACCGGCCGGACGGGCGCCGCTTTCACTGTCGGCCCGTCCTCGGCCTGGGCGGCCGCCGTGCGGGGCCTGGCCAAGAGGCCCGATGGTGTCGACCTATCGGGCTTGAAAGCGGCTGTTTTCAATGCCGAGTTGGTCGACGCCGACGTGGTCGGGCGCACCGTCGAGGTATGCGGGCCGCTGGGCCTGGCCCCAGGGTCGATCGGCGTCCACTACGCCTCGTCCGAAGCGGGCATGATCAGCCGGGCCGAGCCCGGCCAAGACTTGCGCGTCGACGTCGTGGACCTCGACGAGCTGTCCCGCTCGGCCCGGGCCTTGCCGGCGAGGGGGAGCCGGCCGGCCAAGAGGGTCGTCTCCTGCGGTACGCCCTACCCCGGGGTCGAGGTACGGGTCGGGCACCCGGACAGACCCTGTCCGGACCGGCACCTAGGAGAGGTTTGGGTGCGGGGCCCGGGCGTGACCGACGGGTACGTCAACACCCGCGCCGAGGGGTCGTTCGCAGAGGGCTTTTTCCGCCCCGGGGACCTCGGCTATATGGCCGAAGGCGAACTTTTCCTGACCGGCAGGGCCAACGAGGTCATAGTCCGGCTCGGCCAGAAGTACCACCCAGAGGACATCGAGCAGGCCGTCCAGCGCGCCACCGGGTTGCCACCCGGTAGTTGCGCCGCCTTCTCGCCCCTGGAGGGCCGGCCCGGGGACCTGGTCGTGGTGGTCGAGGAGGCCACGGGCGGCGATGACCTGGCCGGCGCGGTGGCCGCCGCCATCGTCAACGCCGTCGGCCTAGCTCCTGCGCACGTCCTGGTCGTGCCCACCGGCTCCCTGCCGACCACGCCCAACGGAAAGCTTCAACGAGGCCGGGCCCGCGAGATGCACCGGCAAGGCGAGTTCTCGTCGTACGTACCGGAGGCGGCCCCGTTCGGGCCAAGCCCTCGAGCCAACCATTAAGGCCATCGCTGGCTTAGTGCCCTGTCCAGGCGAAGCGGGCCACCAGGTGCCAGCTCTGCCCGGTGTCGGTCGTGCCGATGAGGGCCATGGTGACGCCAGGACTGCCGCCTTTGGGCGCCGGCTGAGCCCCCGCCGGCGCCAGCACGAAGCCGTCCTCGGCGTCGGGGAACGAGACCGAGGGCACCGCCGTCGGGTAGGTACCGAGGAAAGGCAGGCCGGCGCTGTGGCACTGGCCGTCGCCGGAGGTGCCCGGGCCGGGCGCGGAGCTCCAGGTGGCACCCCCGTCTGCCGTCGTGAGCAGGCCGAAGCCGATGGTGCAGGCCCCACCGTCGTCCCAGAGGTCCACGACGTCTCCCGGCCCCGAGACGTCCAGGGCCTCTACCGGTTGCCAGCCCAGAGCGGCGGTCCCCCCGGCTGTCCCCAGCGCGCCGACGGCCGTCCCGTCCGCGGCCGTGAGGCGAGGGGCGTAGAGGGCCGCCGGCCCGGTGACCTTGGCCATGCGCCACGTCTTGCCACCGTCCATGGTGGCGGCCAGGTCACCGGCGTAGCCCATGTTGAGCTGCCAGTCGAAGCCCGCCCAGAGCTGGGCCGGCCCTTGGCAGGCCAGCTGGGACGGCGCCGGTGCGAACGAGGCCACCAGGGCCCAGTGCCTCCCGCCGTCGGTGCTGTGCTCCAGGGCCGCCTTCACATCACCAGGGCGGCGCAGGAGGGCCCAACCAACCTGAGGCGTCCCGAAGCAAAGCCCGTAGAAGGTCCCCGGTGTGGGGGCGGGGCCCCCGCAGCCGAGGTCGTTGGGGCCTGGTACCGGCACCGGGCGCCAGGTGAGGCCCCCGTCCGAGGTGGCCAGGGCCCGGGTCGCCCCCTGCCCGCACACCGAGGCCACCCCGAAGCTGGGCGTCACGAGCTGGACCGAGGTGAACGCACCTAAAGATGTCTCGGGCCGGGCCGACCAGTGCCGGCCGCCGTCGGAGGTGGCGAACAGCTGGTCGGCGGTGAGCGCCCAGCCGTGCTCGGCACCGGAAAACGACAGCTCCTCGACAGGCGCGGGCGTGGCCAGCTGGGGGCGCCAGGTCCCCCCTCCGTCGGTGGTTGCCTCCACCCCGTCCGCCCCGGCCACCCAGCCGTCGGACGGAGTAACGAAGTCGACCATGCTGTACGCAGGGACGCCGGCGCCGGCCCCGGCCACGGCTAGGGGCACCGCTCGCCACGTCCGGCCCCCGTCCAGTGTCAACAGCCCGTTGGCTGGGTTGTTGTTAGCAAACCCGACGCCCATTTCCCCGGAGGCAAAGCTCACCTCGGCCATGTCGGCCAGGCTGAGCGCCGAACGTTGGAGACGCCATTGCTGCCCTGCGTCACCGCTCAGGTACAGACCGGCGGGAGCCGGCAGCTCCCAGCCGGTCGGCGAGGAGGCGTCGAAGCCGGCCGGGCGCGACAGCGAGCCGGTCTGGAGCGTGGAAGCCAACACCCAAGACGCGCCGGCATTATTTGAGCGGTAGACGAGCAGCTCTCCGGGCCGGGTGGTAAAGGCCATCACCCCCGCCGCACCGGCGAAAAACCTGGTAGCCAGCACCTCGGCACCGCCGAGCGGCTGGTGGGAGCTCGGGTAGTCCCAGGCCTCGGAGGCCGGCCAACCTCCCGGCGGAGCCGGTAGGCGTACCGGTGACCAGTTGCGGCCGCCATCGTCGCTGCGCCATACCCCCGGTGCTCTGGTCGGGCACAGGCTGGCCGCCAGGACCAGCACGTGGGCCGAGGCGGCCGTCAGCGTGAAAGGATCCTGTTGGCTGCACCCCGCTCCGTAGTTGACCGAGGCTTCGCCGCCCGGCCACGCCAGACCGACGGCATGGAGCTGCGCCCAGTCCCGGCCGCCGTCCGAGGTGGTCCACAGGACGCCCCTACGGGCCCCCTCTGGCCCGGTCCCCGAGCCGTTCTCCCCGAAGGCGTACCCATGGGCGGCGTCGCCGAAGACGAGCTGGTCAAAGGGGGGCCCATAGTCTGTCAGCGCTCCCGGCAGCGAGGTGCCCTGATGCCAACGGGCCCCGCCGTCGGTCGTCTCCCAGGTGGTCGTGACGCCCGGAGGTGCCGGCCACAGGTGGTCGGTCACTGCCCATGCCACGTTGGCAGTGAGGAAGAAGGCACCCGTGACTTGAAGAGCCGTCGGCGCTTGCGGCCAGGTAGGCAAGACGGCCCGCCAATGGGCGCCGGCGTCGGTGCTGCGGAAGACCTGAGCGCCGTCATAGGCCCACACCACGCCTCCCGGCAGGGCCAGTACGCCCGGCGCCCCCGAGCCCGTCAGGACCGAGGCTGTCGGGACCGACGCTGCCCCGCTCGACGCCGGCCGGCTCGAGGCCACCGGGCCCCACGCCGTCGGCGCCGGAGCCCCTTCGCCAGGCCCCCCGGACGCGCCCACCACGAGCAGGGCCAGGCAGGTCAGGGCCACGGTTGCCTCGACCAGGTGGTCCCGCACGGACTGCTAACGCCCCGGCACCGGCTTTGGTTGCGCCGGACCGCTACCCGGCCGCCGTCCATTGCGGACCGCTTCACAAACGGCCGTTTCTCTGGCCCGACCGCCGACACCAGCGCATCAATGGGCGCCGGGGTGCCGTGACTTGACAGTGGTCGACGAGCAATGCTAACGATAACACAGCGGTACGAAAGGGGGCAGCTCAGGGCTGGCAAGTGTGGTGGAGGAACCGCTCCGGACGGCCCCACCGATAGCCCGAGCCAGCTGGCAGGACAATGTTTGGCCCGAATTCAGGCAGTTCCCTGAACGAAAAGGAGTCTTGAGTGAGAGTTTTTACGAAGAGAACGTCGGCCCTCGTGGCGACAGCTTCGGTAATGGCGATGGTCGGGACGGCGACGTTCACCGGCCCGGCCGGTGCGGCGGCAACCCCGCAAGCCAGTTCGACTACCCTGCAGCTGTCAAATGACAAGCCGGGCTGGACGACCGGTATCAACGCCATCGGTAAGGTCCTGGCCAGCCTGGACGGCGGGGTCGCCTGGCAAGCCCAGCCCTACTCGAGCACCACCGCCTTCCAAGGCGTGGTGCGGGCCGCCGCCACCACCTCCCAGGCCCCGCCCGTGTTCACATGGTGGTCGGGCCAGCAGCTGGTCCCCCTGGTGAAGGCCGGGGCACTGGCGAACATGACGTCGCTGGTCAAAGTTTGGGAAGCCAAGTACGGGCTGAACCCCGACGTCGAGAACGCCTACGAGGTGAACGGCCAGTACTACGGGGCGCCCCTTTACACCTCTGATTGGGTCATGTACTACAACAAGAAGGACTTCGCCAAGTACGGCTTGGGGGGCGCGCCCATGACCTGGGCCAAGCTGATGAGCGACGCCGCCACCCTCCACGCCCACGGGATCGCTCCCTTCGACTACTACGTCGATGACTGGGCCGGGTTCATCTGGTTCGAGCAGTTCCTCCTGTCCGAGAACCCCACGGCTTACCATCAGCTCGTCCTCGGCCAGATCTCCTACACCAGCGCCCCGGTGGTAAAAGCCATGGAGGCGTGGAAACAGGTGGCTGACCTCGGGTACTTCAGCACGGCGCAGGACATAGACACCGCGCTGAGCACGCCCGTATCGTTCGCCAACGGTTCGACGGCCATGCTCCTCATCGGCTCGTGGCAAGAGGGCACCCTGATCAAGGCCGGCATGGTGCCGGGCAAGGACTTCGGCGCCTTCATCGTGCCCCCCATCAACCCGGCCGTGGGCTGGCAGGCCATCTTCGAGACCGGCCCCGTGGTCGTGTCCGCTCACAACTCCAATGAGCAGGCCGCCCTCAACTCGGTCAACACCTTCATGGAGCCCTCTGTCCAGGTGAAATGGGACGGCCTCGAGTCCTTCGTGAGCGCCGAGAGCGCGGTCAAGACCACCGACACAACCGCCATCTCCGTGAACAATGAGATCGCGGCTGAGCACGTCCACCTATGGAACCGCTACTGGGAAGCCACGCCTCCTCAGATCGCCGTCCCCGTGGCCTCCGACCTGTCCAAGTTCATCCTCAACCCCAACCTGCCCCTGATGCCGTTCCTAACGACGTTGCAGGACGTGGCCACGTCCTACTGGTCGACGGCCAAATAGGGCCGCCTGGAACGGACAAGTAAGGCGTCCGAAAGCAATGCTGTGCGCCTGCGCATAGGCCACGGACGGCCGGCCTGAGATGAAGACGCTGCCTGACCCTGGCGTCGTCACCACGGGACCGGACCACCCCTCGGTCGCCAACGACGCCGCCCGTAAGTGTGGATTACGGATGCCCGCGAGCAAGTGCCAGGGGGCGGCAATCGCCAGGAAGAGCAGCG
>JBKQUU010000266.1:0-6144 GCA_052325485.1 Acidimicrobiales bacterium | reverse complement strand
CAACCGGGGCGTGTGGACCGACCCCATCGCGGGCCGGCAGACGCTGGCCGAGTACGTGGCCGGCTGGCTTGACCGCACGCAGAAGGTCGGGCACTACCGGCCCCGGACCCTCGAACTAGTAACCGGCCTGCTCGACAGGCTCATCCTCCCGGCCCTCGGCCAACGGGAGCTGTCCGAAATCAAGACGCCCCTGGTCCGCTCCTGGCATGCCGACGTGGCCGCCAAGCACTCCCCCGGCCAAGCGGCCAAATCGTACCGGCTCCTGCGCACGGTCCTCGGCGAGGCGGTCTCGGACGGGGTCATCCCGTTCAACCCTTGCACGATCAAAGGGGCCGGTACCGAGCCGGCGCCGGAACGGCCCAAGCCAACCCTCGACATGATCGAAGCCGTCGTCGCCCAGTTAAACGACCGGTACTCCCACCGCAACCACAAGCCGAGTGACCATCGGTACGAGGCGCTCGCCTGGACGGCCGCCTTGTCGGGCTTGCGCGAGGGCGAGCTGTTCGCCCTGGAGCGCCAAGACATCGACTTGCTGCACAAGACGATCATCGTCACCAAGCAAGCACAAACCGTCGGCAACGAACGGCTGGTCGGCCCGCCGAAGTCTGCCGCCGGCACCCGCGCCGTGACGATCCCGGCCACTCTGGCGGCGATGCTCGACGAGCACTTGGCGACGTACGTGAGGCCGCGGCCCGATTCTCTCGTCTTCACCAGTGACGAGGGCTTGCCGATGCACCGAGGCCGGTGGGCTTTCGTCTGGCGTAGAGCAGCCACCGCGGCTGGTTACGAGGGCCTGCACTTTCACGACCTCCGGCACCACGCCGGGACACTCGCCGCTCAGCTCGGGGCAACAACCAAAGAGATAATGGACCGCCTCGGGCACTCGACCATGCGGGCGAGCCTGATCTACCAGTACAGCACCCAGGAGCGCCAGCGCGAGCTGGCCGACCGGATGGACACCGCGCTCAAGCGCCGCTCCAATGGTGCCGCCTAATGGTGCCACTGGCCGCCAGGACTACCGACAGCTCGAAACGGTGACCACGCCATTGTGAACGCACGCTAGGTGGCAATGTGTAAGGGTGCCAAGCTTGTCGCGGCCGCTCCGATCCGTGTGGGCGATCGCTATCGCCGCCTCGGTCCTGGTGGCGCTGGTGTTGCCAGGTCTGGTCCCTAAGCTGCCCAGCGCAGCGGCAGCACCAACCAGCCGGGTTAAGGTATTGGGGTGGGGGTTCAACTTCTCCACTGCCATCGCCGGTGATGCCCGTCACTTGTACGTGGCCAACCTTGGCGGTGACACAGTAGACGTCTTGGACTTGGCCAACGGCTCGCTGGTGAGCGGGAGCCGCACTAAGGTCCAGGTCTGGTACGGGCCTCAGCACAGCTTTTTGTACCCCGGCGCCTTGGCCCTGTACGAGGGCACCCTTTGGGTGCTCAGTTCCGGTCTCGATCCGTACCTGTCCACTCACCACCGCGTTACGCTCACCGCTCTTGATGCGGCTACAGGCAGAGCCGAACACGTCGTAACTGCCTATTACTCCGGCGGGCTCCCCACCGTCGACTTGGGCATCGACGGCCTGTATGGCGCCCTGGCTATCGACGGCCCGAACCTGTTCGTGAGCGACCCCGGCGGAAACGAGGTCATCGAATTGGGCGCCAGCAATGGCCGGCTAGTCAGGGTCATCGACGGGCCCCAGTACGACTTCGAGACACCGTCAGCGTTCGCCACGATCGGCCCTGATCTTTTCGTTGCCAACGCGACGGGCCGAGCTGGCGGCTCAGTCACAGAGATAGACGCCGGGACGGGCGGCCTCGTCCAAAACATCTCCGGCAAGCAGTTCCACTTCGTCCGACCCGACGCCTTAGCCCCCTGGGGGCCGTACCTGTTCGTGGTCAACGCCGGGAAGGCCGCCCCAACTAACAGCGACAGTACCCCTCCGGGGTCTGTGTCCGAGGTGGACACCTATGCGTTAGGCGGTGCTCCTTCGACCACCACCACGACCGCCCCTCCCACCAGTACAACGACTACGGCGTCCACGACGTCGACGACACCCACGACCAGCACCACGGTTGCGACGACTACAACGTTGGCCGCGACTGGTACCACTACGAGCTCGGGCCCGGTACCAACCACCAGCGTGCCCGTCAGTACGACGACGACCAGCGCACCCACCACCACGACGGTGATGGGCACGACCACGACCACGACGGCACCGTTGCCCACAGCGCCGCTGGGGGCGACTTTGGTACGGGTCCTATCGGGGCCAAAGCTCCACTTGGAACAACCGCAAGCGGCAGGTGTCAGCAAGGGCCAGTTGTTCGTGGCGACCAACCCGGGAGGCCCAGGTGCCGTAGTGGTCATAAACGCCGTCACCGGTGCCCTCGAAGAAGTCCTCGACCGAACCTCCTGCCAGTTCACCGACCCCTCACTAGTGCAGGCTGAGGGTGGCTCTGTCTTCGTGGCCAGCTATCTCGGAGGTGTTACTCAACTGCGCTCCGGGCGCTGCGTCGGAGTTGTGGACGGCTCGCCTTACGGCTTCCACTCCCCGGGGGCCAGTGCCATGGCCGGTGGTGAGCTCTTCGTGGTCAATTCGCTATCGGGTCCGTACCTCACTGGCTCCATCACTGAGCTCAACGCCGGCACAGGAGCCCTGACCCGCGTTATTCCCCAACCTCCGAGCCAACTCGGGGGCGACATAACAGCGATTGCGGCTGGGGATAAGCGTCTCTACGTTGTCGAGCCCTTCGGCCAAGCCGTGCAGTTGGACGCGTCCACGGGCTCCGTGACGCGTCATTTCAGCGTTCCCTTTGAGAATCTGGCAACGGGCGCCGTCCTGCAGGGCGCCACACTCTACATAAGCGTGGTACAAAATGGTCTCTTGGCCCTCAATACCGCCACTGGGCACGTGCGCCAGCTGGTTGGCCAACCGCCCTCGGGCTCCTTTTCGGCCATAGAGTCGATCGGTCTGCCCACGCCTATGGTCTTCTGTGGAGACGACCTTTTCTATCTCGCGTTCGACCCGAGCGGCAAGGCCTTCGTTGAGGAGGTGGACACGGCGACGGACAAGGTGGTCCGGGTCATCTCTGGCCCGGGTTACCACCTGGGGCCGTTGTCGCAGATGGCCGTTTGGGGCAAGGACATCTTTGTCACGGACCCGGCACTCCCCACGGGAAAGGGCCTGGTGGCCGTCTTGAACCCTCCTGCGGGGGCGCTGACCGAGATCGACGCCACGACGGGCGCCCTGGTGAGGCGGATCTCCGGTGCCCGGTACGACTTCCACGTACCCGACGGGATAGCTGTTGACGGCGACGTGCTCTATGTGGCAGATTCCGCTGCCAATGCCGTCACCGAGGTGGACCCCCGCACCGGCCGCCTGGTAGGCCTGATGAGCGGGGCGCAGTACCAGTTCGACTCCCCGCAGGGGCTGGACGTCTACGACGGCCATTTGTTCGCTGTGAACCAGTCGGGCGACAGCGTCAGCGACATCGACCTCGGGCCATGACCTTGCGGCAACTGTCGGCGCGGCTAAGGGCGCCCTCGACGGTGTCGACGCCCGCACCGCTGGCCGACACTTAGTACCCCTTGCCTACTTGGCTAGCGACGCCGCTGTGATGCCCACAAGGGCGGGGGGGACCTGGGAGCAGACGACAACAGGTTGGCCATGGGTCAGCGCGCATATGTCCCCGACCAAGTAGCCGGCTGACGCCTCCGCCGCCTTCGAAGTGGCGTTGGCCCCCGAGGTGAGGTAGGTGGCCGCGGTGGCCCAGTTCATCCCTGTCAACGCGCTCCCATCGAACTGGGTCCCGGTCAGGACGTACCTGCCGGCCAGGTAGACGAAGGGGATGGGGTTCTCGCCCGCGTCGTCCGCCGGCACATAGGGGGTGGTGTCGTACTTGACCACCAGGGCCTGTTCCTGGGCTGTGGGCGCTTGTAGGAGTTGCTCGGTGCTGGTCTCCATTTCGTCGGCGACGAAGCTCACGTACCTGCTCGAATAGGTGGACGCATAGAAGGTGAACGAGGGAGTACTGGGGTCCACATCGGTTGCCGACGACTTCGACCCTCGCAGGCCCGCAAACGCGCCGAACTTCGACAAGGCCATTACCAGCGGCCAGCGCTCGGAGGAGCAGTAAGGGCAGTACTCGGCGCCGATGAACACAACGGCGGGCTTACCTCCCTGGCGAAAGACAGGAGCCCCTGCCCTAAGTGCCTGCGGTGGCTCCGCGTCGGCAGGCCGCTTCGCGGCGCGTGCCACTAACGCGGTCACCGGGACCGCTTCGACTTGCGACACGAGTCTGGCCGGCAACGTGAACTCGCCCGGGGCGAGCTTGACCGAAGCAAGGGGCGTCGCCCCAACGCTGGCGCCGGAGGTGACCAAGGCGCTTGGACCGGTCACGGTGACGATGATGGTTAACGCAGTTGCCGGACCACGTCGGGGGCGGTAGTTCTGTCTGGGCATTGAGAGCCTCCAATCGCCAACCAATTGTCGCACCCGCGCGCTACCTGCTGAGAGTCGACATTGCGACCGATTGAGCCGGAGCCGGCTTGATGGCCGCCACTGGGGGCGGCCTTGCTGCCGGGACACGGAACTCGTCCAGGACAGGAGCAAGCGCGCTCACGCTAGCCCCCCAGCACGGCGACGCGGGATCGACGGCTATAGAGGTCGCGAGGCGGTGACTCGGGCACGATCGAGCCAAGTCACTATCTGGGCTGGGTCGAACCTGATCAACCTCCCGACCCGTAGGAACGGAACTCGTCTTTCGGTGACCAAACGCCGCACATGGCGGTGGGTCACCCCAAGCCTTTCGGCTAGCTCGTCCATGGTCAACAGCTTGGGCACTACGACAGGACCGGGCATCAATCTTCTCCTCGGGTTGGTCTTCCAACCCGTAGGGGCCAAGGTGGCGAACTCTCCCTCACCCGCGAACGCGCACGTCCCGGTAGCGCCCTCCACCGCCTGGCAAGCTGCCACCGTCCTCTCCCTCACCACCCACCACGTCTGCCGCACCACCCACCCAAGGACACCGATCTCGCCTCAAACCACCCCCAAGAACACCGACCGGCCAAAGACACCAACCCAGCAAAGGACACCGATCTCAACCCTCACCACCCGCGACGGCCGCCGCCTCAAACTGCACGCTCCCGTACTCATAAAGTTTCTTCTAACCGTTCATTACCGTTATTGACCACTACTGCCCGAACACAAAAAAGGCTCCCCACAAGGCTTTCTCCCCCTGGTAAACCACCAAGCGAAGAGAACACGATTGCAAGCCGCTGGCTTGCCAAGAAATCAGGCCGAGTTTGTTGAGGCGGGTGGGGCTGGTGGGCTGGATGCGGATGATGGGGGCGGAGTCGGTCGAGTACCACCGCGCCACCGTGCTCGGCCGGGTCGACGACCATCCCGGCCGGGCCATGGCGTACTACACGTCGCGAGGCGAGACACCACTGGTCTGGGGCGGCTCGGGGGCAACCTCACTCGGCCTGGCCGGGGCGGTCTCGGCCGACGCCTACGAAGCGCTCTTCGGCCCGGGCGGGGCCAAGGACCCGCGCACAGGCGAGCGATTGGTGCAGACGCGCCGGCCGGGCATGGAGATAGTCATCGCCGCTCACAAAAGCGTGGCCGAGCTCGGCGTGATCGGCCGGGCCGAGGACATGCACGCCATCATGGACGCCGAACGCGACGCCACCCTCGCCTACCTGGACAGCGTCACCCGCCAGATGGGGGGCCGGCGGGGCCAGGCGGCCACGGCCACGCCCACGGCTGGGCTCGTCTACGCCCACACCCGCCATGCCACTTCCCGCTTGGGGGACCCCTCCCCCCATGACCACGTCCTGCTGGCCAATGTCCTGGAGATGAAAGACGGCCAAGGCGGGTGGAAGGGGGCAGACACGGCGCTGTGGCGTGAGCAGCTGCACGCCGCCACCATGGTGGGGCGCGTTGCTTCCGCTCGGGTGGCGGTGGAGCTGGGCTACGGCATCGAGGCCGACCCCGGGCCGTCAGGCCGGCTCGGGCACTGGCGCATCGCCGGCGTCCCCGCCGAGGTGATGGAGTTGCACTCCAAGCGGGCGGCTCAGATCGAGGCCGAGTGCCAGCGCCGGGGCGAGACGACCTACCAGGCCCGCAATGTGGCCGCCCGCACCACTCGCCA
>JBKQUU010000265.1:0-12872 GCA_052325485.1 Acidimicrobiales bacterium | reverse complement strand
GGCGACCGGGGCCGAGGCCAAGGAGGGCATCAACATCGCCTACAACGCCACCTGGGGCTGCTCGGCGCTGATGGTGGACCTCGCCAACACCAAAGAGCCGTTGTACCTCAAGCTCTCTGGCGCCAACGGTCCCTCCCACGAGGGGGTGGTCCCCCTCTACGACCGGGCCGTAGCGCTGTGCCGCCAGGCCGGCTTTACCGACGTGCTGCTGCGAGGCGGCACCGACTTCTCCATCACCACCGAGTTCGACCGCTGGGACGCAGACGGCGTACGTTTCGTCTTCGGCTACAACGCTTGGGCCTCCATGGTCGAGCGGGCCGGGGCCCTGCCCGACGAGCTCTACCACGAGCTGGTGGCCCGGGCCGAGCGGGCTATAAAGACCGCTCCCCGCTCCAAGCCCGCCAACGTGAAGGACGCCATCGTGAGGTCCCGGCGCTACAAGGTGCTGCGCCAAAAGGCATTCATGTCGTTGAGGTTCATCCTCCGAAGCCTACCGGCTAAATCACAGTTTGTTACCGGAAGCGCAAGCGCCGCGCCGGGCCTTACACTGAATTGACCCACGAGCGAGGCACCCCTTGGCCCAGTATGACAACGTCTTTAGAGACATCATCGGCCCCGCCACTAGCGGTGGCTGGGTTTACTAGCCTAGGGACCAGCTCTACGCTTGGTTGAGGTCTAGAGCAATGCCCGCTGGCGCTCCTGAAGTGCCGTTCGGTTCCAAACGAACGTCTGCGGTGGTTGGGTTACGGTGCTCGCGTTCTGGGCGGGAACTCGGGTGCCGGGGAGCCAGACCGGGGCGCTAAACGGGCCTGGCGTGCTCTTGCGCACGAGTCAGCTCCTTTGAGCTATGCGGCGGTCAAGCGTCTGACCTTAAGAGGCCGGAGTGGGTACCGGAACCGGGCAATTTGAGTGTTTGATTTGGCGCAAAGGCCGGCGGCGACCCTGGGAAGGTCGCCGCCGGCGGGTACCACCATGCACTCGGTGACGTTCCTACGCGGGCGTGACGCCGGGCGGCATTGCCGGTGATCGGCCCAAGCTTGCTGACTTAATGATGGAAGGGCTGTGGTACGCGACGTGGGCGGCACTCGCGGGGGCGGCAGTCGCCAGCGCACCGGCAATGGTCATCGACAGTGCGGCTAGGCCCAATCTCGCGGTGTGGCTTGGCTGGCGCCCAGATTGGCAGTGACGGGTACTGACACTTGCATTGCTGGTCTCGTGGCTCATATTGGTCTCCAGTTCCATATCAATTTCCTTTCGGGTTATTTTGGCGGGTAATGGTGCACCACTGTTGCGGTCCGTCACAGACGGCATGGCACGAGCGCTTTCCCATAAGCCGGGCTTGAGATAATCGCCCAGAGGCACCATGTCGGCAACACCCGAGGTAATGGCTTGCCGGACCGCCAAAGCCTCGAGGGCGATATCGGCCCAGCGAGCGTACCAACGGCTCGTTGGCCGAATGAGGCGGTGCCTTTGGGTAGTACCCATTGTTGCTCGTCCTTTCTGGACCGGTGTTCGTCTCTGCTCAGCTTTAGGGGGTCTCTTGGTGTTGCATTGGGTATGACGACGCGGACCGTGGCTTGGTTCGAAAGTTCTTGCGCCGCTCGACGATGTCCTCTCAACCCAGGTCCTGGTGCCCATCTGGGTCGGCCCAGCCGGCACCCGGCCCGGCTGTCCCCTGGGTTCGGGCCCTTAGGCGGGACTGCCTCGCCCGCCCTTCCTCGCTCGTTCGGGCGGGCCAGCCGTATTGGCACCCTGAATCGCCCCCTCCCTGCCGCGTCAAGCCCGTTCAGGACCTCCAGGCCGACCGCCCACTACCAGGCAGCTACGGCACCCCAGCCCAGCATTAGCCGCCGGACACAGAAGATGGCTTTGGCGTGGGCGGAGCAGAACGCGTTTTGACCCGCCGGGCCCAAATTGCGCTTGGCTGGGCCGCCCTATGGTGCGCGCCAAGTTGCTCGGGTAGCTTCGGGTACGTGGGCAGAGGCCAGGGACCGGGCTGGTGGGGCACCTTCAAGTCTTAGGCAGCTACCGGGTCGAGCGCCGGCTAGGGACGGGGAGCTTCGCGTCGGTGTGGTTGGCGCATGATGACCGGTTGCGAGCGCCGGTGGCGGTGAAAGTCCTGGCCGATAATTGGGCACATGACCCGGCTGTGCGGGAGCGGTTCCTTGAAGAGGCCCGCTTGTTGCGCCGGCTTGATTCTGACCGCGTGGTCCGGGTTTACGCCGTCGACGAGCTCGACGATGGCCGGCCGTTCTTTGTCATGGAGTGGGCCGACGGGGGCACCTTGGAGGACCGGGCCCGGGCTCGGGGGGGCGAGCGGCTCGGCACGGCAGAGGCAGTGCGCGTGGCGCTCGAGGTGCTCGAATCGTTGGCGGTCGTCCACGCGATGGGCTTGGTTCACCGTGACGTGAAGCCCTCGAACGTGTTGTTCCGGTCGGTGCCGGAGCACAAGCGGTCCGGTGGGGAGCTGGAGCGAGTGTTGCTGGGTGACCTGGGGTTGGCGAAGGACCTGACCCTGGCCAGCGGGTTCACCATGTCGGCGGGTACGCCGGCCTACATGGCCCCCGAGCAACGGGGCCTGGTCGGCATGGTCGACGCCCGCGCCGACCTGTACGCCGTGGCCGTCGTCCTGTCCGAGCTGATTGTTGGTCAAGGCCGGTCCTCGGCCGGGACCACCGTAGGAGGCCAAGGAACGGCTGTGGTGGCCGATGTGGGTACCCGGGCCCCGGCTGGCGTCCTGGACGCTATCGAACGCGCCTTGGCTACCGACCCCGCAGCCCGGTTCGCCACCGCCGGAGAGATGGCCGCGGCGCTACGGGCGGGCCTTGGCAGCACCCGAGCTGGGCCCGCCCGACGACCGTCAACGGGCAGTGGCCTTTCGCCGACGGGGGAAGAAGCGAGAGGTGCTCCGGGATCTCTCGGTCGGGAGCAGTCAGGTTCCAAGCGAGCGGAGATAAGGCTCCGCCTCCCTCGCACAGCCGCCAATTTCACCGGGCGGGACGACCTGTTGGCTGAGCTCGACGCGACTCTGAAGGCAGGCAGCCGCGGTGTGGTCACCCAGGCCATCAGTGGCCTCGGCGGGGTAGGCAAGACGCAATTGGCTGCCGCTTATGTCAACGCCCACGCTGATGAGTTCGACGTCGTGGCCTGGGTCCGGGCCGAGCAGGGCGGGACCGGCGACCTGGCGGAGCTGGCAGTGGCCCTGGGTCTGCCCGTGGCCGGCCGTACTCCAACCGAGCGAGCGGCTGACGCTCTGGCCTTCCTGTCCAACAGCCGGCTTCGCTGGTTGCTGGTGCTGGACAACGTCCTTGGCCCCGAGGCACTGACCGAGTTACCGAGCTCGGGCGAGGGCCGGGTCCTGGTCACCTCCCGCCACCGTGGCGGGTACGAGACATTCGGCCCGGAACTGGCCGTCGATGTCTTCGACCCGGGCACGGCCCGCGCTTTCCTCTTGGCCCGCTCTGGCCGGACCGGGGCCGAGGTCGATGATGCCGGCCGGGTGGCGGCCGCCCTGGGGTACCTCCCCCTGGCGCTGGCTCACGCCGGGGCCTACTGCCACTCGGGCAGCGGCGTCGGTTTCGGTGAGTACCTGGAGCTACTGGAGGGCCTGCCCACACAGGACATGTTCGATTCCAACCCCGAGATCTTCTACCACCACACCGTGGCCGCCACCTGGAACACCTCGATCGCCGCCGCGCAGGACGCCGCTCCGTTGGCCGCCCCGGCGCTCGAGATGATGGCCTATCTGGCGCCCGATGCCATCCCGCGACCGTTTTTCTCGGTTCTGGCGGAGCAGAACCCGACTGGGCACAAACGCGTTATTGACGCTCTCACTTGGCTGCACCGGTACTCGCTAGTAACAGTGGCCGATCATGGCGTCACCGTGCACCGCTTGCTGCAGAAAGTTATCAGGGACCGCCTTGAGGCCGCCGGCGAAAGTACGGCAGGAGGTCGTGCCCTCGCCGCCGTCAGAGCGGCCGTGCCCGGCGACCCGGAGCTGCCTGGCTCATGGCCACGTTGGCAGGAACTGGTGCCGCACGTGGTAACGCTCGCCAATGACGACCTCGTCGCTCGCGTCCACACGAAGGCTCTGCTCGAGGCCCTCAACCTTACGTACCCCTACCTGACCAGACGCTCGGCGGTAGCGGCGCACTCCCTGGCCGCTCGGGCGGCCTCGATCGCCGCGGCCGGCAAAACCCGCGACGACCCGGAAACCCTACAGGCTCGCCATAATCTCGCTATCTCTTACCTCGAGCTGGGCCGTACAAATGACGCCATTGCCGAGCAAGAGACCGTCGTCGCTGACCGCCAACGCATACTCGGACCAGACCACTTCGACACTCTCAATTCGCTCAACAACCTCGCCGGGTGTTATTACTACGCGAGCCGCGCCGAAGAGGCGGCTACGATATTCGGGCAAGTCGCGGCGGCACGTGAGCGGCTCCTGGGCGGTGACCACCCCAAGACCCTCACTGCTCGGGGTAACGTAGCTGCTGCCTATAACAAAGCCGGGCGTGCCGAGGAGGCCATCACCATCCTCGAGCAAGTCACCTCCCAGAGCGAGCGGGTCCAGGGCGGTGACCACCCCGGTACCCTTTTCGCTCTGGACGAACTGGGCATCGCCTACCGCATGGTAGGACGAGCCGAAGAAGCCATCGCCATCCTCAGTCAAGCCGCCCGCGACCGCGAGCGGATCCAGGGAGGCGACCACCCCGACTCGGTCGAATCCCGGAAGGAGCTCGCCGTCTCCTACCGCGAGGTGGGCCGCCTCGAGGAATCTGTCGCCATGCTCGAGCTGATCGTGGCGGATTATGTACGTCTTTTGGGAGCGGGGCACTACCGAACGCTTGATTCCCAGCACGAGCTTGGCGTCTCCTACCGTGCTGCGGGGAGGGCGGCAGAGTCCGTGGCCGTCCTCGAACAGGTGATAGCTGAGCGCGAGCGGGCCTTAGGCAAGGACCACGCCGACACATTGAACTCCCGGCGTGAGCTTGCCCTCTCCTACCATGCGACCGCACGTTGAGCCATCTCTTCTGCCCATAGAACAGGTAGTTGGCGAGCAGGAGCAACGACTGAGAGCCGACCATCCAGACAGCCTTGTAGCCGAGGCCGACCTGGCAAGGACAGCCTCCGAGCTCCGAGGCGTGGTCGGCAACTAACGCTGCAAGCACGCCAGCGCCTGACAATCCTCGACTCGCGCCGTGAACGGTACTTCCCCGGACATATCAGGGCCACGCTCCTGTCCAAGCGATGCTGATGCGTGCCGGTAGGATCGCGCCGTGACCGAGGAGGCTGACGAGCTCGACAGCTTGGCGCGGGCCGCTGCTGGCGGCGACCGCTCCGCCCTAGACGCTTTGCTCCGTCAGGTCGAGGGTCGGGTCCGGGCCCGTTGCCTACGCATCCTTCCCAACCCTTCCGATGCCGAAGAGGCGGCCCAGGAAACGCTCCTGGCCGTGTCGCAGCGTATCGGGCGGTTCGAGGGAAGATGTCGCTTTACGACCTGGATGTACCAGGTCGCGACCAACGTGGCGCTCGACACCTACCGCAAGCTCAAACGCCAAGCCCCGGCCGGTGGCGACGACGTCCCGGCGCTCGTAGCCAACGAACGCACCAGTGTGCTGGCCGGTGGGCGGGTCGACCTTCTGGACGCCCTCGAGCGGGTCGAGCGGGCCTTCGTCGAGCCTGTGGTCCTACGTGACCTCGGCCAGCTCAGCTACGAAGAGATCGCCAACTTGCTCGACATCCCGCTCGGGACGGTGAAATCCCGGGTTCATGAAGGGCGTCGCAGACTGGAGAGGCTGCTCGCGGAGCGAAGCTGAGGGATGGGCGATGAGCTGAAGCGCTCGAGCGCCGCCCCCGACGACTGCTTCGGTAACTCGTTCGCCGTCTCCGGCACGGTTGTCGTGGCAGGCGCATATCTGCTCGCCGAGAGCGCCGAGCGTGTGTACTCGAGTGGTAGCCTCCCAGACGCATAATTGGAATTACGGCGCCATTCGCGAGTAGTGGCCGTGGCACTCATAATGACGCGACAACGAGGCCCCTACAGCTCGCGTGAGCGCGTCAGAGCCGGCGTTCTGTGAGCGATCACCGGCCTTTCTGACCCGACGGTCCGAGGACCGGGATCATATATCCACTCCTGTCTGGGCCCCGACGCCCGGGTCACTGTGCCCCGTGCCTGGCGTTTGAGGCCAAAAACCGGCCAACTGAGACGCCTCCTCGACGGCCTGACGGGCCCGGTTGCGGTGGGCCGCCTGGGCAAACGACCCGATGTCGGCCATGTCCCCGAGAGTGCTGCCGGTGGTGATACTCCAGCGGTCGCGGTAAGCGGCAATGACGCTGAGGCGGTCCCGCCAAGCCTCGGCCACGACGGGCCTGCTCGGCGGCACCCCGAAGGGCTTGGCCCAGTTGGCGCCTGTCCGGACGGCTGCCTCGGCCAGGTCCCGGGCGCGGCGGACGATGGCGTCCTCGCGTTCGGCGACGGCGCGGGCCATATCTCTGTCGTCGAGCTGGCCGGCCCGGGGCACGAGCCCGGCCACCATGTCTACCTGCTTCCTGGGCCCTCGGCCGATGGCCTGGGCTGAGCGTTGCAAGCCCCTGCGCAGCCTGGCGGCCTCGTCCTGCTCGCCCCCCGTGGGTGGGGCGGTGACCAGCCGGGCCAGGACGGCCTCGACATCGGCACCGACCTCGGCGGCCGTGCGCATGGTGCCGAGCAGGTCGTCCCACTCGCCCGAGCGGCGGAGCTGGGCCAGCACGTCGGCAGGCAAGCCGGACCGTTCCAGCACCGCCTCCCAACGCGGGGCACTGTCCGCCGCCACCAAGCTCTGGTGCTCGCGCACCAGCTGTTCGAAGCTGGTGGCCTTTTCCCATGCCACTGCCCTGGCCTGGTGGGCGGAGCGCTCGGCCCCTTTGCGAGCGGCAATGGCGACCAGTACGTCCCGGGCGTCGAGTACTTCTGGCCGGCCGTGGTCCATCTCCGCCCCCGGCGGCTGCGGTTCGACGTCGACGTACAGGCGGTTGGACTCCCGGGCCCGGGTGGCAGCCACGTACAACGCCTCTCGGGTCATGGCCGAGCTCACCAGGGCATGGGCCGTGCCGACGGTTTGGCCCTGGGCCCCATGGGCACTGGTGGCGTACCCGAGCTCGACGTGGCCGGCCACATAGCCCGCAGGCAGGACGACCTGGCCCTCCCCGTCGAGGCGGCGCACCGTCATGCTGCCGTCCTGGTCCGTGGCCGTGACCACGAAGCGGTCCTGGCCGGCCTCGACGTCGGCCTTCCAACCCCGGTAGCAGGCGGCCAGCATCTCGTCCCGGTCGCCCCCGGCCACCCGGCCGTGGCGCAGGTAGGCGTCGATGGCCGAAGCCGAGCCGGCCTGTAGTCCGGTGCTGGCCTGTTTCTCCCACGGTTCGTGGAAGCGGTGGACTTCGCTCAGCTCGGCCGGCATCTCGCGGTCCTCGACCAGCATGGAAAAGGCGCCCCCGGCACCCACAGCGCCCAACTGCGCAAAGTCGCCTACCAAGAGGACCTTGGCCCCGGCGTGGCGGGCTTGGGTGCTGAGCCGGTCGAGGGCGAAGGTGCCGGCCAGGCTGGCTTCGTCGACCACGACCAGTTCGCCGGGTTTCAACTGCCAACGTCCTATTTCAGCTTCAAGCTCTGCCACCCGCTCGGTGAGCGGGCCGGACAGTGCCACCGGCAGACGCTCGGCCAGGGCCTGCAACCGCTGGGCCTCGGCGAGCCTGGAGGTCTCCCGGTCGAGCTCGGCCAGCCACTTGGCTGTGTTCTCGGTGGCCATACCGAGCTCGTCGGCCAGGGTGGCCGCCGCCGAGGCCGAGGGGGCCAGGCCCTTCACGCTGCCTGCCCCGTGCTCGGCCTCCCAGACGGCGCGCAGTCCCGCCAGGGTTGTTGACTTTCCCGTACCGGCGGGGCCGAGCAAAAGATCGCTGACCCGCCCTGAAGTCGCTATCTGCTCCACGGCCACGGCCTGGTCGGCGCCCAGGGCGTAGTCACGCCCGGGCAGGGGCTGCTCACAAATCTGGGCCACAGTGCCATAGCTGGCCACCGGACCGGAGCTGTCCCGGCCGGCGTCGAGCAGGCGGGCCTCGGCGGCCAACAGGTCGGCCGTCGAGTACTGCCAGGTGTGGGCGGGGGCGAACTGGTTGGTGCCGTCGGGGGCCCGGAAACGCTGGGGCACGTGAGAGAGCTCGGGCGGGGTGAGCTTTACGGCCATCCCCAAAGCCAGCTCCACGGCGCGCTCGGCCACCTGGGCCCGCTCGCCCGGGGCGAACAGCACCCCGTGCAGTTGCCTCTCCATATCGGCGTAGATGTTGGCCGGGGTGAACACCGAGGTGCTTTCAGAACGGGCGGCCATGGCAGCCCGGGCCACGTCAGCGAGCACGGCCTGGGTCAGGTCGTCGGAGCGCAGGACGGGCAGGTCCGAGCGCCCGGCCAGGCTGGCCACCCACGAGGTCGGTTGGTCCCCCACCCAGGGCCGCGCCCGTTCCGCCCACTCGCCCGTCATCTCGGCCAGGGAGCGATGGGCCTTCTTCTGGCGGGTCTCCCGCCACGCCTGGCGATGGACGACGCCCATCTCGTCGTCGCTCAGGGCCCGGCCTTTGACCTTTTCGGCTTCGGCCACCTTTTTGGTGATCAACGCCTCGATGGCCAGGGTGGGGCGAGAGAACTCAGCTACTAGGTCGGGGCCCACCCCTTCGATCTCGCGCTTGGCCACCCGGCCGGCGATGGCCGTGGTCTGTTGCCAGGCCACCCCGAAACGTTGCGTCATGAGGTCCTCCACCAGGCCGACATGTAGCTCGGACAGAGCCACCACCCAGGGGTGCAGGGCCCGAGAGTCGAGGGTGCGCCAGCGCCCGTCGGAGACGGCCTGGGCCCGGTTCCAAACCACGATGGTGATGGACCTGGCAGTCGCCGTCCCTACTTTCATAGTGCAACCAGGTACTGGCCACCACGCCGCGCACGCTTTCCTGGCGGGCACCCTGGGCGCCGGTGCGGGTGAAAAAGACGTGGTCCTCGGCCCAGGCGATGACCTCGGACACGGCCTGGGACAGGACCTCCTCGATCGCCGCTCTGGTCGCTGGCTCGGCCATGGCCCACATGACCGAGACTGATTTCGAGGGCGCGAAAGTCATGTCGAAGCCGGCCACCGGGGCCTTGCCGCCGACAGCGGGGAGCCGGCCCAGGGCTTGGCCGGTGAGCGGGTCGGCCAGCTGGGCCAGCATGTGGTGCAGCATCTCGGCTGAAACCTCGTCGCCCACCTTCACAGAGCCGGGGGCGGGGCCGAGGCCGTCGAGCCCCCGGCCCAAGAACCGCCCCGGTGGGGTGCCGGCCCCGGCGTAGTAACGAGCGGCGTCGGCGCCCTGGGCGAGCTCGCCGGCCACGCTGTCGACCAGGTAGGCCCAGGCGCTTCCGCCCATTTTGAGGGGCCGGCCCATCGTGAGCATTGCTTGTCACCACCTCGAGCAGGGGGGCCCGCCTTTCGGGCCCCGCATACTCAGGGGCCGGGGTGGCGATGTTTTGAAAGCCCTGGTCCCTGCCTTGATGCCCCGCCGTGCCGGCCGCAGCACCGAAGTGCCAGACGTCCATCAGAAAGGTTTTGGGTTATGGCTTGAGGCGCTGGGTCGTTCTGGATAGTCGCTTGGTCGCCTTGTGGGTCGAGACCGTCGTTGAGGTTGCGTGGGTGGTTGCTGGGTTGTTGCTGGTGAGAGGGTTGGGAGCGGCTGGGAGCGCCGTTGGTAGCAACGCCATGAGGGTGATGGGTCGTCAGGTGAGGTGTGCCGAGCCCTTGGGAGTAGAGGTGGGCTAGCGGCTTGGCGGCGAGATGGGGAGGTGGGTCGTGGCCATGTAGGGTGCTGTGCCGGAGGTGGGAGACTGTTGGCAGTTGCCAACAGTTAGATATCCCACACTTAGCGTTAGTCAGATTTAGATGTCGAGCACCTACCAAGTGGGCGTGGTGTTCGAGGGCCTCGCCGACGCCTCAGGTCTCGTGTCGGGACCGCTCCCCGGCGCCGTCGTCTCCGAGGCCGACGCTCTCACGACCGTGAGGGCATCGGTCCGCGCCCCGCGCCCGGCGGCGGCGGTGTCTCGGCTGGTCGAACGCATCACCAAAGCCGTGCCGGCAGCCGTCCCGGTGCGCGTCGACAAGGACTTGGTTTCGGTGAGCGACATCGCCCAGCGCGCCGGCCGTACCAGGGAGTCTGTCCGGCTCCTGGCAGAAGCCAAGCGTGGCCCCGGAGGCTTCCCGGCACCAGTCGGGGTCGCGGGCGACGAGATCAAGGTGTGGCCTTGGTCGGAAGTACGAGACTGGTTCGACAAGGTCCTTGGCATTGACCTCGGCGAGAACGGCGTACCGCCACTGACCGCCGCCGTGCTGGACGTCAGTTTCGGCACCCGCCGCTCCCCCGAGCTGACCTTCGCCCTCGGCCGCGGCTGGCTCAAGTACTAGACAACCCAAACCTCTCGGCGCCGCGAGGGTCACGGCTCCGTCGGTGGCTCCGTGGAGACAGCTGCGGCCAGCTACGCCTGGGCTAACTGGCGTTGGCCGTGTAGCAGGCGGCGGCCTAACCATCGAGCTGGCGAAGCGATGGCCTCCCGCCGCTAAGTCGCGCCCGGACATCGCCGCCCCAGCTGAGCGCCGGCGACCCCCTCCTCCTGTCGGTCCTTGCCGTGAAGAGCAAACCAACCAGTCACAAGATTGCGCCACCTCGGCCCCGGACACTGAAGGCCCTCGATTGCCGGGGGCCGGCTGAGTGAGGTGACAGTCGATGGGACTACTTGAGCCGGACATCGGGACGCAGCTCGCACCGGGCAGGACGAGACCCGGGGCCACCGGTCGCTCCCTGGCGGCGGGACGAAATGGCGGGCCCGAGGCATGCGGGTGGTACGCCAAAGCGGGACCGCCCCCGGTTACATCCGAATCCATGCTCCGACTGGTGTGGGGGACGGCCGTGGCCGCCGGTGACGCTCCGCTCGACTGGGAGCCGCTCAACGAGGACTTCGTCGTCACCCCGACACTGGCCCGGCTATTGCTAAAGCTGGCCCGACGGCGCTTGGACCTGGAATCCCGCCACCCAAAGGCTGCGCCGGGGAAACAGGAGGACGCCGCGTGATGCCCGCCGAGCCACTAGCGCGACTACTCGCCTACGCCCGGACCTCGACGGCCGACCAGCAGAACCCCGAGGAGAGCCTGCGCTGGCAGCTCGAAGCGGCCCGGGCGCTGATCGCCGGACGGGCCGAGATCGTCGCCGTCGCCCACAACAAGGACACGTCCCGTTCCCTGCCCTGGTCACAGCGAAAGGAAGCGGCCGCCATCCTCAAGCAGTTGGAAGACCCGCGCCGCCCCTGGACGGGGATCGTGGTGGGCGAACCTCAGCGGGCCTTCGGCGACACCGGCCAGGTCCAGATCGTGCTGGCCAAGCTGGCCCACTATGACGTCGCGTTTTGGGTGCCCGAGCTCGGGGGGCCGGTGGACCCCAGCTCGGAGATCCACGACATCATCCTGTCGCTCTTCGGCGGGCTCAGCCGGGCCGAGCGGAACCGTCTCCGGGTGCGGGTGAAGACGTCGATGCGGGCCATGGCCCCCGAGGGCCGGTACCTGGGCGGCCGTCCCCCTTACGGCTATCAGCTCGTGCGGACCGGGGTCCCCCATCCGAACCCCGAGAAGGCCCGCCAAGGAGTCGAGCTCACGAAGCTCGCCGTCGACCCCGAGACTTCTGAGGTTGTAAGGCAGATCTTTGCCTGGCGGGCGAACGGGCTCGGGTTCCGGGCCATCGCCTCTCGCCTCACCGGTGACGGTGTCCCCTGCCCGTCGAGCGCGGACCGGGAACGCAACCCGCACCGCTTGGGCCGGGCCTGGTCCGTCAACGCCGTGCGGGCCATTGTGATCAACCCCAAGTACAAGGGGACCCAGGCCTACGGCCGCTACCACAAGGTCGAGCGCCTGCGCGATGTCGACAACCCGGCCGCCGGCCATGTGACCCGGGAAGTGCCGTCCCGTCACGACGACGTCGTCACCATCGCCGGCATCGTCGAGAGCATCATCGACGAAGGGACCTGGCAGGCCGCCCAACCGGGTACCTGCCCGTCACGGCCCGGGCCGAGCCCTGACCGGCCGGCGCGCCGGGCCGGCTCGCACGCTCCTCCTACAGAGAGCCGTTACGCGTTGCGGGGCCTGCTTTTGTGCGCCGCCTGCGGACGCAGGATGCAGGGCAACCAAATTTCCCGCGGTCATGCTGAGCCTCGGGTGGGTTACCGCTGCGTGTATCGCGACGAGTACCCCGGCGACCACGGCCATCCCCGCTCCATCTTCGTGGCCGAGGCCCGCATCGTCCCCGTGCTCGATGATTGGCTCGGCGCGCTCAGCTCGAAGAGCGGCGACCACGCCATAGCCGAGATGCTCTTACAAGCGGGCACCGAGAACCCCGAGCCACCCGACATCGCCCGGGCGCGCCGAGTTGTGGAGGAGGCACAGACCAAGCTCGAACGTTACATGGACGCCATCGAAAAGGGCATGGACCCGGACCTATACATCACCCGGTCACGGACGGCCCAGGCAGAGTTGGCCGCCGCCAAGGCGATGCTCGAAACCCACCGTTCCAGTGCGGGCCCGCCCCTTGGCGAAGACCAGCTCCGCGACCTCGTCCAACGTGTCGGCAGTGTCGTCGGCCTGCTCGAGGACGCTGACGCCGACGAGCGCAGGCACTTCTACCAGGAACTCGGCCTCAAGCTTGAGTATCAGCGCCTCGACGGGAGAGAAAAGGTGCGAGCCTCGCTAGGCGTGGAGTTTTCGCGTGTCGGAGGGGGGACTTGAACCCCCACGGGATTGCTCCCACTAGCACCTCAAGTTCACCTGAACCGTCCG
>JBKQUU010000264.1:0-9718 GCA_052325485.1 Acidimicrobiales bacterium | reverse complement strand
TCCCGATGGGGCTCCGTTGGCCGGTCGAGCGGACGAACTCGTGGCTCTCGAATTTCGGCCAGCTCCGCCGGAACACGGACCGGAAGACGGTGCACCGGTTGGCTCAACTGGCCTTCGCCGTCGCTCTACTCCTCACTGCGAAACTCATCGACTGGAGGAATCGCTGGTCACCTGCCATGACGCCTATCCGCTGAGGCTCTAAACTTCGCCTTTTGCTGCACAGGTACCTGCTCTACGAGCTCTCTACCCGCTGCAGCCCAATCAGGGGGGTCCGCCGATGTACTGCAGCACCTGTTCGAAACTGCCCAACCGCCCGGTGGGCCGCTCTTCCCGGCGCCCCGCCCTCCTCCTCGCCACAGTGGTTGCATTGGGCCTCGTCGCGGTGCCGGCCACGGCTCAGGCCTCGTCGCTCACGAAAGTGAAGTCTTCGTACTGCAGCAAGGTGAGCGCAGCCGCGGTTTCGGCCATCGTCGGCCACTCCGTTCCTGCCGGCTCTCCCTCCACCGACATAATCAAAGCAACGAAGGCAAACCACGGGATCTCCGCGGTCGTATCGTCGTGCATCTATGAGGTGGGGACAGGCGTCGCCGCGCTCGCCAACGACGTCGTCCTTTCTCTAGAGGTTACTTCGAGCCCTCTCACAGCAGCCGAGTTCCAGTCCGGGCTCAGCCAGGCAGCAAAACTCAAGATCAAGTTCACCCCGTACTCCGGCTTCGCCAAAATGACCGCCTTCTATTACACCTACACCCTGAGTGGAATCTTCATACAGGGGATGGTTGCGATATCTGGGACGAACAACTACTCGGCGGGCATTTACACCAAGACCCCGGCTATATCGACGCTTGCCGCCCTCGTAAAGTTGGCAGAGAAACTCTGAAGCGCCAATGGCCTCGGTTGGAGACCCTCGGGAGAGATTGGGTCGGGGGGATCGTGGCACCTCTTCCGAGGCGCTATGTATCTCAATCCACGGGTGGGGTACTAGGACGCTAGTCCTCGCGTACCTCGACAGCCGCGTGCTTTGAACAGCCAGCCCGCGGACTGTCAGGGAAGCCGAAACCATCGTTACCGCAGAGGCGCTCACCTCCGGCTTGAAGCTCGAGCGATTCGAAGCCGAGCAACTTCGCGCCGTCGCGCCTTTCGGTGTCGGCCGCGACTTCGACCCGACCGGTATGCGCGTGCAAGGAGTTGACGCAAGATGAGTGTGCAAGATCGCTCCGGTTGGGCGAACGACCCCATCCACGCGGCAGGCGGAGGGCGTCGCTACAACTCGGTGCGGCAGTTCCGCGCCGACCTGCGCCGGATCGAGATCGTCAGCTTCCTCGCCGAAATTGGCGTGTCCCTGCTCGTGCGGGGCACCCAGCGTGCGCTCACGCGACGCTTCGGGTTCTCCTGTTGAGTGTCTATTAGGCTACCCGTAAGGGGGGTTATGAACGTGAGCAACTCGACCGACATCCCGTGCGGGCCCAAGACAACTAGGAGACCCGGAGTGATGGATCCCAGCCACGGGCACCCGACGAGCCTTCGGTCGCCCGACCGGCGGCGTCCGACGCGGCGGGCCGTTGCCGGCGCCCTCGCCGTGTCTACAGCAGTGTTTGGACTTATGACGGTGGGGACGGGTGTCGCGACGGCCTCGTCGGTCAAGAGGCTGCTGTCCCTCTCACTACCACCGAAGGCCGCGCTTTCGGGAGTGTCGTGCACGTCGTCAGACGCGTGCACCGCCGTCGGGTACTACTACATCCAGAGCCGGTCAATGGATCTGACTCTGGCCGAGGCCTGGAACGGGACGAGGTGGGTTGTTCAGGCGACCCCCAACCCGCCAGGCGCGACGTTGAACGACCTGGTGTCGGTGTCGTGCACATCGCCGAAGGCGTGTATGGCCATCGGAGAGACCGAGGTGTACAGCAAGCACAGCCCGGGGCCGGAGCTCACCCTGGCCGAGGCTTGGAACGGTTTCAAGTGGTCGATCTTGCCAACTCCCGCCGTCGAAGGCGCGACGGCCAACCTTGCTGGGGTGTCGTGTACGTCCGCTTCGGTCTGCACCGCCGTCGGGAGCTACGAGACCAGCAATAACAACCTTGTTCCCCTGGCCGAGGGCTGGAACGGGACCAGGTGGGCCATCGAGTCGACTCCGGTTCCTGCCGGCGCGACGCGGACCTACTTGGCAAGCGTGTCATGCACGTCGCCCAAGACCTGCATCGCCGTCGGGTCGGGCTCGACCAGCCCGAGCAACGGGTTCGCCCTGGTCGAGGTCTGGAACGGGACAAAGTGGGCCATCGCGCCGTCTCCCGGCCGTATACGGGGGTACCTGAGCGGAGTGTCGTGCTCGTCACCCAAGGCCTGCTTGGCTGTCGGTGGGTATTCGAAGGGCTTCCTGGCCGAAGCCTGGAACGGGGCCAAGTGGGTGACCCAGTCGGCTCCCAAACCGAAGGGGTTGCTACGCGAGGACATCTTCATGGCAGACGTTTCGTGCCCGTCATCGGCCTGTGCGGCCGACGGCTTTTACATCAACGGCAAGGGCAATGACGATACTGCGGCCGAGGCCTGGAACGGGACGAGGTGGGTTGTTCAGGCGACTTTGAACCCTTCGATCGGGATGAATGGAGTTACGTCCAGCATCTTGGCTGCTCTATCGTGCTCGTCACCCAAGACCTGCACCGCTGTCGGGGATGACGAAAACGACAAGGACGCCTGGGTGCCCCTGGTCGAGCGTTGGAACGGGGCCAGGTGGGTGACCCAACCTACGCCGGCTCTGAGCACCGAAGGCGGGCCTACCTCGGCTCAGGTTGCAGCGGAGCTAACCGCGGCCACGCCCGGCATGGCCCACGCAATCGTGGCGATCAGCGGAGGGGGCTACGAGGCGGCCGTGTACGACAAGACCGGACACATCGATTTCTGGAAGTTTTCCGGGGCCAAGTGGGCTGAAGTCGGGAGGTCCAGCTACCCAGAGCTGCCGCCCTCACCAGCCCCGCTCGGCAGCGTCGTCGGCCGTCAGCTCCAGGGGATGGCCGACGCCACCTTCGTCGCAACGGGCATCTTCACCGGGGACAGCACCGGTCTCGCCATTGCGTTTGGCAAAGGGCCGCGGGGCTGGGGCACGATCGCCTGGGAGCCCGGCAACGTCCTGGTCCCGACGGGCAACGGGTCGACGGACAACGACACCCCCGGGATATATTTCAATGAGCAGCTATCTGGCGGTCAGCTTGAGACGACAAGCTTGAACCCCTATTTCAGCACGGCCATGAACTACTACCCGCTGACCACCTACTGGTCCTGGGACGCCAGGGCGTCGCACTTCGTCGACGTGAGGGACAATGCGTTCACATCCTCCCTACCCAAGTTCGGCAAGGCGTTGAAGGATGGCGGGACGCTGCTTTCGCGGTGCTCGAAGACGCCGCTGAACGGGACCTATGAAGTCATGGTCCAGGTGGGGACGCCGGCCTCGTTCCCCCACATGGGCGTCGGCTTACCGGTGGCGGTCCACGCCATAGAGCCGCTCGGTGTCGGTAAGGCGACCTGTGATTCTCAGGTACTGCCTGCTGACATGCCGATTGTCGTCCAGGGCGCCACTAAGGCGCACAGTTACCTCTGGATCACCGCGCCGGCATGGCTCTTCGTCGTCCCGAACCCAGGAGATGTCGAGTTGACCGTCCAGTCAGCGCCAGTGGGCACTACGCCCTGGGTGGTCCCCCCTTCGTTTCACATCGCCACCATCGTCTCGGACCTCGGCACGGCGGCACCGAACGCGAACGGGGGGCCTGAAGAGCCCGTCGACGCCTTTTGCACATTTGCCCGCGGGGTCATCACCGGCTTGGTGGTCAATGGCAGCCTCTAACGGCCAACGGGCTGGCGGCCGGATCGGCCGAAGTCATTGGACCGACGGCCGTCAAAGCGCTTGTAAACGCCTCGTTGACCTGCCCGAATCAATCTTGTGATAACGCGAGCAGGTGCCACGAGCGCTGGCACAGGGCGTCGTCGGTACGGTCTGCCAGGGCGCGCCAGAGCCGCTCGGCAACCCGCGCTCTCACGGTGGTCACCAGGCGGGTGAGCCTCGTCACTCCCGATAGCGGGATTTTCCGCTGACGCAACCATGCCACTGCATGGTCGAACAACGCCCGTAGCCCCTCGGTAGAGGCCCAGGCCGACGTGGCGGCGACATCGGCGCCAGGAATGTCCGACTCGAGCCCGCGAGTCTCGGGCACGAAGTCGTCGTCCAGTCCACCACGAACGGGTAGTCCTGGCTGGCGCAACGGTCCAGGGCCCTTGACCGCGGCGTAGGCTTGGGTTAGGGCCGTTGCTCGGTCTGAGGCGGAGCGCTAGCCAAACAAACCTTCTAACGCGAGCCGGGGGGCACCTACAAATGACCAGCCAAACGACCTCCTAACTCGGGCCACTGTCAGCCGCTGCTGGCGGCTGTCCATTGGGACGCGAACGTCTGGCAACCCGTTTGGGCGTGCCGGTGCTGCTCGTGACTGTGCTGGCTCTATGGCCGAGCAATCCCGGCAGCGCCGCGCAGGCGGCGGCATCGCCCGTCCATGAGACGCGGCTCGCCGTGGCTTTGTCTGCGCACGAGCCAAACCTGGCTGCGCTCCAGTGGCAATACCAGGTCACGCCTAGCCCGCCCGGTTCTGCTCTCAACGGGGTGTCCTGCCCGACCTCGAGTTCCTGTGTCGCCGTCGGCCAGCAGTCCTCGGGGAACCGGAGCTTGGCCCTGGTGGAATCGTGGAGCAAGGGCAAGTGGGATGTTGTCACTGTCCCCCAACCGCCGGGTAATACCGACGCTGTGCTTACGTCGGTGTCCTGCCCCTACTCCGGCCCGGGACCAGGCCAGGCCCGACAAGGAGTGGCGCCGGGCTCCTGCGTCGCTGTCGGGTTCACGGGCGAGCCGGTACGGTCGGAACCCGCCCATTTTCGGAGGTCTTGCTGGACACGACGTGGCGGATCGTGCCTCCGGCGCCGCTGATGGCCGGCATCGGCGCTCAGTTCAACGCCGTCTCGTGCCCGGCCGGCCCGACCTTTTGGTCGGGGGGCCTGGCTGCTTATTGCGTGGCCGTAGGGTCGTATACCAACGCGTCGCAGCAGGGCGGGACCCTGGCCGAGGTCTACCAGGGCTTGGCGTGGTCGCTCGAGAAGACGCCTGCCATCGCTGCCGGGGAAAGCTCTCTGGCCAGCGTGTCTTGTCTGGTCGAGACGGTGAGAACGCCCTCGCACCCGCCGTCTGAATCGACCGAGTGCACGGCGGTGGGCTGGACGCTCGGCGCCAGCAAGACGGTCACGTTGGTCGAGCATGCCTATGGGCAGGCGCAGACGTGGCAAGTGGTACAGGTCCAGGGCGACCCAGCGTCCCAGGGCACCGCCTTCTATGGCGTGTCCTGCCGGCAGCCGACATCGTGCGTGGCGGTGGGCCAAGCCGCGCAGGACGGGGCTGAGGCCAGCTTTGCCGAGATCGAAACCCTCAACCATTGGCGCATTCAGGCCACGCCCCCGCCTTCGGCTCCTGGTGCCTACGACCTCGTCGGCGTGTGGTGCCCCCTCACGATCGGTGCCTGCGAGGCTGTCGGCACGGTGAGCGGGACGGCCTCGGTACCGATAACCGATGAATGGGACGGCCACCGTTGGACCGTCCAAGCTTCGGCTGGTCCCTCCAAGCTGTCCGGGCTCGCCGCCGTGGCGTGCTCGGACCACGGCTCGTCGGCACTCCCGTGCACGGCGGTGGGGAGTTACCAGCGAAGCGCCAACAGCGAGTCCCACACCCTGGCTTTGCGTCACTGAGGCCCCGCCGCCCCTGCCTGGTAGGACCGGCCCCCTCGCCAAACGCGGGCAGACCTTGCCCGGCGTCGGCAACCGTTTCCTTGGCTCGGCTACCTCCTCGGCACCTTAGGAGGTGGGACGACACGGTAGGTGAACTTGTCGGCAGGAGTTGGCTCGCTCGAACCCACTGGCGTTGTCACTGTGCCAGCAAGGCCCACTGTGCCCGAAGGCAGAGTTGCCTCGGTAGTGTCCTCGGATCCGACGGTGAGGTCAGTGGGAGGCGTGGGTCGACGGCGAGACCGAAAGTGCCGACACATGGCCTGAAGAACGGCCCGGGGGTGTGCCCGTCCGGATCACGACATGCGTTGGCTCGAGAAGGCGACGATCCCGTCGCCGTGCTGGGTGGTCCCGACGGCGGCGCAGACACCGACGGGCAAACAGGCCACCCCGCCCAGTGTGGCGCTGCCGTCACCGGCGGGCACGCCGATCTCGACGGCCTGGGCCCAGTGGCCGTCGGTCTCTTCCACCGCTATGGGGCGCTGCGTCCCTGAAGCGTCGTGGTAACTGCCCACCGCCACGCAGTTGCCCGCAGACACGCATGACACCCCGCTCAACGAGCTCCCAGGGTCTGCCCCCACCGGCATCTCGATCTCGACCGAGGGCTGCCAGACACCGTCGACCTCGCTCGCCACCATGGCCGCCTGGAAGAGGTCTTTGGGGTTCAAGTAGCTGCCCGAGATAGCACAGGTGGCCGGGCCGGTGCAGGACACACCGCTAAGGGTGGTCTCGACGAAACCGGGGTTGGTGGCCGGCGCCTTGACCTGCACGGCGGGCTGGAAGTGGCCCCCCGACTCAGCCACGGCCATGCCCGGGTGGACATAGAAGCTCTTCTGGAACTCCCCCACTGCCAAGCACCCGGTCTCCGCACAAGACACGGCGTTGAGCTGAGGGCCGCCGCCCGGGCCGGTGGGCTGGCGGACCTCTACCGCCTCGGCCCCTGGGCCCCAGTGGCCCCCGGTGCTGAGCACCGCAAAGGACTCGAGGTTGAAGGCGTTGTTGGAGTAGGTGCCCACGGCCAGGCAAGTCCCCGCCTTGGTGCACGAAACACCGTTCAGCACCGTCGTCGACGGGGTGGCATCGGCAGGCAGCGCCACGGTGGCCGCCGGCTGCCAGGCCGAGCCCGTCCAGGTCTCTACCAAAGGCAAGGTTGTGCTGCCGGACTCATAGTCGCCGACGGCCGTACAGCTCCCGGCTACCGGACAGGAGACCGATGCCAACGAATCGGCCTCGTGAGCCGGCGGTGGCGACGGGACGGTCGCCGGTGCGGCCTTCCAGCCGACCGCCGTGTCGGAGAGCTCAATGGTGCCGTTGGCGCCCACGTAGTTGCCCAGGTCCTGGCCGACGGCCACGCACCTCGACCCCGTCGGGCAGGAGACACCGTACAGCTTCGCGCCGGAAGGCCCGGGGACGCTGAGGTTGGACGCCTCGGCAAAGCCGATCGCGGTCGTCGGAGGAACGACTTTGAGCACCGGCCCAGGCGCGGCCGCGTTCACGAGAGACTCGACCCTCGCAGTCGCGTGCGCGATCACGTTGTAATCCTTCCCCGTGGCGCCAGCATCGAGAACGCAGTCGTCGAGCAGCGCCCCGTTCGTGATGTCTGCCTTGCGGCAGATGCTCTTGAGAGCGGCCAACCGGCCGGGCGAGATCGAGGCGAGGTTGTACTCGCGACTTGGAAAATCCTTGAGGACGTAGGACCTTGTGCTCTTGCCTAGCGAGTAGGTGAACAAAGACTGCCCTTGGGTGACCTGCCAGCTCGGGGCGAAGCCTTTGTAGAGGGTCAAAAAGCCCGACTTGGTGGAGGGGTCGAAGCTGTAGCGCTTTCCGTTACCGCCGATGAGCACTTCGTTGGTGGAGGTGACGCCCGGCTTTGCCTCCGGTGTCGCGTCCGCGGTGAGCAGACCTGCGAGTTTGCCGACAAGATAGGGAGCCGATGTGAAGGTGACGTTCTCGCCCAAGAAGTCGGCATAGACATCAGCCTCGCTCCCGTCCGGCCACTTCACGATCACGTCCCCTTCGTGGTCGAGGTAGACCTCGCCGCCGCTCAGACGTAAAGGGATCGATCCCCGCAGGTGGACGCGGTGGCCGTCAACGAGTACCCGCAGCGGAGCGCCGGGGTCGATCTCGACCCGCTTACCTACGACGAGCATCGCGACGGCGGTGTCCCATGCCACCGTGTCCGAACCGTATGCCGGCTGCTGGCGCACTTGGACATCGAGACCGTCGCCCGAACGCACGAGCGTGAACTCCCCAGCAGCTTGGAAGTCGTAGTCGTCGCCGTTCAGCGCCTGCAGATGCGGGTCGCCAGCGGTGTAGCCGGTGCCTCCACCGCTACCGCCCCCTGGCATGCCGAAGGCGTCCGACGCCGCCCAGAACGCCCCCGCGGCAAAAGCAGCTCCCGCGATGGCGCCTCCTGTCTCTGCCGCGCCTGCGATGCCCTCGAAACCTTCCGCAGCCCCCGAATTTCCGAGCTGTCCGAAAAACGAGCTTGCCTGCTTGGCGGCGGCCTCGGCCCCTTCTGCGAACTGTGTCAGGTGGTGTTCGTTCTCGGCTACTTCGGCCCAACTCGTGGGCTCTTGCTCTTCGCAACCGCGGCAGGCATCAGCTAACACGCGGAACTGAGCGTGTTTGGTCGTCGTCGGGTGCAGGATGTTGTTCGCGTAACTCCGGAAAGCGACGCCCGCTCGGTCCTCGGTGGAGGTAAGGGCATCGAGCACGGCCGGCAGGTCCACCGAGCTGGAACTGGCGCGAACTTTGGCCTGCTCGAAGGCGGTCGGGTCCAACAGCAGCGCACTCAGCGCCTTGACTTCAGCACTTGTCTGGGGCCGGAGCGCTCCGGCCGCGACCCCGAGCACGTGCGTGAACTCCGGCGGCAGTCCGTGCTTGGCGAGGTAGGCTTTCCCAGCGGCGAACTGCTGTGGCGTGACCTTCACGGGGAATCCATCGGCAACAAAAGCGCTCTCAATCCCAGCGTTAAGGCGAGGGAACTCTTTCAGGATGGTGGACGCCTCGAGGGCGTACTTGGCGGATGCATCCGCTTGGCGCCCCGGCCAGAGCTGATCGCCGGCCACAGCAGCTGCCTTGGCTCGGTCCAGCGATATGCATAGCGCCACCACGTCCTCGTCGAAGCGGGTCTGCATCCTAAAGAGCTGGTTCAGGGACTTGAACGCGCCCCCGAGACGCGACGTCGGCGCCTCGACCACCGGGACGGGCACGAACACAGGGGTGAATATCGCCTCGAAGTCCCCATCGGTCGGGTCATTCGCCGGCGTCCGTACGGCCGCACCCGTCCGAGTGGCCGCGACATGTGCGGGTGCAAAGCTCGCTCCGGCGGGCATACTTACGGGTAGGACGAAGGCCAGGATGCACGCGCAGGTCACCAGCGCGCCCAGCGCGGCCCGCTGCGCATGTCTGCGCGCTGGCCCGCGCGGCGCCACTCCCATTCCCAGCATCGCCACTCCCCCCACGGTGAGCCTGTTGCTCACGCTGCAGCATAGTCTTCCCGTGGCGGCTACCTCTCCAGACCGATGATCGCAGGTTCGGTTGGGGTACCCGTCGGTCAGAGATGCCGGCACCTGCTTGCTGGCACGAACGGGCGCCCACTTGCTCAGATGCAGCCGACACGCAGGGGTTCGAATATCGCCGTTTGCCTTGGTTGGCAAATGCCAACGAAATACCGCCTCTGACTAGGGAAAACGTTGTGATTCTGACAACGGAGTGTGGAGAGAGGGAGACGAGCCCGGAACAGCACGAAAAGGGGGGGACAAAACGCCCCGACCAGGACCGCCGCGAGACGCCACCCAGGACCACGGACCAGGCGGGCGGCGGGCCGGCGCCCCGAGCGCCCGGCCCAGCCAGCCCGCCGGCACGACCGCAGAGGCGGAGGGGACGCAGTTGGGGACGGGAAGCGCAC
>JBKQUU010000263.1:0-13031 GCA_052325485.1 Acidimicrobiales bacterium | reverse complement strand
GCCCGAGGAGCTCGCGAACGTACCGCAGGTGCCTGCCTCCCTGGATGAGGCCCTGTTCGCCCTCGAGGCGGACAACGACTTCCTGAAGACCGGCGGGGTCTTCACCGACGACCTCATCGAGACCTGGCTCGAGTACAAGAGGATCCATGAGATCGACCCGGTGCGGCTTCGGCCCCACCCCTGGGAGTTTTACCTGTACTACGACATATAGGCCCTGAGCTGCACTTATGTCGTTCAAAGGGCCTTTGGCCTAAAGATGGTCTAAAACCTGGTCGCCTCCTCGGGCATGAAAGGCACCATGCCCGAGCGAGGCACCGGCGTTTGGTGCCGCCAGGACTGGGGCGTCGTGCCCGGGCTCAGCCCACGTGCTCAAGCACCCCGGTCGTCTCGTTCACCCATGCCAAGGCCTGTAGGTAGCAGTGCTGGGCGTCGGCGGGGGCCGTGCCTGAGCGCAGGACGAGGTTCTCACCCCCGAGCTCCCAGGTCAGCACGTCGGCCAGGACATCGCCGAGGAGGCCGGTCCGTTCCAAGAGGGCGTCCTCCAGCTCGCCCGTCAGGCACAGCCCGTCCACGACCTGGGCCAGGGGCGCTTTTAGCAGCAGGTCGAGGGCGGACACCAAGCCGACGGTGTAGGCCGGGTCGGCCAGGCGCGGTTCCAGCGCCCCGGCCATGAGCTCGCTCATCCGCGCCCGGGTCAGAGCTATCTGGAGCTGCTCGTCGCTGCCCTGGTGGCGGTCGGCGAGCAGCATGAGGGTCACCCAGCTGCGCAGGCGGCGCTGGCCCAGCAAGACAACTGCATCGCGCACCGAGCTGAGCCGGCGGAAAAGGCCCCGCCCGGCACCGGCACCGGCCACCTTTAGGAAGCGGTAGCTGAGGCTGGCGTCGGCCTTGACGATGTCCTCGATCTCTGTCGCTGAGGTACCGGGGTCGCAGAGCTTTTCGATGATGCGCAAGCATGTGAGCTGGCTCGGCGGCAGGGCCTGGCCCTCGACGACCTCGGGGTGGCTGAGCAGATAGCCCTGGTAAAGGTTGAAGCCCAACCGTTGGCAGGCGTCCAATTGCTCGCGGGTCTCGACTTTCTCGGCCATGAGCTTCACGCCGTACGCCGAATTGCGTTTGACGGCGTCGGCCAGCTGTTCGGGTGCCAAGGCCAGCACGTCGAGCTTGATGATCGACACGAGCTCTAGCAAAGGGTCGTCGTCGTTGTCCCAGACGTAGTGTTCGAGGGCTAGTTGGTAACCGTTCTGGGCCAAGTGCCGACAGCCGGCGACGACGTCGGGGTCGCGGCCCACGTCCTCGACTACCTCTATGACGCTCTGACGGGCGGGGAAGGGGAACTCCTGCTCGCCCACCAGGAAAGGGCGGGTGACCTTGATAAAGGCGAGCTTGCCGCCTACGAGGGTGGTCAACCCGACGTCGAGGCCGGCGTGCACCAGGACGTCGGCCGTCATGGCATCGCCGCCCGGTCTACGGGACGCCGGGTCCCGGAACAACAGCTCGTAACCCTGAACGTCGAGGTTGGTCCCAAAGATGGGCTGGCGCCCGACCATGAACTGGCTCATCTTGTCCTTCTCATCTACGACCTCCAAGGGCGGCGGTCGCCCACGCAGCCCGTGTCAGTTCCTTATCGGTCAGGCCACGCCGGTTGTTGACTACTAACCGCGGTCAGGCCGGGCACGCCCCGGTTGTCACAGGCGGCGCTCCTATTTGGTCTCATAGCGCTGCTGCGCCAGCGGAGCTAGATCGGGTGTAGGTATACCGGTTGTGGTGACCGATGTGGACGTGGTGGAGAAGCTTCGCGGGGCGGGTGTGAGGCGTGGGGACCTCATCGGGTTGGCGCTCGCTCCCGGTGTCGGGCTCGGGATGGCGACCGCTTCCGGTGCCCTCTCCTGGTCGTGCGGGGGTGAGGGCACCCCGGCTGTAGTCAAGCTCGTCGAGGACGCGCTACGGCCCCGGTGGGTATGGTGGTCGAACGGTACGGCGGTACCCCTCATCGGTGCCGGAGTGCGGGTAGCGACATGTTGGGACATCGCTGCGGTGCATCGTCTGCTCTTTGGAGGGTGGCGGGCCGACCCCGCCCGAGTGTGGGCGCAGTTGCACCGCCTGGCCCTCGAGACCCTCCCGACAATGGCGCCGCCGGACCTGTTCACCTATGCCAGCGACGGTGGCGACGGCGAGGATCCCGTTCAGCCCGATGGCCACCTACGGCCGGAGTGGGCGGCCGGAGCATGGGCGCGCACCCCCGGGCGGGCCCGGCGCTGGGCCGAGCTGGCATCGAAGGTGGCCGCTCTTCAGCAGGCGAGCCTGGCTGAGCTCAGCCACCGGCCGATGGCCGGCGCGGTGGCCCGTTCGGAGTCGACGGCCGAGCTGCTGTGCGCCGAGCTGTCTGCCGACGGGCTGCCGATGGACCGCGCCGTCGCCGAGGAGATCGTGGCTCGGGCGGTAGGGCCGCGCCCGCAGACCGACATAGAGGTGGTCGACCAGCGCGCTCAGCGCGACGCCGAGGTGCTGCGCTATGCCCCGACCGCCGACCACGTCGACCTGCGCAGCCCGGGACAGGTACGCGCCTTGCTGGCCAGGGCCGGTATCGAGCTCCCCGACACGCGGGCGTGGCGGCTGAGGGCCCTCGCCGGCACGCACCCTTTGGTCGATGCACTTCTCAGCTGGCGCAAAGCCGAACGGGTGGCCACGACCTACGGCTACGCCTGGCTCGACGAGCACCTGGGCGACGACGGCCGTTTGCGGGGTTCGTGGACGGGGTCCGACGGTGCCGCGGGGCGGATGACCGCCTCCGCGGGACTGCACAACATGCCCATCGAGATGCGCGCTGCAGTCAGGGCCGAGGCCGGCCATGTCTTCGTGCGGGCCGACCTGGGACAGGTCGAACCCCGGGTACTGGCCGCCGTCTCTGGGGACAAAGTGCTGGCCCGGGCCACGCTCGACGATGACATGTACGCGCCGGTGGCCGAACAGCTCGACCTGGACCGCGCGACGGCCAAGGTGGCCGTTCTCGGGGCGATGTACGGCCAGACGACCGGCGACGGGGCGAGAGCGTTGCGCCGCCTCGAAGCCACTTACCCCGTGGCCATGGCCTACCTGGCGGACGCTTACCGGTCGGGCCAGGCCGGGCGCGACCTGCGCACCTACGGCGGGCGGTTGGTCCCGATGAGCTCGGTCGGCCCTGGGGGCACAGGCGCCGGCGAGGACCGCGGCGCGGCCGCGGCGCGGGGCCGTTACGGGCGCAACGCCCTGGTCCAGGGGGCGGCAGCTGAGCTGTTCAAGGTCTGGGCCGTGACCGTGCGGGCCCGTGCCGCACGCCATGGCGCCCAGGTCGTGCTCTGCTTACACGACGAGCTGCTCGTCCACGTCCCGGCTGAGAGCGCGGCGACCGTAGCCCAGCTCCTTGACGATTGCCTCCAGGAGGCCGCCCACCACTGGGCCCCCGATGGCTCGGCCCGGTTCCTGGCCGACATCGCCGTTGTCGAGCGCTGGTCCGACGCCAAGGGCGCCCGTGCGGTCTCAGGCGGGGACAACGATGCCTCTGAGAACTGATCGAGGTCTCCGATCTCACCGCCATCGCCGGGCGGGCAAAGGAGATGACCTACCAGTCGTTAGGCACCTGACACACAACGCCAGGTGGCCAAGTTCACCTGGTTGCCCAGACGATGGATCTCGGTGTCCAGCCATCCGTCGTTGTCGTCAGCCACCGCGCCGGATGTCGAGCAGACGTTGCCAGCCTCGAGCCGATAATCTCCAGATCCAGCATCCCGCGGTTTGGCAGGGCAAGCCTCCTCCACCGGCTGCTGTTCTCCGAGGCCATGCCCCACGGTTCCGGCGACCCGTCCCACGTTGGCCGTCTGTTCACCATGTGGACCTGAAAAGTCCCGCCAGGAAGGGCACAACTATCGGTACGACAGGGCACGGCGAGCGGGTCAGACGGGCCGCCTGGGTGACGAGGGAAGCCAGGCTCGTTTTTGAACGTGCCCGGCCGAGCAAAAGGGGAGAACCATGAAGGTGTTGATCTTGGGAGGTACCGGAGGCACAGGTCAAGAGGCGGCACGCCTTTTTGTGGCAAGCCCTGAAGTAAACGCAGTCATCGTGGCCGGACGGTCCCAAGCGAGAGCCGAGCAAGTGGCGGCAGCCCTTGGTGACAAGGCCTCCGGTACCGCGGTCGACATCAGGCAGGAGGACCAACTGGCTGAGGTTGCCGCGCGCGCCGACATGCTGGTCAATGCCGCAGGGCCTGACTTCGACATCCAGCTCCGGGCGCTCAAAGCGGCGATCGCGGCCGGGGTCAACTACGTCGATGTTGCCGGCGATGGGCGGGCGACTGACGAGGCACTGGCGCTGGACGGTGAGGTCCGGGCCAGGGGGACGACAGCGCTGATCGGTATAGGCGCATCACCTGGGCTGTCGAACCTGATGGCCGTGCATGCTCTTGGCAAGCTCGATGTGGTCAGTGACATTGGCTTGGGGTGGTTGTGGGGAGGCTCAGCCTTCTGGCGCGATGCCGGCGCCACCGCAGCGGCCTGGCGTGAGTCCGGCCGCGTCAACGCGGCATGGGAGACGGTCATGGGCCTCACCCGAGGCCCGGTGCGGATCTATCGCGACGGGAAGCCGCTGTCAGTCGAGCCCTTTACCCACGGAGAGGAGGTGGCCTGGCTATCTGGTGAGCGGCTGATGGCCTACCCGGTGGACAACGCCGAGACGCACACACTGCCATCACACCTGCCAGGCGTTGCGGCTATAACCGGCTTTGCATGCCCATGGCCTCCTCGGCTAACTGAGTTGTGGAGAGAGCAGAGCGGGCGCATGACGAGTGGGACCATCAACCCGGCCGAGGCGGCCATCGCCCTGCACGAGGCAGTCGCCGCTGACAACGATCACTGGCTAGCAGATCCGGGCCCCGAACCAGGCCCCGTCCTGTGGGTGACTGCTCGCGGCAGCTCTGGCGGTCGGGCTGCCCGGTACACCTGCTGGCCGCGAATGACTTGGCTTTCGACTGCGGCACCCCTGGCAACGGCAACTCTTGCGCTGTTGCGAGGCGAGGTCCACGAAACTGGCGTTCTGCCGCCTGAGGCCGTCTTTGAGCCATCCGGGTTCTTTGCCAGGGTGGCCGCCTACGCCGGAATAGATGCGTCCGAGAGGCCCCTCTTTGATGAGGAACTGGTGTACGAGGAGAGCGCACTTGAGGGCGACGGGTAACGGGAGCAGTCGGCTCGCCGGTCACCGTGAAAGATGATGCCCTGTTGGGCCCGGTCCACAAGCGGGCCGCTGCCGCGCGTTGTTGGACCGGTTGCGCTCCACGGCGTCGCTGATGAGTTGGGCGTGGTTGAGGGCCAGCTGGGGTCTTCGTTGGGCTGGTCCGCCAAGTCACGGTTATCGGCCAAGAAGGTGGCCTCCGCTCCGGCGGGGGGGAGGGGCATCCTCATAAGCCGGCCTCCTTGAGCACCGTCTCGGCGTTGGCCAAGTTCGGCGGGGGCGCGCCGAGGGAGCCTGCTCCGAGGAACCGCAACATCATCATGGTCTGGCGGACGGCGTCGGGGTTGACCGACACGGTGAGGTCGGTGACAACCCTGGCCCGGTAGCCGGAGGCGAGGGCGTCCTTAGCCGTAGCGCGGACGCAGAAATCGAAGGCAATGCCAACAAGGTCTACGTCGGTAGTGGCGTTGGTTTTCAGAACGTCAGCGAGGGAACGACGACTGCTCGTACCTACGCAATAGCCTTCGAACCCGCTGTAGGCAGCAGCGTGCATGCCCTTAATAATGTGGACCGTTCGTCCGGGCAGTCGCAGTGCGGGGTGGTATTCGGCCCCCGAGGTACCGGCGACGCAGTGGACGGGCCAGGTGTCCTTATAGTCGGGGTCAGTTCCCTTCCGGGCGAAGTGCTTGCCGGGCTTGATGTGCCAGTCCCGGGTGGCGACCAAGAGATCATAGAGGTCCCCCGTTTTATTGATGAACTCGCTGATGCGGCCGGCAAGGTCCGCCCCGCCGGCTACCGGGAGGCTGCCGCCCTCGCAGAAGTCGTTCTGCACGTCGACGACGATGAGCGCTCGCGTGGTGGTCATTTGCGTACCTCCCCCAGAGCCGCGGCGACTCCCAGATGAAGGCCAAATTATGGCACCATTTGGCCAAAGCTTAGGGTCCCGGGGTCGTGTCCCGATGATAGGAAGATGGCGGGCATGGGACGGCGAAAAGTGCCACTGGTGGTGATCGAAGCGGCCAGGGCCCTCGGCGTGCCCCAGGAAGAATTGAGTCTCCTGCGGGGGGCCGCCGGCCAGACCTGGAGCAGTGAAGACCAGGTACTGCGGGTCAGGCCCGCTGCAGCCCTGAAGGTGGAGCTGGCCGCCTGGGCGGCAGCGGCAAGCGTTGTGCCAACGCCTGAGGTCATCGACCTCGCTGAGCTCGGGACGGTGTCGGCGGCGCTGGTGCAGCGATTGCCGGGTAGACCTGCAGGCGATCTCGGCATGCTCACCCGGGAGCGGGCACGCAAGCGGGGCCAGGCCTGCGGACGGGTGTCGCCAGTGACCACGGTCCAGGCGCTCCTGTTTAGTCCAACCAACAACGGCGGTTCCATGTGGGCCCCGTCGCGCGTTCCCTCGTGACGCGAAAACGGCTGACAGTTAGTGGGAACCACGGCCTAAGTTGCTGCGTCTTCGTTGTATGAGCCCGTTGTTGATGAGGCTGCCTTCATGTAAGGCGGTTAGAGCCTTGGTAGCCTTGAGTGCCGTCACAGCGCTTGTCTGCGGGGCACCCGTCGCCTCCTATGCGGCACCCGCCGTCGCCGCTCCGGCGAATCCGTCTCCCGGCGTACCCAACGACACCTCTAACTGTTCGCCGACCACCGACGCCTCGACCTCGGGCGCCGTTGCCTCCACGTGGACCGAGGTGGCCTCCGGGACGCTGGACGGACAGGCCTGGAGCTTGTGGTCGGCCAAGGGCCAGTCCGGTGCCCTGGGCCTCGAGGACGGAGGCCTGGTCATCGACGGGCGCGCCTATGGCTTGTGCCCGGGTTATCCCAACCCGGCCGAGCTCCAACTGCTCGACGTCGGCGCCAACGGCATCGTGGCCGGCGTCGTCGGCTACCCGGGCTTGGCCAAGGTCCGCCTCTACCAGAGCACGGCCGGCACCTTCGACAGGGGCCCGGCCCTGCCTTCGCCCTCGGCCCAAGTCGTCCAGGGCGTGTCGTTCTTCATCGGCACCTTGCCCGCCTCCGCCTGTGCCTACCCCTCGCTTGAGCTCAATACCACCTCGCCGGGCGTATCAGCCGAGCACAACTTGGGCTTTGGCCCCTGCGTGGCCGACCAGGTCGTGCCCATAACCGAGAGCCAGGGCATCTGGCAGCTACCCCCGGGCCAGTTCCCGGCCAATTTCTGAGCACGCCAAAGACGTCACCGGGGCCGCATCTTCGCCGGCTGGCGGTCAGAAGACTGAGCTGCGCCGGCGTGCCTGGCGGGCCCGGTGTCTAGCCTGGGCCTTCAATGGTGCGGTCCGAGCGGTCCAACCCGGGGCCTCAGGACGCGGACTGGCCCTACGAGGGGAACATCGGCGGACCGGTCGTAGCCCCACCCCTCGATCCCGCACGCGGGTTTTCGTCCTTGCGCCCGTTCCACCATCGAAATTACTTCCTCGTGTGGTGGGGCGGAATGGTCTCGGTCATAGGTTCGTGGATGCAGACCGTTGCCGTCGGGGCACTGGTCGTAGCGCATACCGGGAAGGCCACCTGGGCGGTGGTGATCGCCGCGGCCGGGTTCTTGCCCATTGGGCTGCTCTCGCCCGTCGGGGGCGCGCTCGCCGACCGTGTCCCCCGCAGGGCGGCCTTGGTCATGGGGAACTTGCTCGCCGGTGCCGTTGCCCTCACCATCGCCCTCCTGGTGGCGGAAGGCTGGGACAGCCCCGGAACCCTGGCCTTGCTCGTCACGGCCCAGGGGTCCGTCAGCGCCATAATCGGACCGTTCGAGCAGGCCATACTCCCTGACCTGGTGCCGCGACCGGAGTTCCTCGCCGCAGTCTCTCTCAACTCAGCCCAGTTCAATCTCGGGCGGGTCGTTGGCCCGGCGCTCGCCGGGGTGACGATCGCCGCTTTTGGCTACCCGGTGGCGTTCCTTGCCAATGCGGCGTCCTTCCTGGCCGTCGTCGTAGCGCTCCTCTTCGTGCGCCTATCGCGGCCATCGGGGCAGGCCGAGCGCACCGGGCTGCTGGAGTCCCTCCGGGTGGGCCGGAGGGCGGCGCGCACCGAGCCCGGGTGCCGCGCCGCCATCGGCACGATCGTGGTCGTGGCGCTGCTGGCCTCTCCTTTCATCGCTCTCGTGCCGGCGATGGCGCACCGTCTTACCCATGACGGGGCGCGAGGGATCGCCTCGGCGACCGGTCTGCTCACGACCGCCCAGGGCGTAGGTGCCGTCGTCGGTGCCCTTGCTATCGCCCCGCTCGCCGCTCGCTTGGGGAGGGGCAGGATGCTCACGACCAGCCTGACCGTCCTGCCCGCGGTGCTGGCTCTTTACGGCTTCGCCCCTTCTCTTGCTCTAGCCGTCCCCGCCCTGTTCCTCGTTGGCCTCGTCTACATCAACGTTCTGTCCGGTCTGTCCACCGTCGTGCAGCTGCGCGCCCCCACGGAGCTTCGCGGCCGGGTCCTCAGCCTCTACCTCGTGGCGCTGGGTGTCGCTTACCCAGTCGGTTCCCTCGTGCAGGGGCCGCTGGCAGATTTGGTCGGCCTGGCCTGGAGCACCGCCGGCGCCGCCGCTTTGTTGGCGGTCGCCCTGGCTGTGCTGCGTGTGGCGCGACCGGGCGTCCTCCAGGTGCTGGCCGCACCGGCGCCGAGAGAGGGGCCAAGCGCGAGCTGACCTATGATCTCGCAGGGCTCGCCACAAGGCGTGCCCGTCCTTCGCAGTGGCCGCGGAGGTACAGGTCGCAGGTGCAAGCCGGAGCCACCATATGGACTCTATCGAGCGGGTAGGGGCAGCGATCGAGCTACGCCAGCCCGACCGCGTGCCGGTGGACCTGCACAACTTCCAACTGGCCGCTTATGCGACCGGCCTGCCGATGTCGCAGGTGTTCCGGGACGGTGCGCTGCTGGCCGAAGCCATGCTCACGGCCTGGCGCGAGTTCGGGCACGACATGGTCCTGTTGGAGAACGGCACCGGCTGCAACGCGGAGGCATGCGGAGTGGAGGTGCACTACCGCGATGACAGCGCGCCGGTGGCCGGGCGGCCTGTCCTCACGTCCCTGGCCCAAGTGGCCGACCTGCAGGTACCCGATCCCTACACCACCTTCCCCATGTCCGAGATCCTGAAGGCGACGCGCATACTCGCCCGTGAGCTGGGCGACAAAGCCTGGATCTGCGCCCGGGCCGACCAGGGCCCGATGGACCTGGCCGCGCAGCTCCGGGGCATGGACGAGTTCATGATGGACCTGGGCGCCGGCGAGGAAGAGGCTCTTGTCCACGCCCTTCTCGACTACGCCCGCCGCGTGGCGACCCGCTACGCCTACGCCCTTATCGAATGCGGAGGGCGCTCTACCTCGATCGGCGAGCCGATGGCGGGGCCGGCCATGATCTCGCCGCGCCATTACCGGAGGTACCCCTGGGAGCACGAGCGCCGCATGGTGGCGGAGCTGAAGGCGCAAGGGATAATCCTTCACCTGCACATTTGCGGCAATGCCGAGCGGATCACGGACGACTTCATTTCCACCGGGGCCCAGGTGCTGGAGATCGACCACAGAACAGACCCCGCCCGCATCAAGGCGTCTGCATCAGGCCGTACGTGCCTGCTCGGCAATATCGACACCAACCTCCTCGTTTTCGGGACGCCGGGGGAAATTGACGCCGCCTGTCACGAGCTGATCGATATCTGCAACCCCGGCGGCGGGTTTATCCTCGGCCCGGGATGTGCCATGGCCCCCACCACGCCGGCCGACAACGTCCATGCTCTGGTCGAGTCGGCCAGGACGTACGGCGGGTACCGCCGGGCGAACTAGTAGGTTGCCGGCCCGCCAGGCCCGAGGTAACGTTTCGCTGACCAAGCGGCGCAAAAGATGCGAGGTGCCATGTTCAAGACTGTTCTTGTGGGGGCCGACAGCTCGGTGACCGCGTCACGCGCCGTAACCACCGCGGTGGAGCTCGTAAAGGCGCTGGGCGGCTCCCTGCACGTGATCACCGCCTACAAGCCCGAGACTGCTCAGGTGGACAAACTTCCCGACGAGTTCTTCGACCGCATCACCGACCCCGCCGACCTGTTGCTCGAGGACCTGCGTGCCCGCATCTCCAAGGAAGGGGTGGAAGCGAGGTACTACCCGGCCGTCGGTGACCCGGCCGAAGCCATCGTCCGGGTTGCCGACCAGATCGGCGCTGACCTTATCGTGGTGGGCAACAAGGGTATGAAGGGCGTGCGCCGCGTCCTCGGCAGCGTCCCCAACTCGGTGGCCCACCGCGCTAACTGCTCGGTGCTCATCGTCGATACAGTCAGCGACAGCTGAGGGGCCGGCGGGCGCCGATGTTCAAGACCGTTCTCGTCGCTGCCGACGGCTCCGAAACGGCAGCCCGGGCCGTGAGCACGGCGGTCGAGCTCGTGAAGGTGTTCGGCGGTCACCTCCATGTCGTGAACGCCTACAAACCCGAGCCCGTCAGGGTGGACAAGCTGCCTAACGAGTTCTCCAGCACCCAGCCTGACCCCGCCGACGTACTGCTCTCGGACCTGCGCCTCGCCGTCGAGCACCAGGGGGCCAAGGCGGAGTACCATGCTGCCAAGGGCGACCCCGCCGAAGCCATCGTCCGGGTCGCCGACCAGATCGGCGCCGACCTGATCGTGGTGGGCAACAAGGGTATGAAGGGCGTGCGCCGCGTCCTCGGCAGCGTCCCCAACTCTGTGGCCCACCAGGCCAACTGCTCGGTGCTGATCGTGGACACGGTCCCCAAGACCGAGAACTGGTAGAGCTAACCGCTCGCTGGCCCCCGGCCCCCGGCGGTGGTCTCGGCGGCTGCCGCCCGCAACACGATGGCCAGCATGGCGCAGCCGGCATCGGGGTGCCCGATGGCGCGCTCAGGCACCCAGCTGGCCCGGCCCACCTTGGGCCCCATGTCGACGGTCTTGTCGGCCGCCGCCGACGCGGCCACGGCGGCAAAGTGAAGAGCGTCCACCAACTCGCGACCCGCTCGCAGGGACTCTTGCAGGCTGGTGCACACGGCGTCCAGGCCGTCCACGAGCGTCCTGTCCCCCACCATGGCCTTGCCCCGGGCCTGGATGCCCGCCGTCGCCGCGGCAAACGCTCGCTCCAGGACCTCGACGCCGCTGCCGGAGCTGTCGGCCACCGCCTTGGCCGCCCGCAGGAAACCGGTGGCGACAAGGGTGCCGCTCGTCGAAGGTGCCTTGCGGGCGATGGTGGCGCCACAGGTCGAAAGCAGCTGGGCCGCCTCCAGGTCATTGTTCGCGGCCAGCACGTCCTTCAGGGCGCGAGAGGCTTGCGACATGGTGATACCGAGGTCCCCGTCCCCGGCGTAGCCGTCCAAGCGGTTGAGTTCGTCCGCCGAGACTTCCAGGGCGGAGGCCGCCGCGGTCAGGGCCCGGACCAGCCCGGCTGGGGCCATGACGATCAGCGCCTGACCACAAAGGGTGACTCGCAAGGAGCCTCGAGGAGCCGGTGCAGCTCCTCGTCGAGGCGCAGGACCGACACGGAGGCCCCCGCCATCTCCAGCGAAGTGGCGTACTCGCCCACCCACGTCCGGCGCACCGACAGGCCGGCACCGGCCAGCGCGGCGTGGACGGAGCGGTACAGGACGTACAGCTCCTCGCGGGGCGTGGCGCCGAGGCCGTTCACTAGCACGGCGACCTCATCGCCGGTCTTGTAGGGCAGGTCGCGTACGATCTGGTCGACGAGCTGCTCGGCGATCTGATGAGCCGGCTCCAGCGCCGCCCGGCGCACGCCCGGTTCACCGTGGATGCCCATCCCGATCTCCATCTCCCCGGCGGGCAGGCTGAAGGTGGGCCGGCCGGCGGCCGGCACCACGCAAGGCGACAGGGCCACGCCCATGGACCTGAGCCCGGCCGCCGCCCGCTCGGCGACGGCCACGACCTCCGGCAGTGACCCGCCTTCTTCGGCGCGGGCACCCGCCAGCTTGTAAAGGAAGGTGATACCCGCCACCCCTCGCCGGCGCGCCGCCGAGGCGGCCGGCGCGGAGGCGACATCGTCGGCGCCGAGGACGGTGGAGACCTCGGTGCCCTCCGCCTGGGCGAGCTCGGCGGCCAGGTCGAAGTTCATAACGTCGCCTGAGTAGTTGCCGTAGAGGTACAGCACTCCGGCCCCGCCGTCGACGGCCCTGGTCGCCTCCAGGATCTGCTCGGAGCTGGGCGACGCAAAAACGTCGCCCACGGCGGCACCGTCGGCCAAGCCAAAGCCGACGTAACCCATGAACAGGGGGAGGTGCCCGGAGCCTCCGCCTGTAACTATCCCCACTTTGCCTGGCCTGGGAGCATCGGCGCGTACGATCACTCGGTCGGCCGCCGCCCGCAAGGCATCGGGGTGAGCTAGCAGGACGCCCTCGAGCATTTCGTCCACGAAGGCCCTCGGCTCGTTGATGATCTTTTGCATGTTCATTTTCTACTCCAGCCATTCGCTCCCCGTACCACCGGGGGTCCGCAAACTGCCCTCGGTGGCTGGTGGTATTGTGCCAAAGGGCGTTGAAGGCCTGATCACTAGGAGGGGGCTTCAAACGAGCACCGCCGGCTGCACCAGCAAGCACCCGGTCCTCTCGGACTGCATCGCGGGCGTCCGCTAAAGATGCTCCATCCCGGCGACCGCCGCGCTATGGAGCGCAAAGGGAAAGTCGTGCAAAGGAGAGATTTGTGGCAACGGTAACCCTTGACAAAGTGAGCAAGACCTATCCCAACGGCGCTCCCGCGGTCCAGGACCTCGACCTAGAGGTGGCCGAGGGAGAGCTGATGGTCATGGTCGGCCCGTCGGGCTCGGGCAAGACGACAGCCCTGCGCATGGTGGCCGGCCTGGAGGACATCACCTCAGGGACGCTGCGCCTGGGGGGCC
>JBKQUU010000262.1:0-22838 GCA_052325485.1 Acidimicrobiales bacterium | reverse complement strand
GCGGTGTGCAAGGCCATCCGTTCCTGGTTGGCCAGTCATTACCGGACAGACGTGGCCGACAAGGTGAGGGTGCAGTACGGGGGTTCGGTCACGCCGACCAACATCGCCGAGCTCATGGCCCAGTCGGACATCGACGGCGCCCTGGTGGGTGGGGCCAGTCTCGACGCTGAGAAGTTCGCTCAGATCGTCCGCTTGGGCCGCACCGCGTCCTAAGGCCGCTCGGGCCAAGGTTCGCGAAGGCGCGGCCCTAAGGCCTGGTCTGCCAGCAGGCGCCGCCAAGCTGGGGCGTTCTGCGTCGGGCGGGCACGGCTGCTAAGTTTGCACCCGATCCGGTCCTTAGCTGGGCCGGTGCCCGAGGTAAATCACAAATTCAACAGGAGGAGGTGCCGGCTAGGTGGTGATCACGTGGGTGGTGATCTCGGTGCATATCGTGCTGTGTGTAATGTTGATCGTCTCTATCCTGCTTCACAGCGGGAAAGGTGGGGGCCTTTCAGAGATGTTCGGGGGCGGGCTGGGCTCGGCGGCAGCGTCGTCTAGTGTGGTCGAGCGCAACTTGGACCGCTTTACAGTTTTCACAGCCATCGCTTTCGCCTTTACCACGATGATCCTTGCGATCCGTCTCCAGTAAGCGTTGGCAATTGGCGGGACGCCGCCGCGGCGCTGCCGAGCACGGACTGCCCTAGGGGCACGTCAGCCGCTCACGAAAGGCAGAATTATGAAGTCGAAAGTTGTGGGGCCGACGCTCGGTGCAACGGTCGCTCATCACGGGGCCGGGTGGCTCGGGAGAAGGTCGGGGCGGGGGGTACGGAGCTTCGGGGCCGTACTGGTGGCCGCCGGCATGGCTGCTGGGTCGCTGACGGCGCTCGGCGGCGTGGCCACGCCCGCCTCCGCCTCTACTCACGTGGCCGCGGCGTCGGCGGCCGGTAATTACGGGCCCATGGGGCCCGTGCCTTCGGTCGGCACCAAGGTCGAGGGCGGCACCGCCTATTTCGCTGAGGGCCCAAGCGCCGCGCCTACTTTCATTTTCCCCTTCGTCGACGCCCAGGACTGCACCACGGTCAACTTCGGTCAGCTGTTCCAGCTCATGTACCGGCCGCTTTACTGGTACGGCAACGACAACAGCCCGGCCATCGATTACAACTACAGCGTCGGCAAACCGCCGGTGTTCACTGACGGCAACAAGACGGTCACCGTCACCCTCAACAACTACAAGTGGAACGACGGCGAGCAGGTGACCAGCCGGGACATCGAGTTCTGGATGAACATGATGTTCGCCGAGAAGACGCACTGGTGCGACTACACGCCCGGGTACTTCCCCGACAACGTGGTCTCGGTCAGCTACCCCAATGCCTCTACTTTCGTGCTGCACCTGAAGCAGGGGTACAACCCGACCTGGTTCACCTACAACGAGCTGTCGCAGATCTTCCCCCTGCCCATCGCCTGGGACCGCACCTCGCTGTCGGCCCCCGCCCCCAGCCCGACGGCCAAAAACCTGCCCGACACCACGGCCAGCGGCATCGCCGCCGTTTACAAGTTCCTTTACGGTCTGGCCAAGAACACCGCCGGTTACGCTAAGAGCCCCATCTGGTCGGTCGTCGACGGGCCCTGGGAGCTGAAGAGCTTCACCGCCACCGGTCAAGTGACCTACGTGCCCAACCCAGACTACAGCGGGTCGCCCAAGCCGTCGCTCTCGTCCTTGGTGCTCGAACCGTTCACGACTGACGAGGCCCTTCTCAACGAGATCAAGTCCGGCGGGCCCAACGCCCTGCAGGTGGCCTACCTGGCCGACGAGTACATACCTCAGCTCAAAGCGGTCGAGGCCGAGGGTTACACGGCGACCAATTTTGCCCCCTCAGAGATCTCGTACTTCCCCCTGAACCTGCACAACCCCAAGTTCGGGGCCCTGTTCTCGCAGGTCTATTTCCGCCAGGCCTTCGCCCACCTGGTGGACCAGCCAGGCTGGATCAGCCATCTCATCGACGGTTACGCGGCGCCCACGTACGGCCCCGTACCGGTGGCCCCCACCAACCCGCTGGCCGACGCTGAGGAGTCCACTGACCCGTACCCCTTCAGCCTCTCCGACGCCGCCAACATCATGAAGGCGCACGGGTGGGCCGACGTCGCCCCGGGCCAGACCGCCTACTGCGCCAAGCCGGGCACCAGTGCCGGCGAGTGCGGGGCCGGCGTGCCCAAGGGCCTGAAGGTCGCCTTCAACCTCGACTACCAGAGCGGGGCGACGATCACGGACGAAGAGGTCCAGGACCTCAAGAGCCAAGCCGCCCAGGTAGGCATCGTCCTCGACCTGACTGAGCACCCCTTCGCCCAGGTCGCCGGGGCCGCCGTCGACTGCGGCCCCAACGGCAGCGCCAAGCCGGGCTCGGCGCAGTGCAACTGGACGGCCGAGGACTGGGGCGCCGGTTGGGTCTTCGCCCCCGACTACTTCCCCACCGGGGAGTCCATCTTCTACACCGGGTCGGCGGCTGACTACGAGGGCTGGTCCGATGCCAAGACCAACCAATTGATCGCCGACACCACCACCGCACCGGCCAGCCAGTCCCAGGCTGCCCTCGACGCCTACGAGAACTACCTCATCCAGCAGGCCCCGGTCGTTTTCATCCCGACGGCTACCGGCGACCCGGTGGCGGCGTCGATCGTGCTCACCTCCCAGCACCTGGGTGGCTACAGCAACAACCTGTTCACCAACATGACGCCCGAGACCTGGTACCTCACCAAGTAACGGGAGCTAGGCAAGCTACGTAGGATGGGGCGCTCCAGTTGACGGGTTACATAATCCGCCGGTTGTTGCAGGCCATCGTGGTGGTCCTCGGGGTCACCGTGATCGCCTTCGGCCTGGAGCACCTCATCCCGGGCAGTATCGCCCGGGCCGTCATCGGCCCCCGGGCGACCAATGTGCAGGTGGCCGTGTTCAACCAGCAAAACGGCTTGAACAGCCCGCTCTGGTACCAGTACTGGGTCTTCCTGGACCATCTGGTGCACGGCAACCTGGGCTTTTCGTACAAGCTCAACCGCAGCGTCGACGCCATCGTGGCCAATGACATCCCCCGCGACGTCATGCTGGTCGGTACCTCTCTCGTCCTCGCCGTGCTGATCGCCGTGCCCATAGGCGTGCTCCAGGCGGTCAAGCGCAACCAGGCCTGGGACTACGCCGGGACGGCGACTTCGTTCCTGCTTTACTCCATGCCCTCTTACGCCCTGGGCCTGATCCTGGTCTCGCTCTTGTCCATCACGGTCAAGTGGCTGCCGGCGGAGGCGCCCCAGGGCAATACCGTGGGGCAGATGCTGGCCCACCCGGCCGGCCTGGTGCTCCCGGTGGCCACCCTGACCCTGGTGACGTACGCCCTTTTTTCCCGCTACATGCGCTCGTCCGCCATCGACAGCCTGGCCCAGGACTACATCCGTACCGCCCGGGCCAAGGGCCTGTCCGAGCGCAAGGTGCTCTGGCGCCATCTGTTGCGCAATTCGCTCGTCCCCGTGGCCACCCTGGTCGGCCTGTCCCTGCCCGCCATACTCACCGCCGGGCTCGTCATCGAGGAGCTGTTCAATTTCCAAGGCCTGGGCCTGGCTTATTTCACCGCCGCCACCACCGACGACTACCCGGTCATGCAGGGCATAACCGTGCTGGTCGGGCTGGCCACCTGCTTTGGCAACCTGCTCGCCGACTTGACCTACGCGGTGCTGGACCCCCGCGTCCGCTACTGAAAATGGCCCTGCTCCCCGTCGCCGCCGAGACCCTGCCCATGCCCGAGGCCGAGGGCGGGGAGGTTTACAAGCAGGGCAGCGTCCTGCAGCTGGTGTTCCGCACGTTCACCAAGAACAAGCTGGCTGTCATCGGGGTGGCAATTGTCTGCATAACGGTGGTGTTCTGTTTTATCGGCCCGCTTTTTTACCACACCGACCAGGTGTACTCGAACGTCATGAACAGTAACCTGCGCCCTTCGGCCAGCCATCTCCTGGGGACCGACAACAACGGTTACGACGTCCTGGGCCGGCTCATGGTGGGAGGGCAGAGCTCGATCGAGATCGGGCTGTCGGTGGCGTGCATAGCCACGCTTTTGGGCGTGGTCTACGGCGCCGTGGCCGGCTACATGGGCAAACTGGTCGACACGGTGATGATGCGCATCGTCGACATCATGCTCGCCATCCCCGTAGTCTTCCTCTTCATCTTCGTGTCGACGGTGACCACGCCCACCACTTTGTTGCTCATCTTCGTGCTGGCCGGTCTGAGCTGGTTGGCCCCGGCCCGCCTGGTGCGGGGCGAGACGCTGTCGTTGCGCACCCGTGAGTACGTGCAGGCGGTGAGGGTGATGGGAGGCAAGTCCCGGCGCATCGTCTTCCGGCACATAATCCCCAACGCCATCGGGACGATCATCGTCAATGCCACCTTCCAGGTCGCCGACGCCATCCTGGTACTGGCCGTGCTCCAGTTCCTCGGTTTTGCCTTGCCGCCCCCCACCGCCACCTGGGGCCAGATGCTCTCCAACGGCAGCGGGTTCCTGTCCGACGGCTACTGGTGGCAGGTCTACCCGGCGCTGATAATGATCATCCTGGTCGTGGTGGCGTTCAATTTCATCGGCGACGCCTTGCGGGACAGCTTCGAAGTCAGGCTGCAAGAGCGGTGACGACGACCCCGAGCTCGCGCTTATGAGCCTCCTCGAAGTCGACCACCTGCGCATGTACATCCGCCTTCGCACGCGGGTCGTCAAAGCCGTCGATGACGTAAGTTTCCAGGTGGAGCAAGGAGAAACCGTCGGCCTGGTGGGGGAGTCCGGGTGTGGCAAGACCATGGCCGCCAGTTCGATCATGCGCCTGCTCCCGCACGGCGGGCACATCGTGGGCGGTTCGGTCCGTCTGGGGGGCAGAGACCTCACCGCCATGTCCGACGCCGAGATCCGTTCGGTGCGGGGCAACGAGATCGGCATGATCTTCCAGGACCCGATGACCTCGCTCAACCCGACCATGAACATCGGTCGCCAGATCGCCGAGAGCGTCGTGCTGCACCGGGGGGCCTCCAAGGAGCAGGGCCTTGACCGGGCGGGCGAGGTGCTGAGCCTGGTCGGCGTGCCCAACCCCAGGGAACGTTTGGGCGATTACCCGCACCAGCTCTCGGGTGGTCTCCGCCAGCGGGTCATGATCGCCATGGCCCTGGCCTGCGAGCCGAAGGTGCTGATCGCTGACGAGCCCACCACCTCCCTCGACGTCACCATCCAGGCTCAGATCTTGGACCTGCTCGACGACTTGAAAACGCGCTTGGGCATGGCGGTGCTGCTGATCACCCACGACATGGGCGTGATCGCCGGCCAAGCGGACCGGACGCTGGTCATGTACGCCGGCCAGGTCGTCGAATCGGCCTCCACCGAGCGGCTTTTCAACGACATGCACCACCCCTACACCGAGGCGTTGCTGGCGTCGATCCCCCAGCTAGACCAGGACAAGACCCAGCGCCTCTATGCCATCCCGGGGTTGCCGCCGGACCTCTCCCGGCCGCTGCGGGCGTGCCGGTTCGCGCCGCGGTGCCGTTATGCCACCGAGATCTGCCGCACCGAGGTGCCGCCCCTGGCCGGGGACGACCCCGGTCACCCGTACGCCTGTTTCCATCCCGTGAGCCGCAACGTCGAGGAGATCGCCGGTGCCGGCGACCTCCTGGGCGAGGGGGCCGAGCCCGCCTTGGTGGCCAGCGGCGACGGTGCCCTAGTGCCGGCCGTCTCCGATACGCGGGCCGGGCCCGAAGCCCGGGCCGTGCCCGACATCCGGGCCACCCCCGGCGCCCGGAGCGGCGGTGCAGTCGGGACGGGCGCGACTGTCGGGACGGGCGCGACTGTCGGGACGGGCGGAGCCAATGGGGGCTCGAGCGTCCGCATGCGCTTTGACGGCCCCGGCCCCGACGAGGCCCGGCCCCCGGGCCGCGTGGTCAGCATCACGGCCACCGGGCCGACCAGTACCGGGCCGACCAGTACCGGGGACGGGGCGGCGCCCGTCCTGCTCGAGCTGAGAGGGGTACGCAAGGAGTACCCGGTCACCGCCGGCGCCGTGCTCCAGCGCAAGGTGGGCTCCGTGCAGGCCGTGCGGGGCATCGACCTGAGCGTGGGGCCGGGCGAGACGGTCGGCATCGTGGGGGAGTCCGGGTGCGGCAAGTCCACGCTCGGGCGTATGGTCGTCGGCCTCGAGCGGCCTACCTCCGGCGACGTCCTGTTCGAAGGCACCAACCTCACCCGCCTGCGGGGCGCTGACCTGCGCCGCCAGCACCGTGACCTCCAGCTCATGTTCCAGGACCCGTACTCCTCGCTCGACCCCCGCATGCGGGTCGGGACCATCATCCGTGAACCATTGGTGGTCCAGGGCATCGGGACGCCGGCCGAACAGCGCCAGCGGGTGTCCGCTCTGCTGGCCGAGGTGGGTTTGCCGCCCCACGCCGTAGAGCTGTACCCGCACGAGTTCTCCGGGGGCCAGCGCCAGCGGATCGGCTTGGCCCGGGCCTTGGCCCTCAACCCCAGGCTCATCGTGACCGACGAGCCCGTTTCTGCCCTGGACGTGTCCATCCGCTCCCAGATCCTCAACTTGATGAAGCGCCTCCAGGCCAACCATGGCCTCAGCTATGTCTTCATTTCCCATGACCTGTCGGTGGTCCGTTACCTGGCCGACCGCATCGGCGTCATGTACTTGGGCAAGATGGTCGAGATCGGTACGGGGGACGACGTGTACGCCCGCTCCGCCCACCCCTATACCGCCGGCCTCATCGATTCGATACCGGTGCCCAACCCGACGGTGCAGCGTTCGCGCCGGGCCATCGCCATCTCGGGCGAGCTGCCCTCGCCGTTGAACCCGCCTTCAGGCTGCCCGTTCCGCACCCGTTGCCCGCGGGCGCAGGTCCGTTGTGCCGAGGAGGAGCCGGCCCTGACATCGTTCGGCGGCCAACACTACGCCGCCTGCTACTACCCCCTCCAGGAACCGGCCGAGCCGCCCGCGGCGGTAACTCCGGCGGCCTGAGCCGGCTCCGCGTCCCCAGCGCAGGGCGTACTGTAGGCGAGGTGTCCCTTATATGACCCGGCGCGGGTGGGTGCTCTTCGTCGCCATGGGTGTCATATGGGGCTTGCCCTACCTCCTTATAAGGGTATCGGTGCGCGAGGTGAGCCCGGCCTTCCTGGTGTTCGTCCGCACCACCGGCGGAGCGCTACTGCTGTCGCCGTTCGTGGTGAGACGGGGGCTGCTGGCCCCCCTGCGGGCCCATTGGAAGCCCCTCGTTGCCTATACCGTCGCCGAGCTCTGTGTCCCCTGGTGGTTCCTGTTCACGGCGGAGGAGAAGGTCTCCAGCTCTCTGGCCGGTCTCCTCGTGGCGGCCGTCCCCATCGCCGGCGCGGTGATCGCCCGGGTCACGGGCTCGGACCGCCTCGACCGGCGACGGCTGGTGGGCCTGGTCCTGGGCCTGGTCGGCGTGGCCGCCCTCGTCGGTTTCAACGTCGGCCGGTCCGACCTGTTCGCCGCCAGTTCGTTCGTGCTGGTCGTCACCGGGTACGCCCTGGGCCCGTGGATCCTGTCCCGGCACCTCTCCGACGTCCCCGGGCCGAGCGTCGTGGTCGCCTCGCTGGTCCTGTGCGCCATCGTCTACGCCCCCGTGGCGGTCCTGCAAAGGCCTACCGGTGCGCTGTCGGCTTCGGTGCTGGCGTCGATGGCCGGGTTGGCGGCGGTGTGCACGGCCGTTGCTTTCATTGCCTTTTTCGCCCTGATCGCCGAGGTGGGCCCGATGCGGGCCACCGTCATCACGTACATAAACCCAGCTGTGGCCGTGGTGCTGGGCGTGGCCGTCCTGGGGGAGAACTTCGGCCCCATGACAGCGGTCGGTTTCGCCGCCGTGCTGGCAGGCTCCGTGCTGGCCACCCGGTCCCTGCGCCCCAGCCCAGGGCGCCAAGAGGGACCGGCGGTGGCCGGCGGGGCCACCGGGGCCAGTGCGGGCCGGGCCCGGCTGAGGGCTTTGCTGGACCTCGTGGTGAGGTGAGCCCGCTTGGGTGCCGGTAGATCTCGGGACCGGGCGCCATGGGCGGCGGCGGCGGTGGCGGCCGTCGCCGTGACCCTGTTGCTTTCGCTCTCCGGCTGCAGCCCCACCCACCTGCCGGCCGCACCCGAGCCGCCGACGACTTCGAAAGGCGCTCTGACCTCCACGTCGACGTCGACCTCCACCTCGAGGGCGACGAGCCCGGCCGGCACCTCGGCGCGTACCTCGGGGAGGGCCAGTACCACGGCCGGCACGGCCACTACCGGTACGACCACCACCTCGGCCCCCAGTGCCACGGCCGTCACGACGTTGACGACGGCGCCGCCGGCGGCCAATGTCACCTACAACACGGCGGCGACCGCCTCCTACGGGCTGGGGCCCGAGCCGGGCAACTGGGACGTCCATGCCCGGGCGGCGGCCCCCTGGTCCGTGCCCCTCCAGCAGGTCCTGGCCCAGGTGTGGCCGTCGGCGTTCTACACCCAGCCCGACGGTGCCCAGGTGCTCGACACCTCCCTGCTGGTCTCGGCCACCGAGGTGAGCTCGCGACCCCAGACCGTCGTGTACCAGATAAACCCCCGGGCGGTCTGGTCCGACGGTACCCCTCTCACCTATGCCGACTTCGTTTACAACTGGGAGGCCCAATCGGGCCAGGCCCGTTTCACCGACGTCGGGGGTAGGCCGTTCACCCCGGTGGACGAAGCGGGTTACGACGATATTGCCGATGTCGCCGGCAGCGGCGCCGACCCTTACACCGCCACGGTCACGTTTTCCTCGCCTTATCCCGACTGGCGCTCACTTTTCTCCTACCTGATGCCGGCGCACGTGGCCCAGGCCCTCGGTTTCGGCTCGGGTTTCACCGACCCCGTCGCCGACCTCGTCTCGGCCGGCCCGTACCTGGTCTCACAGCTGCACCCGGGCTATTCGCTCGAGCTCGTCCGCAATGCCGGCTACTGGGGCACACCGGGCAACCTGGCGCTCATCACCTATTACTTCACGAGCACCTTGACCGAAACGCTCAACGCCCTCAGCGGCCACGAGCTGGACGTGGCGACCGTGCCCGCCGACCCGGCCACGTACCAGCAATTGCAGGCCGCGGGCCGGCTCTCGGTGCTGGGAGTGGCGAGCGCCAGCTACGAGGACCTGGATTTCAACGAGTCGTCGCCCCCGCTCTCCAGCCCCGTACTGCGCCAGGCCATCATGATGGCCCTGGACCGTACGACCATGGCCGCCGACGTGCTGGCCCCCTACGGCCTCAGGGCTGCCCCGGTGGAAAGCCGGCTTTACCTCCCGGGAGAAAGAGGGTACAAAGCCGACGGCACCGCCTATGACAACCCGGCCCCGGCAGCGGCGTTGGCGCTGTTGTCGGCCCACGGTTATACGTTCAGCAACGGCGCTCTTCACCTCCCCGACGGCCAGCCCGTCGACCTGTCGCTGTTCGTGCCCTCCGCTGACCCGGTGGCCCAGCAGCTGGCGGCCCAGATCGCCGCCTCGTGCGCCGCCGTCGGGGTGACCGTGACCTCGGACCAGGGTGGTCCGGTGGCCAGCGCTGACGGGGCCAGCACGGCCTGGGCGGGCCGCGTGTGGGCGGCCAGCCCCGCTCAGGCCGGGCCACCCCCGCCCGGCTGGCAGATGGCCCTCGAGCTCCGCCGGGTGCCGGCCAACCCTTCGAGCGTGGCCGGCCGTTATGCCACCGCCGGCCCCACCAACTTCGACGGCTATTCGAGCCCGGGCATGAACGCCCTGCTCGCCCAGATCCCGACAGCCACGCCGGTCGAGCTCCCCGGCTTGTACGACCAGATCGACGCCCAGGCCTGGGCCGATTTTGTCGACCTTCCCCTGGTGCCGCTGCCCGTACTGGCGGTGGTGGACCCCCATTTGCTCAACGTCCAGGCCGGTCCCTATTTCGGCGATATGGCCTGGGACGAGCAAACCTGGGGCTTCCGCTCCATTTAGGCCATTTCCAGGACAAGGCCCCGTTCCCGGGACAAGGCCCCGTTCCCGGCACAAGGCTTGGGCCGGGAACCTACGATGGCCAGGGTGGCGCCGACCGCGACTGCGGTGACGCCAGAAAGGGAACCCCGTGGCTCGTAATGTCTTGTTCATCACCGTGGACCAGTGGCGGGGCGACAGCCTGTCCTGCATGGGCCATCCCGTGGTGCGGACGCCGAACATCGACGCCCTGGCCGCCGGGGGCGTGCTTTTCGCCAACCACTGGGCCAACGCCGCCCCGTGCGGGCCGAGCCGGGCCTGTCTTTACACGGGGATGTACATGCAGAACCACCGGTCCGTCATGAACGGCACCCCGCTGGATGCCCGGTTCACCAATATTGCCTTGGAAGCCAGGAAAAATGGTTACGGACCTGTCCTTTTCGGTTATACCGATACCAGCACCGACCCCCGCACGGTCCCGGCCGGCGACCCGCGCACCATGAGTTATGAAGGGGTACTGCCGGGCTTCGACGCCATCGTGTGCGACCCGTACGACCAGGGCGCCCTCGAGTGGGGGAAATGGTTGGCCGAGCACGGCGTCGACGTGCCGTCGGTGCCCCTAGCCCTCTACGAGCCAGACACTTCTTACCCAGGGGCGGGTGACCACGGTGCCACCTGGGCGCCCACCAAGTTCCCGGCCGAGCTGTCCGAGACGGTGTTCATGACCGATAAAGCCATCGAGTGGCTGGGCCGGCACGCCGACGGGCCGTTTTTCATGCACATCTCCTACGTCCGGCCCCACCCGCCCCGGCGCAACCCGGCGGGGTACCACGACCTGTACTCGGCCGAGCAAGTCGGCCCGTTCACCGGTTTCACCGACCCGGAGGCGGAGGCGGCCTTCCATCCCCTCAACGCTCTCCTGGTGGGCCTGGGCCTCACCGCCGCTCCCCATGACGAGGGCGAGCGCAAACAGTTGCGGGCCACTTACTACGGTGCCCAGAGCGAGGTCGACGACCAACTTGGCCGTTTGTTCGGCTACCTGGGCGCCCAGGGGCTGGCGTCGAGCACCCTGGTCGTGCTGACCAGCGACCACGGTGAGATGGGCGGCGACCACTGGCTGGTGGAGAAGTGCGGCTACTGGGACGAGAGCTTCCACGTCCCCCTCATCGTGCGGGACCCGTCGGCGGCGGCCGATGCCACCCGGGGGCTCGTCGTCGACGTACCCACCGAGTCGGTCGATGTGGCCCCGACTGTCCTGGACTGGCTGGGGGCGGAGATCCCGGTGCAGTTCGACGGCTGGCCCCTCAGCTCCTTCTTGCACGCTGGTACGGCGCCCCCCCGCTGGCGGACGGTGGCCCACTGGGAATGGGACTTCCGCCATCCCGAGTACCGCTACGCCGAGCGGCGGTTGGGCATCCCCGGTGAGCACTGCTCCCTAGCGGTGGCCCGCAGCGCAGAGGCCAAGTACGTTCAGTTCGCGGCGGGCCCGGAGGTGCTACCGCCATTGCTGTTCGACCTGGTGGCCGACCCCGGCCACGTGCTCAACCTGGCCGTGCCCCCTGGTGCCCCTGCCCCTGGTGCCCCTGCCCCTGGTGCCACGCCCGGCGGGCGTCACGACGTGCGCCTGGAGCTGGAGATGGCCCAGGAGATGCTGCGGTGGCGCATGCGCAACATGGAGCGGACGCTCGCCAACTGCTACCTCGCCCCCGGGACGGGGCCGGTCCTGGCCCGCGACGAGTGGCGTTGAACACGCAGAGCGCACGTTCCGGCGACTTAGCGTGGTCTCCGCCACGAGATGGTACCCAATGTTCATCCGGACGGTACCGTCGCGTTACCTTTTCTTCATCCATGCCGCGTACTGTCCGCTCCAGTGGTCATCACGCACCGCCGTACCGTCAATGGGACTCTGGCGGCTGTGACGCCACCAAAAGCATTGCGCGCTTCTTTCCCAGCGCGTCCCGACGAGCCTTAGGAGAAACATACGTGAGAGCAAAGATCAGCCGTCGCCCGGGAGTACGTACAGCTTCGGCAGCCACTGCCCTGGTCTGCTGTGCCGCCGCCGCGGTCACCTCCGGTGCCAGCCCGGCGAGCGCAGCAGCATCCAACTACTCGACGGCCACCTCGGTGGCTGCGTTCGGCGGCATGAGCGGCCTCATCGCCGCCGCCAAGGCCGAGGGCGCGCTCAATGTGATCACCCTCCCGAGCAACTGGTGCAACTACGGCGCCATCATCAACTCCTTCTCGAAGGAGTACGGCATAAAGATCACCAGCGAGAACCCCGAGGGCTCCAGCCAGGACGAGATCAACGCCATGGTGCAGCTCAAGGGCCAAAGCCGGGAGCCGGACGTCCTGGACATGGGCACCCCCTTCGCCATCAAGGCCGACCAGATGAAGCTCCTGGCCCCCTACACCGTGTCCGAATGGAGCGACATCGCCGCCGCACAGCGGGCCAGTGACGACACCTGGTGGGCTGACTACGGCGGGTACGTGGCCATCGGCTACAACTCCGCCGTCGTAAAGACCCCGCCCACGTCGTTCAAGGACCTGCTCAAGCCCATCTACAACCACGAGGTCGGTATCAACAACAGCCCGACGGTGGCCGGTGCTGCCTTCGCCGCCGTGTTCGCCGCTGCCCTGGCCAACGGGGGCTCGTTCAACAACATCCTGCCGGGCATCAACTACTTCGCCAAGCTCAACAACGAGGGCAACTTCGTGCCCGTCATCTCCGGCCCGTCCACCGTCCAGAGCGGGGCCACGCCCATCGTCATCTGGTGGGACTACCTGCAGAAGTCGGAAATCTCGGCCGAGGTCCCGACCTGGAAGGTGGTCATCCCCTCCGACGGGATCTACGCTTCCTACTACGACCAGGCGATCTCGGCCAACGCCCCTCACCCCGCAGCGGCGAGGCTGTGGGAAGAGTACCTGTACTCCACCGCCGGCCAGAACCAGTGGCTCCAAGGCTTCTGCCGCCCCATCGAACTGTCCAGCATGGTGGCCGCCGGCACCGTGAACAAAGCGGCGTATGCCCAGCTCCCGCCTGTCCCTATGGGCTTCAAGGGCTACCCGTCGCAGGCCCAGGTGGTCAAGGCTGAGAGCGTAGTCGCCTCGGACTGGGCGACCGACGTTGCCACTACCTAACGAACCCGCGCTGACGGGTTTGCCGCAACAAGGGAGGGGGGCCCGGGTCGTCAGGACCTGGGCCCCGCTCCTGCCTTTCGCGGCGTGGATGCTGCTGTTCCTGGGCATCCCCGCCGTGGCGGTGGCCATCGGTGCCTTCGAGAAATCGAGCGGCAGCGGTTTCACCATGGCCAACGTCGACCAGGCCACGCGCGGGGTCTATCTCCTCGGCTTCAAGAACTCGCTCAAAATGGCCCTGATCACCTCGGTCGTCCCGGGGATCGTCGGGACCTTCCTGGCTTATGCCGTCCACACGTCCAAGGGGACGGTGCTACGCCGGATAGTCGTCACTGCTTCGGGGGTGTTCGCCAATTTCGGTGGTATACCCCTGGCCTTCTTGTTCATCGCCAGCATCGGCGCTGAGCACGCCCTGGTGACGAACTGGGTGGCGGACATCGGCGTGCACATCTGGCCTAGGTTCGACCTGTACACCTTTGCCGGGGTGGCCTTGGTGTACATGTACTTCCAGGTGCCCCTCATGGTCCTGGTCACCCTGCCCGCGTTCGAGGGGCTGAAGAGCTCGTGGCACGAGGCGGCCGAAAACCTGGGCGCCCGTTCGTGGCAGTACTGGCGCTACATCGGGATCCCGGTGCTGATGCCTTCGCTCCTCGGCTCCACGCTGCTCCTGTTCGGTAGCGCTCTGTCGGCCTATGCCACCGCCGACGCTCTCACCGCCGGCACTCTCGCCCTGACGCCCCTGCAGATCGGCAGCTTCCTCAACGGCAATGTGATCGCCGGCGAGCAGAACGTGGGCAAGGCCCTGGCCCTGGGCCTGGTGCTGATAGTGGCCGTCGTCATGGCCTTTTACGTGCTGCTCCAGCGTCGTGCCTCCCGGTGGTTCCGTTGAGCACCCAGGTACTGGGCGGTGCCGGGATCGCCGATGACCTGAGCGTCATTGCCGCCGAGAGCCCCCGGGCGCAGGCCCGCCGGCGGACCTGGAAGGATGTCCGATGGTGGCGGGGCATCATCTTTTTGATCGCGGCTATCTACTTCCTTTTGCCCTTGTGGGCCGCCTTCCGCTTCAGCCTGGCCTATAACGGCACCGGTTTCAGCGCCCAGGCTTATTCGGGCCTGGCTGACCAGCAAGGCTTTGGGTCTGCTATCTGGCTCTCGGTGCAACTGGCCATCGTCACCACGATTTTCGAACTGGCCATCATGGTGCCCACCACCGTGTACATCCATTTGCGCGTACCCCGATTGCGCCGGGTCATGGACTTCGTCACCTCCCTGCCCCTGGTGATACCACCCGTGGTGCTGATCCTGGGCGTGCTGACGGTGGCCCCGTCCCGGCTGAAAGCGACGCCGTTCCTGCTGGCCCTGGAGTACGTGGTCCTGGCCGTGCCCTTCTCCTACCGGGCCCTCGACGCCGGCGTCCGGTCCATCGACGTCCATACCCTGGTGGACGCGTCACGCTCGTTGGGCGGGGACTGGCTGACGACCATGCGCAGGGTCCTGCTGCCCAATATGCGGGTGGCCATCCTTTCGGCCACCGTGCTCACCGTCGCCCTGGTGCTGGGGGAGTACACCATGGCCGCCCTCGACCAGTACCAGACCTTCCCGACCTGGATCGTGCTCTTCGAAGCGTCCAATTCCCACGTCTCGGTGGCGGCATCGCTCATGGCCCTCTTCTTGACCTGGGTCGTGCTGCTGGCCATCTCCATGATCGGTCGGAAGAAGCGGGCCAAGGCCGGGGACCGGCTAAGCCGGGTCCGACGGCTGGTCCTCCCGAGGGCCAGGTGAGGCGCAAGTGAAGCTCGAGGTTGACGTCCCTAAGCTGTGGCTAATGAAGCGAGGTTCTCGATGACAGCGCTATCTCGTCCGGAGGATTTGATGGCCCAGAGCGGCACGTCGGGGACCTGGGGCGGGGACCTGCCAAAACCGTCGTCGGGCGGCACGTCGGTGGTGCTGCAAGACTTGAGCTGTGTCTTCGGCACTGTCCGGGCCCTGGACGGCTTCTCCATCGACATAGCCCCCGGGGAGTTCCTGGCCATGCTCGGGCCCTCCGGCTGTGGCAAGACCACGGCGCTGCGTATCCTGGCCGGTTTTGAGGCCCCCTCGTCCGGGCAGGTGATCGTCGACGGCCAGGACATCCGGTCCGTGCCCGCTCAGAAGCGCAACATGGGGATGGTGTTCCAGAGCTACAGCCTGTTCCCCAACATGACCGTTCTCGAGAACGTCGCCTTCGGCCTGCGCCTGCGCAAAGTGGGCGGCTCTTCTCGCAAGGCCAAGGCGGTGTCGCTGCTCGAGATGGTGGAGCTGGCTGACCGGGCCGACCGCTACCCGCACCAGCTTTCGGGCGGCCAGCAGCAGCGCGTGGCGCTGGCCCGGGCGCTGGCCATCGAGCCCCGGGTCCTTTTGCTGGACGAGCCCCTCTCCGCCCTCGACGCCAAGGTGCGGGTACAGCTGCGCGACCAGATCCGGGCCCTGCAGCGGCGCCTGGCCATCACCACCGTTTTCGTGACCCATGACCAGGACGAGGCGCTGTCCATGGCCGACCGGGTGGCGGTCATGCGAGGGGGCAAGCTCGAACAAGTGGCGACGCCGGCGGAGCTGTACGACGAGCCCCAGACCCCCTTCGTGGCCGAGTTCGTAGGGACCATGAACCGCCTGCCGGGCAAGCTCATGGGTGGTGGGATGGTCTCCGTGCTGGGCCGGGAGGTGGTGGCGCGCGGTCCGTTCGCCAACGCCGGCGCCGGCAAGGACGTCGACGTCCTGGTCCGTCCCGAGGCCTTGGCCTTGGCCCCGGTGCACGGGGCCAACGGGATCGTGAGCGCGGTGACCTTCCGGGGCGCGCAGTCCCGCGTCGACGTGCTGCTGTGGGCCGACGTCTCGGTGAAGGTCGACCTGACCAGCCCGCAGGCCAGCACCCTGGCCCTCGGGTCGTCAGTCGAGGTTAGCCTCGTATCGGACAACGTCCTGGTGGACACCAAGGCCGACATCACGTTGGTGCCCGAGGAGGCGTGAGCGCCGCCGGCCGCGTCATAATCGTCGGCGGCGGCATCCTCGGCACCATGCACGCGCTCGTGGCTCGTCGGCGCGGCTTGCAGGTGGTCCAAGTCGAGCGGGAGCTCGTGGCCCGAGGGGCCAGCGTCCGCAATTTCGGCCTCGTCTGGGTGGGTGCTCGCGCCGGGGGCGCCGAGCTCGAACTGGCGCTGAGGGCGCGCTCGTTGTGGGAGGCGATCGTCCGGGAGGTGGTGGTCCCCGGGGCTGAGCTCCGGGCCGCGGGCTCGCTCACGGTGGCGACGGACGAGGCCGAGCTGGCCGTCTTGGAGCAGGCCTGCACCCGTGACGACGCTCGCGCCCGCCAGTGGGAGCTGCTGGACGCCGCCACCGCCCGGGGGGTCAACCCCGAGCTTTCCGACGAGGTGGCCGGGGCCCTGTGGTGCCGCGCCGACGCCATTGTCGAGCCGCGCACCATGGTGGCCGCCCTCAGGCAGCACCTGTCGCGAGAGGCGTCACCACCCTCGTCCGGGCCGTCGTCGGCGCACGCCGGTTACGCATGGCTGCCCGGTAGGGAGGTTGTCGAGCTTTCCGAGCGGGCCGCGCTCGACGACCGCGGCCAACGCCACGAGGGTGACCGGGTGTTCGTCTGCACCGGGGCGACGCTTTCCGGGCTGGTGGCCCGCTATGCGGACGTGCCGAAGACCAGGCGGGTACGCCTGCAGATGCTCGAAACGGCGCCATATCCAGGGGAGCTGACCACGGCGGTGGCCGACGGGGACTCACTGCGCTACTACCCGGCGTTCGACCTGCCGGCCCGGGCCTCCCTGGCGCCCCAGGACGCTCTCGCCGCCGGTGCCCGGGCGCAACTGCTCCTGGTCCAACGGGTCGGAGGTGGCCTCACCATCGGGGACACGCATGATTATGCCGAACCGTTCAGCTTTGACGTCGAAGAGGGGATTTACGATCACCTGCTGGCCAAGGCCGCTCGGTTGCTCCGCCGGCGCGTCCCCCCGGTGACCCGCCGGTGGGCCGGCGTCTACAGCGACGTGAGCGAGAAGGACGGGCCGCTTTACTGGCGTCAAGAGGTGCTCCCGGGCGTCGAGGTCGTGACCGCAGTGGGCGGCAGGGGGATGACGTGCTCACCGGCCATAGCGGAGGACTCGCTGGACGCTCTGGTGGCGCGCTGAGCGATGGGCGCCGGCGCAGCCGCGGCCCCGGCCCTGGAGCTGCTGTCCCGCCAGGCCCGGGGCTTCTCCCTGGAGCGGGCCCTGCACCTCGACCCAAACGTCTTTGGCCTCGAGCTCGAGAGGATCTGGCGGCCGGCCTGGTTGTTCGTTGCCCATTCCGCCGAGCTGGCCCGGCCCGGTGAGCGTGCCGTGTTCGACATGGGCGATGACTCGGTGCTCATAGTCCGGGGCGAGGACGGCCAGGCCAGGGCTTTTCACAACGTCTGCCGCCACCGGGGGGCCCGCTTGGCCGACGCCCCCGAACGGCATGGCCCACCTGCTGGTGCCCCGCCTGGTGGCGACGAGCCGCCTGCTGGTGTGGCGCCTGGCGGGCTCCCCGCTGGGCCTGGGGGCGGCCCGGGAGGTTTCGTACGCTGCCCCTACCACCAGTGGGCCTACCGGCTGGACGGCTCGCTCGCCGCCTCCGGCGGTATGGAAAGCGTCGAGGGCCTGGACAGGAGCGCTTACGGGCTCGTGCCGGTCGAATGCGCCGAACTGGGCGGCCTCATTTTCGTGCGCCTCGAGCCGGCACCGGGGCCCAGCGGGCGTGGCGCCCAGCCCGACATAACGGGAATGGCCGCGGCGCTCGCGCCCCAGGGCCTAGCCCGGGCCAAGGTGGCCTACCGGCGAAGGTACGTGGTGGCGGCCGGTTGGAAGATCGTGTGGGAGAACAACCGCGAATGCTGGCATTGCCACGTCGGCCACCCCGAGTACGTAAAGTCCCATTTCGACACCTCCGATACGACCTCACCGCTCGTGCGGGAGCGCATCGCCCGGCGGACCGAGGCCATGCTCACCGCCTTGGACGGGTTGCCGCCGGGTGAGGTTTTCGATGGTGCCGGGTTGGCGCTTTTCCCATCGCCCGGTCGCAGCTGGTCAGCGCACCGGACCCCGCTAGTGGAAGGATTTGCCACCGAGTCGTTGGACGGAGGCCCGGTTGCTCCCCTGATGGGCGCGTTCAAGGACTATGACGTGGGGGTGCTGCGGCTGCGGGCGCTGCCCAACTTCTGGTGCCACGCCAGCGCCGACCACGCCGTCACCACCCGCCTGGCCCCGAAGGGGACCGAACGCACCGAGGTCGTGGTCACCTGGCTCGTCGACAAGGACGCCGTCGAGGGCCGCGACTATTCGCTCGACCGGCTCCTCCCCGTGTGGAGCCGCACCAGCGAGCAGGACTGGGTGCTTTGCGAGCGCAACCAGCGGGGCATCCGCAGCCCCGCCTACGTCCCTGGCCCGCTGTCGGGCCGCCACGAAGCTAACGTCATCGCTTTCCACGACTGGTACCGGGAAATGTTGGCGGGAACGGCCACCCCGTAGGCCCGGTCTCGGGCCGCGGCCACGCTTAGCCCGGACGCCCGGCACACCCCCCGGCCGTACGGCTAAGACCGTAGTGTGGCGGTGCGTGACCGACGTGAGCTTTGTTTCCGAGCTGTTCGACCCCCGGGAGTGGCGCGCCGTGGGCGGCTTTGACCTGACCGACGTTACGTACCACCGCGCCCTTGCTCACGGCACGGTCCGGGTGGCCTTCAACCGGCCCGAGGTGCGCAACGCCTTCCGTCCCCAGACCGTCGACGAGCTGTACTTGGTGTTGGACCACGCCCGCCGGTGGCCCGACGTGGGTTGTGTCCTGCTTACCGGCAATGGCCCGTCTTCCAGGGACGGGGGCTGGGCCTTCAGCTCGGGGGGGGACCAGCGGGTGCGGGGGGCGGCCGGCTACGAGTACGAACACGGCGGAGAGGACGCCCAAGTCGAAGGGGGCGGCTCGGGCAGGCAGGTCGGGCAGGGCGGTCAGGGCGGCTCGGCCGGACAGGGTGGCCAGGGGGGCGGGCCGGCGGGCGCGCCACGGGTCGGGCGGCTCCACATACTCGAAGTGCAACGTCTCGTTCGCTTCATGCCCAAGGTGGTGATCGCCGTCGTCCCCGGGTGGGCGGCCGGAGGGGGCCACAGCCTGCACGTCGTGTGCGACCTCACCCTGGCCAGCGCCGAGCATGCCCGTTTCCGCCAGACCGACGCCGACGTGGCCAGTTTCGATGGCGGTTTCGGGTCTGCCTACCTAGCCCGCCAGGTAGGCCAGAAACGGGCCCGGGAGGTTTTCTTTGCCGGCCGTACTTACGATGCCGAAGAGGCGTACCGGATGGGCATGGTCAACGCCGTAGTGCCCCACGTCGAGCTGGAAAAGGTGGCGCTGGAATGGGCGGCCGCCGTCAATGCCAGGAGCCCCATGTCAGTGCGCATGCTCAAGTACGCCTTCAACCTGGCCGATGACGGCCTGGTCGGCCAGCAGCTGTTCGCCGGCGAGGCGACGCGCCTGGCCTATATGACCGAGGAGGCAGCGGAGGGCCGGGACGCTTTCCTCGGCCGCCGGGCGCCCGACTGGTCGAGCTTCCCCTGGTACTACTGAACGCTGGTGCTGTGCGCCTTCGGGCGCGCCGCTCGGGCCGGGGCGCGGCCGGGCGGACGCTCGGGGACGGGGCGGGCGGCGAGATCGGGATGGAGCACCTGGTGCATCACTTCTCTCAGGCAGGCGGCGACCACGGTGCCCTGCTGGCCGCCATCGGGGAAAAGGCTCGATGCCATCACGGGGGTGACGAAGGCGACGGCGAACGCGGCAACCATACGCAGGCGCTGCTCGGTGCTCAAAGAGGGCTCGGAGAACAGCTTGCGAGCGCGTTCTTCGACCTCCTGGTGCCCTCCATCGTGCCCCGGGTTATGCACCTGCAGCTTCGACATAGCGGCCTGGCTGGCGCGGTGCAGCGCGAACAGCTTCTCGTTGGCTTGCATCCGTTCTAGGCAGGCGTTCAAGAAGGCTTCGTAGGCCTCCATGCTCACCGGGCCGTCGCCGTCGTCCAAAAGCGCCAGCGGTTCGTCTATCAGGCTGTGCATACGCAGGTGCAGGCCCATAAGGATGTCGGCCTTGCTTGGGAAGTGGTAATAGAGAGCGGCTTTGGTGAAGCCCATCCGCTCGGCTAGTTCCCGCAGCGAGGCGTTGTCGAAGCCCTTTTCAAGGAACAGGTCGAGTGCCTCGTCCAGGATCCGTTCTCGCGTGCTGCGCTCACCCATCGGGATGATCTTACTTGACGGCCGGCAAGTGGTGCGGTACGGTGCTCATTAGCGTCCCTTACCGTGCGGCAAGTAAGACGCACAGAGAAAGGCGGGAGAATGGTCGCGTCGCCCATCATCGAAGCTGAGGGCCTGGTCAAGCACTATGGGAAGGTCCGGGCGTTGGCCGGCCTGGACCTCTTGGTGGCCAAGGGCAGCATCCTCGCCCTGCTCGGGCCCAACGGAGCGGGCAAGACGACGGCCGTGCGCATATTGACCACTCGTACGCTCCAGGACAGTGGCCGAGCCCGGGTAGCCGGTTTTGACGTCCGTACCCAGGCCGGCCAGGTGCGCCGGCGCATCGGCGTCACCTCCCAGGACGTGACCCTGGACGGCTTGCTGACCGGGCGCCAGAACCTGGTCATGGCTGGTCAGCTTTCCGGCCTCAGCGCCCGGGTGGCTGCCCGCCGGGCCACTGAGCTGCTGGAACGGTTCGACCTCGCCGAAGCTGGGGGACGAGTGGCAAAAGGTTATTCGGGGGGCATGCGCCGGCGGCTCGACCTTGCCACCTCGCTCGTGGCGTCGCCTCCGGTACTTTTCCTCGACGAGCCCACCACGGGGCTGGACCCGACCAGCCGGGCGGGTGTGTGGGACATAATCCGGGACCTCATCTCCCAAGGCGTGACGGTCCTACTTACCACCCAGTACCTTGATGAAGCAGACCAGCTGGCCGAGCGTGTCGTTGTGGTGGACCACGGCCGGTCCATCGCCGAGGGCACTCCAGCCGAGCTCAAGCGCTCGGTGGGCGGGGCTCGGCTCGAGCTCACCCTCTGCGCCGGGGCGCGCTTCGACGTGGTGGCGGCTGCCCTGGCGCCGTACGTCGAAGGTCCTCCCCGGGCCAGCGAGGGTGGTAGGCGGGTGACAGCGCCGGTCTCCAACCGGGGCGGCCTGGCCACGCTGGTGGTCCGTGCCCTCGACACTGCCGGGGTCTCGGTCGACGACGTGGAGCTGCGCCAGCCATCTCTGGACGACGTGTTCTTTGCGCTCACCGGCCGGCCCGCCGAAAGTGGCGAAGGCGACGACACCGGGCCCGACGACGGTCTCCAAGAGGCCGCCGGCCCTGGCACCGACCATCGGGGTGGTGCTTTCGACGGCCCCGCCCTCGACCCCGACAGTGGTCCCGAGAGCGAAACCGGCTCCGACCTCCAGGAGGTGTCCATATGATCGCAACCTCGCTCAGCGCGCCCGGTCTCAAGGCCGTCGCGCCCCTCTGGCCGGCCGAGGGGCCGGAACCGGGGCTTCTAGCCCAGCTGTTCAGTCATGCACGGGACGTCGTCGTGATGACCCGGCGCAACCTGGTCCACATCGCCCGCGAACCCATGCAGTTGAGCGATGTCACGGTACAGCCCGTGCTCTTCACCGTCCTGTTCATCTACATCTTCGGCTCTGGCATGTCCCTCCCAGGAGGTGCCAGCTACACCCAGTTCGCCGTGGCCGGCCTGCTCACCATGAACCTCGTCACCTCCTCCATGGGCACAGGCGTGGGCTTGGCTACCGACCTCGCCACCGGTATGATCGAGCGTTTCCGGACGCTGCCCATGTGGAGGGCGTCGGTGCTCGTGGGCCGGACCCTTTCGGACCTCCTCTCGGCTTGCGTCTGCGGCGCCATTGTGGCTGTTACGGGGCTGGCCTTGGGTTGGCACACGGGTCATGGCCTCTTGTCCGTCTTGGGCGGTTTCGGTGTTGCCTTGCTCTTCAGCTACGCCCTCACCTGGCCCACTGCCTGCCTGGGGCTTTATGCCAAGGCGCCCGAGTCGGCCATGTCCATCGGCTTCGTGGTCATCTTCCCGCTCGCCTTCGTTTCGAACGCGTTGGTCCCTACCCGGCACATGCCGTCCTGGCTGCGCCTGATCGCGGACTGGAACCCCGTGAGCTCGGTGACATCGGAGGTGCGCAACCTCTTCGGCAACCCCAACCCGGTTCCTCCGAACCCCTCCTGGCCCGTTGTGCACCCACTCGCCTCGGCCTTGATGTGGTCGATTGGGTTGATCATCGTGTGCGCCCCGCTGGCCGCCTACTTGTTCCGCAAACGCACGACGGACTGACGGGGCGTGACCGGGAGCGCAAGGCCGCTCCCGGGGGTACCGGGACCGGCCAGCGCCGGTTATGAGCCTGGCGTCCGGATGCCGAGGCAAGCCGTGAGCGGTATGCTTTCTGGCTGCCGGGCTTGCCGGCGCCACGTCGGAGTGGCGGAATAGGTATACGCGCTAGCTTGAGGTGCTAGTGGGAGCAATCCCGTGGGGGTTCAAGTCCCCCCTCCGACACGGATAAAGGTGCTGGTCAAGGCAGTAGGAGCCAGCCAATCGGGGTTCGTGTCACCGCCCCCTGGTACCGTCGTGGACACAGATTGGACACAAAACCTTCGAGGGGCGTGTCCAAGTGGACACGGGGAGGTTTGCGGGCATGGCCGAGAACGTGGGCAGGCGAGGAGAGTCCTGGTTCTTCAGGGTCGACCT